>NC_019902.2:3562500-3862500 GCF_000321415.2 Thioalkalivibrio nitratireducens DSM 14787 | reverse complement strand
AGCGCCGGTCTGCTGGCGGGGCGTCGCGCCGCCGCCTACCCGGGTGCGCTCGAAGAGAGCGGGTTGCAGCCGACCGGCGCAGCGGTGGAGATTGACGGCGGCGTGGTCACGGGTCGCGGTCCGGGGGTCGCGATGGACTTTGCGCTGACGCTGATCGAACAGCTCGGCGGGAAAGCTCTGCGCGAACGTGTCGAGGAGCCGCTGTTGCGCTAGTGGGCGCCGTGCGAAGCCCGTTGTCAATCGAGTTTGGCGCGACACGACAGTGCGCAGATTCCGCCAACAGGTATCCGGGCCCGGCCGGCGGCCGCAGGCTCCGTGGCCACGGGTCGCGCTCAGCGGCGTGTTCCCGGGCCGCCGGTCAGCCACGCGACGGCCTCGGGGAAGAAGTGGGCAACCCCCTCGAGCACGCCGGCGGCGTAGTGTCCGTTCATGCCGAGGAACCCGCCGCGGGCGACGTACAGGCGTTCCGGATGGCCGGCCTCGCCGGCGCGGCGCACCGCTTCCGCGCGCACCTCGTTCGGTGCGTTGCGCACCAGCACGGCCTGCAGCCCGCTGACCAGCACGTCGAGGTCGTTGCCGCTGTCCCCGGCGAACATCGTCGCGCGGTCGGGAAAGCCCTGTTCCCGCATCAGGAACTCGATCGCGTGGCGCTTGTTCGCGGAGGCGGGCAGGACGTCGAGCAGGCCGCGATCGGCCTGCTCGTCGATGCTCCAGATCAGGTTCGCGCGCACGCCGTGCGCGTCCAGGCACTCCCGCACCGCCTGCAGGAGCGGCCCGGGCCGGACATCGGACGGCGCGTAATAGCTGAGCTTGAAGTCGTTCTGTTTCTCGGGCTCCTGCAGTTCCAGGCCGTCGAGTGCGTCGAGCCAGCCGGCTAGATCCGGCCCCTCCCAGCCCTGCCAGTCCGGCGCGATCTCCTGCGACCAGGCCCGCCAGCGCGTCCAGCGCTCGCCATCGAGCCGGTAGATGGTTGTGCCGACATCGCCGATCGCGAACTCCGGCACTGGCAGTGCGTAGTCGCGGATCGCACCCCGCAGCAGGTCCTCGTCCCGACCGCTGACGTAGACCAGTACCGTCTCGGGCCGGGCCGCGAGGCGGCGCAGCAGCGGCCGCGCCTCGGGCGACTCCGGCTGGTCCCCGTTGGGGATCACGGTCCGGTCCAGGTCGGTACACAACACCAGGAGGTCAGGCATCGCCATTGATCCGGAACGGCGTCCGGCCCTGCAACGCCTGTTGGCCGATCACCGCCCCGGCCGCGCTCCAGCCCTGACGGGGCGTGCCGCCGGGTGTCAGTTTCCGGCCATGAATGAACTCGGGAAAGCTCCAAGGCTGACCGTCGATCGCCTGTGAATTGGCCCGATGGATTCCCGCGAGCAGGGCTCGCGCGTGCCGGGTGCGCCCCCGGCGCGCGAGGTCGGCGACATGGAAGCCCGTCAGCATCGGCCAGAGCCCGCCGTTGTGAAACTCGTAGGGCCGGTTCTTGAACGTGTAGGAAAACATGACCTGCAGATCCTCCCAGTCCTCGTCGACCGGTTCGATCACCGGATGGAACGCCGGCAGCAGTGGCATCTCTTCGTTCAGCAGTTCATCCGCGATGAAGGCATCGACCCGTTCGCGCTGGGCGTCGTTGGCCACGCCGAACAGCGAGGCCAGCACGTTGGCGAAGGCATCGAAGCGGTAGCCGTAGCCGCTCGGCGAAAAATGCGGCATCCAGTACCGGTCCGCGCAGTGCGGCGCGGCCTCGAGCCCCTTGCGGTACAGCACCTCATGGTAGGTGTCGCCGGGCACTGTGCCGTCGCCGTTGAACCAGTAATTCCCGCGGATCAGGTGGTGCAGTCGTCCGATGCGCTCACCCAGCGCATGATCGGCCGAACCGTGTACCTCTTCGTGCAGCGTGGCGAAGCTGCGCTGGGCCTGGAGATACAGTAGCTGGTCGTAGAGCACGTAGCCGCTCTGCAGGTACTCGTCGGCCCAGTCCCCGGTCACCGGTACGTACAGCAGCCCACGGTTGTTGAACTCCCAGGCGCCGAGCAGAAAGCGCACCTTCTCGATCGCCGGAAGCATGCGGTCGAGGAAGGCACCGTCGCCGGTGGCGCGCCAGAACTCGGCACAGGCGATCACGAACCAGAGGTCGGCATCGACTCGCCCGGTGGTCCCGCCATAGCTGATGCGCCCGGTGGCCGGGTCCACGTTGCTCGGGATCTCGCCATGCGGGCCCTGGTGCGCCGCCAGCACCTCCAGCGTGCATCGGGCCGTCGCGATCAGGTCGGCGTCGTCGGTGCAAAGCGCCGCCAGTGTCAGGATCGCGCCGTCCCGGGCCCAGATGCGCCGGTAGTTCGAGCGCTGGGTCGGGGTGGCCAGGAAGCCGTCGGCTGTCGCGCAGGCGCGCAGCAGGTCGATCGCGCGCTCGTAGCCCTCGTTCCCGTCTGCGTCCAACGCGCCTTCCTGCATGCCCCCAGAGGCGCTCATTCGTCCTCCCGCGGGATCACTTCCAGCGCGATCTCGAGGTCCAGCTCCTGGCCATCGCGCCAGATCGTCACGGTCACGATGTCACCGGCCCCGCGCTGGAGCACGGCGCGCTGTACGTCGATCGCGCGCGTGACCGGTTCGCCGTCGATTGCAGTGATCACGTCCATCCCGTACGGGAAGGGCTGCCCGTCGACCACCACCACGCCCTCCGGGCCTCGGATCCCGGCGCGGTCTCCCGGGCCGTCCCGGGAGACGCCGGTTACCACCACCCCCTGGGACGGTAATTCCAGCTGCTCCCGGAGCGCGCGCGGGTAGTCCGCGACCCGAAGGGCGATCTGCAGACCGATGCGGGGACGGTCCGGGAGCTGCGCGGCCGCAGCCGCAATGCCAGACAGGCCGCCGGCGAGCAGCTGCGACATCGCCTCGCCGAGCAGATTGCTGGGAACCGCCAGGCCGATGCCGGCGAACGCCCCTGCCGGGGCCAGGATGGTGTTGTTGATGCCGACGACCTGCGCCGCGGAGTTCAGCAGCGGGCCACCCGAGTTGCCGGGATTGATCGCTGCATCGGTCTGGATGTAGGGGATCTCGATACCCACCAGCCCGGGCTGCGTGCGTTCGACCGCGGAAACAATGCCGGCGGTCACGCTGGAATGCAGGCCGAAGGGGTTGCCGATCGCGACCGCCTTCTGGCCGACCTGTACCTGGTCGGAGTCGGCGAGCGGGATCGGTGGTACGAACGGAGCCATCTCCGGCTCGACCAGTTCGAGCAACGCCAGGTCGACATCCGGATTCGCGCCCAGGATCCGGACCGGATGCTCGGTCTCGGGGCTGCCGAGGTAGGAGACGCTCAGGCGGGCGCCGGAGGCCAGTTCAATCGTGTCGTCGGGGCCCTCGCCCATCGCCATCGCGACCACGTGAAAGTTCGTGATGATACGTCCCGCGTCGTCCACCACGAAGCCGCTGCCTCCCGCGACCCGCTGCCCGTCCGACTCGCGTTCGGCCGGGGTTCCGGGCGCCGATACGCGTACCGACACCACGCTGGGAGCGACGCTTTGCACGACCTCGATGGTGTTCTGTTCGTAGGCGAGGCGCTCTCCCCGGAAGTCGGTTCGAGGCGCGCAGCCGAGGCTGCTGCCGATCGCGCCTGCAAGCAGCAGGAGCGCCGGGAGCCACGCCGTTGGGCTCTGCCACCACCGCGGGTCGGGTTCGGTTCGGGTCTGCACCGCGTTCGTCATTTCCGGGTTCCTCGTGTCAGGGGCACGCCTCCATGCGCTGGCCTGATGCTCCCTTGCGAGAGGATAGGGGCTTCAGGCCTGCAGGCCAAACCGCAATCGTCCACTCAGGGGCGGTGGCGGCTCTCGCCGGCGGCGATTCCTCCGGCGATCAGGTGCGCGGCGCGCAGCGGTTCCGGCAATTTGCCGTGGATCTGCAATGCCTCGATCAGAATCCGGGCGCCTTCGGGGTCGAGCCCCTGACGCTGCACCTGCACGCCCGCGATGTGTTCCATCGGTCCAGCCGCCTCGATCAGCCGCCATTTGCGCCGGCCGCCGGGCACATGTTCGAGCAGTGCGCGGCGGATCGCCGCGAGATCCGGGGGGTGGCGCGCCACGACCAGTACCGGCAGACCGGCTTGCCGTTGCAGCGCATCCAGGTCGACTACGTTGAAACCCGCGAACGCGATCCCCTGCAGCAGGATGGCCTGGAGCTGGGGAAAGAATCGCGACTCCACCAGGGAACGGACCAGGCGTTCGGTGGCGTTGATCCCGTCGCGGCGCACGCGAGTCGAGATCACGCCCTCCAGCCGGGTTCCGGCGAAGACCGTCCCGACCACCAGCACGTCGCCCCGATGTGCGCGGGGGAACGGCGCGTCGTCGAAGCCCGCGACATGGGAAATGCGCCGGGTCACGCGCAGATGATGGCCCTGGACCCAGGTGTCATGCTGGCCGGCCGCGCCGGGGCCTGCCATAGGCGGCGCGGAGCTCGTCCTTGGCCCGTTCCAGACACGCCCGACGCTCTTCCGGGAGGTTGCGCCCGGCGCGGTTGATGTAGAAGTTGAGCATCGACATCGCGGATCGGAACGGGGCGGTCTTGCGACGCGCGCTGCGGTCGGCCGAGCGCTTCAGGGACAGCGCGATCTGCCGCGGATCGTCGAGCGTGAAGACCCCGGTTTCGAGGTCGAGCGCATCGCTGTGTTCGGTGACCCTTTGTGACCAGCGGCGTGGCGTTTCCGGGCCCATCGAGGGTGTGGTTCCCCGGCTACTCGACGGTGACCGACTTGGCGAGGTTGCGCGGCTGGTCGACATCGGTGCCTTTCAGCACCGCGGTGTGATAGGCGAGCAGCTGCAGCGGTACCGTGAACAGGATCGGGGCGAGCCAGGGGAACGAATTGCGGCAGGGCAGCCCGATCCAGGCGTCCGCGGTGCTCAATGTCTGCGAGGTCTCGCAGTCGGCGAACACGATCAGTTCGCCCCCGCGCGCCCGTACCTCTTGCAGATTGCTCGCCAGTTTCTCCAGCTGCGGGTCGTTCGGGGCCACCGCGACCACCGGCATGTCGGCGTCGACGAGGGCCAGCGGCCCGTGTTTCAGCTCTCCCGAAGGGTAGGCCTCCGCATGGATGTAGGAGATTTCCTTCAGCTTCAGCGCTCCCTCCAGCGCGATCGGGAAATGCTGGCCTCGACCGAGGAACAGCGCGTGCTGCCGCTCGACCAGTTGTTCGGCCACTTCCGCCACCGCGGCATCGATCGAGAGCACTTCCCGGATCTGTTCGGGGAGCGCGCGCAGCGCCTGCACCCATTCGGCACGCGTGTCCGCATTCATGCGGGTGCCGGGTGCGTGCTCGGCCAGCAGCAGGACGAGCAGGGCCAGCGCTACCAGCTGGGTGGTGAAAGCCTTGGTCGACGCGACACCGATCTCGGGTCCGGCGTGGGTCATCAGCACCAGGTCGGCATTGCGCACCATTGCGCTTTCGGGCACGTTGCAGATCGCCAGACGGGCACAGAACGGTTCCTGCCGGGACTGTTTCAGCACCGCAAGGGTATCGGCGGTCTCGCCGGACTGGGAGATGACCACCAGCAGCGTTCCCGGCTGCACCACGTGCGGACGGTAACGGAACTCGCTGGCCACCTCGACCTGGCAGGGCAGCCCGAGCGTCGCCTCGAGCCAGTAGCGTGCCACCATCCCGGCGTGATAGCTGGTGCCGCAGGCGACGATCTGCACCGCGCGCACCGCGGCGAGTTGGCCCGCGGTGTCTGGTCCGAGCAGGTTCGGCAGCAGCGCCTGCGCCCCGAGGCGGCCCTCGAGTGTTGCGGCAATGGCCTCCGGCTGCTCGTGGATCTCCTTGAGCATGAAGTGCCGGTAGGCGCCGCGGTCCGCGGCCAGCGCCTCCCGGCTGCTCTCCCGCACCGGGCGGTGCACCGGGTGGCCATCGGCGTCGACCACGGTGATCGCGAGGCGTTCGAGCACCGCGAAATCGCCATCCTCCAGATCGACGAAGCGCTGCGTGACCGGGAGCAGCGCCTGGATGTCGGAGGCTGCGAAGTTTTCCCCGATGCCGAGCCCGATCACCAGCGGGCTGCCCTCGCGGGCGAGCACGATGCGCTCGGGGGCCTCACGGTCGATCGCGGCGACGGCGTAGGCCCCGTGAAGCCTGCGTGCGGCCGCGCGCAGTGCGATGAGCAGGTCGCCGCTGCCGTTGCCAAGTTCCTCGCAGATCAGGTGGGCGATCACCTCGGTATCGGTCTCGGAGGTGAAACGGTGGCCGCGCGCTTGCAGCCCGGCGCGAAGTTCTGCGTGGTTCTCGATGATCCCGTTGTGGACCACCGCGATCCGCTCCGCGGAAACGTGGGGATGAGCATTGCCCGAACTCGGCGCGCCGTGCGTCGCCCAGCGGGTATGGGCAATACCCGCGGTTCCCTTCAGGCCGCTCCGCTCGACCGCGTCCGCGAGCGTTGCAACCTTGCCCAGCGTGCGTTCGCGCAGCAGGGCGCCATCGGCCAGTACCGCGACGCCCGCCGAATCATAGCCCCTGTATTCGAGGCTGCGCAGGCCCTCGATCAGGATCGGGACGATGTTCCGCTCGGCGATGCCCGCAACGATGCCACACATAGGACGGAGTCTAGTCCTTTCCGGGCGTGCGCGGGCGCTTGCCGGGTCGGCGCCAGCCTTCCAGCGTCCGCTGCGGTGCGCGGGCAAGCGTCAGCCGCTCGGGCGGTGCGTCGCGGGTCAGCACCGTGCCCGCACCCACGGTGGCGCTGTCCCCGACGCGAACCGGTGCGACCAGCGCCGAGTTCGAGCCGATGAAAGCATCGGCGCCGATGTCGGTCCGATGCTTGTTCGCACCGTCGTAGTTGCAGGTGATCGTGCCCGCACCGATGTTGGCGCGGGCACCGACCGACGCGTCTCCAATGTAGCTGAGGTGGTTCGCCTTCGCACCGGGGCCGAGTACCGCGTTCTTCATCTCGACGAAATTGCCGATTCGGGCCCCCGCCTCGAGACGGGCGCCTGGGCGCAGGCGCGCAAACGGTCCGACATGGCAGCCCGGTCCGACGGTGCAGGACTCGAGCAGCGAGTGGGCGTCGATCACCGCGCCATCGGCGACGGTCACGTCGCGTAACCGGCAGCCCGGACCGATGGTCACCGCCTCGCCCAGGCGCACATCGCCCTCGAGGATCACGTTGGCATCGATGAAACAGTCGCTGCCGAAGGCAAGCGAGCCGCGAAGGTCGAAACGGGCCGGGTCGCTCAGGTGCAGGCCTTCGCGCATGCACCGCTCGGCGCGGGAGCTTTGCAGCAGCCGTTCCTGGGCTGCGAGCTGTACCCGGTCATTGATTCCGAGCACCGCCTCGGGCCGTGTGCTCATCAGCAGCGCGACCGGCCGGTCCTCGCCGCGGGCTTCGGCAACGACGTCGGTCAGGTACCATTCGCCCCGGCGCCGTTCTGCTTCGGCCTCGCCGGCCGCGAGCCAGCGGAGCAGGTCGCGGGCGCCCGCGCAGAGGATGCCGGTATTGATCCTCCGGATCGAGCGCGTCGCCGGGTCCGCGTCCCGTTCCTCGACGATGCGGTCGAGGTGGCCCGGTGGCCGTTCGATCAGCCGCCCGTAGCCGGATGGGTCGTCGACCTCTGCCCCGAGGATCGTCAGCGGGGCGCTGGCATTCAGACAGGACTCGAGGTCGGCGCGCGGTACCAGGGGCACGTCACCGTAGAGCACCAGTACGCGGGAGTCCGGATCCTGGCCGGCGAGCGCGAGATGCACCGCGTGGCCGGTGCCCTTCTGCTCGTGCTGCTCGACGAACCGGACGTCCGCTGCCTGGGCCGCGGCCCGGACCCGCGGCGCTTCGTGCCCGACCACCACCGTGATCGATTGCGGGGCCAGCGTGCGAGCGCGTTCGAGGACATGGGTGATCAGCGGGGCGCCGCCGAGCGGCTGGAGCACCTTGGGCAGCCGGGAACACATGCGCGTACCCTTGCCGGCGGCCAGCACCACGACGTGCAGCGGGCGCGTCATCGCGTCATCCATGCGACGCAGGCGCCGCCCGAAGGCGGCGCAGGGCCGAGATACCGAACGGGCCGGCCACGATCAACTGGAGCGGCGCAGCTTCTGGATCATCTGCAGGCGTGCCGCTGCCTCGACGAGTTCGGCCTGCGCCTTCGCGTAGTCGAACTCGGCCTTGGAATGTGCCAGCGCATCTTCGGCCCGGCGCTTGGCCTCCAGCGCCTCGGCCTCGTCGAGGTCTTTGGCGCGGATCGCGGTATCCGCGAGTACGGTCACCACATACGGCTGGACCTCGATGATCCCGCCGGATACGAACACGTGCTGCGGCTCGCCCTGCTCGGTCTCGCGGATGCGCAGCTCCCCCGGCTTCAGGCGCGCGAGCAGCTGCGTGTGGCGGGGGTAGACGCCGATCTCGCCGAGTTCGGTCGGCGCCGCGATCATGTAGGCCTCGCCGGAGTAGATCGACTCCTCGGCGCTGACGACGTCGACATGGATGGTCATGGCCATGGGGAACGCTCCTTAACGTGACGAGCGCGCGCAGCGCGCACCGGCTCCCCCTCTCCCGCTTGCAGGAGAGGGGTGGGGAGAGGGGGCGGTCACGGTGATGCGCGACCGATTTTCATCTCTCGGATTGGCGTGTATCGCCATGATCGTTACCGTAACGGGCGCGCGTAGCGTGCATCGTGACCGTTCGTCACTTGAGTTTCTCGGCCTTCTCGACGGCTTCTTCAATCGATCCGACCATGTAGAAGGCCTGTTCCGGTAGGTGGTCGTATTCGCCGGAGACGATCGCGTTGAATCCGCGGATGGTGTCCTTCAGCGACACATACTTGCCCGGGGAACCGGTGAAGACCTCGGCAACGAAGAACGGCTGCGACAGAAAGCGCTGAATCTTGCGCGCCCGGGCGACCAGCAGCTTGTCGTCCTCGGACAGTTCGTCCATCCCGAGGATCGCGATGATGTCCTTCAGCTCCTTGTAGCGCTGCAGCGTGTTCTGCACCGCACGGGCGGTATCGTAATGCTCCTGCCCGATGATGTTCGGATCGAGCTGGCGGCTGGTCGAGTCCAGCGGGTCGACGGCGGGGTAGATGCCCAGCTCCGCAATCTGCCGCGACAGCACCACGGTCGCGTCGAGGTGTGCGAAGGTCGTCGCAGGCGACGGGTCGGTGAGGTCGTCCGCCGGCACGTACACGGCCTGGATCGACGTGATCGAGCCCTTCTGGGTCGAGGTGATGCGTTCCTGCAGTACGCCCATCTCCTCGGCCAGCGTCGGCTGGTAACCCACCGCGGAGGGCATGCGCCCGAGCAGCGCCGAGACTTCGGTGCCGGCCAGGGTATAACGGTAGATGTTGTCGATGAACATCAGCACGTCGCGGCCCTCGTCGCGGAAGAACTCGGCCATCGTCAGGCCGGTCAGCGCGACACGCAGACGGTTGCCCGGCGGCTCGTTCATCTGGCCGTAGACCAGCGCCACCTTGTCGAGAACGTTCGACTCCTTCATCTCGTGGTAGAAGTCGTTGCCCTCGCGGGTACGCTCGCCGACGCCGGCAAACACGGAATAGCCGCTGTGTTCGATCGCGATGTTGCGGATCAGCTCCATCATGTTCACGGTCTTGCCGACGCCGGCGCCGCCGAACAGGCCGACCTTGCCGCCCTTCGCAAACGGACAGAGCAGGTCGATGACCTTGATTCCGGTTTCCAGCAGTTCGGTGGAACCCGCCTGCTCGTCGAACGCGGGGGCCGGCCGGTGGATCGACCAGCGGTCCTTCGATTCGACCGGGCCGGCATTGTCGACCGGCTTCCCGAGCACATCCATCACCCGCCCCAGCGTTGCAGTGCCGACCGGGACCTGGATCGCGTCGCCGGTGGAGACGACCTCGGTCTGGCGTTTCAGGCCGTCGGTGCTGCCCATCGCAATGGTGCGCACCACGCCGTCGCCGAGCTGCTGCTGGACTTCGAGCGTCAGGTCATGGTCCTTCAGGCTCAGGGCCTCGTAGACTTTCGGGACGGCGTTGCGCGGAAACTCCACGTCGACCACCGCGCCGATGATTTCGACAATCTTTCCAGAACTCATGTGTTCAATCCTCTAAGTCGCAAATTCTTGTCTGGGCGCGAGGCCGAAGGACAGGACGGGCGGGGCGCGCACTACACCGCGGCGGCGCCGCCGACGATTTCCGAGATCTCCTGGGTGATCGCCGCCTGGCGGGCCTTGTTGTAGATCAGCTGCAGTTCCTTGATCAGCGAACCGGCGTTGTCCGAGGCCGACTTCATCGCAACCATGCGCGCCGCCATCTCGCAGGCCACGTTCTCGACCACCGCCTGGTAGATCATCGACTCGACGTAGCGTTCGAGCAGCGTGTCCAGTACCGGGTGCGTGTCGGGCTCATAGATGTAGTCCCAGTGGTGCTTCAGTTCCCGCTCGTCGCTGGGAGCGGTGGGCAGCATCTGCGACACCACCGGCTTCTGGGTCATCGTGTTCACGAACTTGTTCTCGACCAGCAGGACCCGGTCGATCGTGCCTTCGCGGAAGCGGTCGAGCACTACCTTGATGCCGCCGACCAGGTCGGTCAGACGCGGGCGGTCACCCAGGTGCGTCGCCTCGGCGATGATGTTGCCGCCGAGGCGCTTGAAGAATCCGAGCGCCTTGTTGCCGAACAGGCACAGGTCGACCTCGATGCCCTGATCGCGATAGTGCTTCATCTCCAGCACGGCCTTCTTGAACAGGTTCACGTTCAGGCCGCCGCAGAGCCCGCGGTCGGTCGAGACGATGATCATCGCGACCCGCTTGACCTCGCGCTCGATCATGAACGGATGCTGGTACTCGGCGTTCGCCATCGCGACGTGTCCGATCACGCTGTGGATCTTTCGGGCGTAGGGGCGCGATTCCTCCATCCGCTCCTGGGCCCGCCGCATCTTCGACGCGGCGACCATCTCCATCGCCTTGGTGATCTTCTGAGTACTCTTGATACTCTTGATCTGCGATCGGATTTCCTTTGTGCCCGCCATTGCGTGCTCCCGTTACCAGCTGTGTTTGGCCTTGAACTCTTCAAGGGCCTTGCGCATGCCCGACTCGATCTCGGCGTCGTAGTCGCCGGACTCGTCGATCTTGTCCAGCAGCGCCTTCTGCGACGAGCGGACGTAGTCGAGCAGCGCCTTCTCGAAGCGCACGATCTGGTCAGCGTCGACGTCGTCAAGGAAGCCTTCGTTGGCCGCGAACAGCGAGAACGCCATCTCGCCGATCGAGAGCGGCGAGAACTGCCCCTGCTTCATCAGCTCGGTCACGCGCTTGCCGCGGTCGAGCTGTTTGCGGGTGAGTTCGTCGAGGTCGGAGGCGAACTGCGAGAACGCCGCGAGTTCGCGGTACTGCGCCAGCGCCAGGCGCACGCCGCCGCCGAGCTTCTTGATGATCTTGGTCTGCGCGGCGCCGCCGACGCGCGACACCGAGAGACCGGCATTGATCGCGGGCCGGATACCGGCGTTGAACAAGTCGGTCTCGAGGAAGATCTGACCGTCGGTGATCGAGATCACGTTGGTCGGCACGAACGCGGAGACGTCACCCGCCTGCGTTTCGATGATCGGCAGCGCGGTCAGCGAGCCGGTGCGCCCGGTGACCTCGCCGTGGGTGAACTGCTCGACGTACTCGGGGTTGACCCGAGAGGCCCGTTCGAGCAGGCGCGAATGCAGGTAAAACACGTCGCCGGGATACGCCTCGCGGCCCGGCGGGCGGCGCAGCAGCAGTGACACCTGGCGGTAGGCCCAGGCCTGCTTGGTCAGGTCGTCGTAGACGATCAGCGCGTCTTCGCCACGGTCGCGGAAGTACTCGCCCATCGAGCAGCCGGAGTACGGTGCGATGAACTGCATCGCGGCCGATTCGGAGGCGTTCGCCGCGACGATGATGGTGTGCTCCATCGCCCCGGCATCCTCGAGGCGGCGTACTACGTTGGCGACCGAAGACGCCTTCTGGCCGACGGCCACGTAGATGCACTTCACGCCGGAGCCGATCTGGTTGATGATCGCATCGATGGCCACCGCGGTCTTGCCAGTCTGGCGGTCGCCGATGATCAGTTCGCGCTGGCCGCGGCCGATCGGCACCATCGAATCGATCGCCTTCAGGCCGGTCTGGAGCGGCTGCGACACCGACTGGCGTTCGATCACGCCCGGCGCGATCTTCTCGATCGGCGCGGTCAGATCGGTCGTGACCGGTCCCTTGCCGTCGATCGGCCGGCCGAGTGAGTCGACCACCCGGCCCAGCAGGCCCGGGCCTACCGGTACCTCGAGGATGCGGCCGGTGCAGCGGACCGTATCGCCCTCGGTGATGTGCTTGTAGTCGCCCAGCACGACTGCACCGACCGAGTCGCGCTCGAGGTTCAGTGCCATGCCGTAGGTATCACCGGGGAACTCGATCATCTCGCCCTGCATCACGTCGCCGAGGCCGTGGATGCGGCAGATGCCGTCGGTGAGGCTGACCACGGTGCCCTCGGTGCGGGCTTCCGACCCGGTCTCGAACTTCTCGATGCGCTGCTTGATGAGATCACTGATCTCGGACGGGTTCAGTTGCATGAATGAATTCCTCTTAGCGACTCAAATGTACGGCCAGGCGGTTCAGCTGTCCACGAACCGACCCGTCGATGACCAGATCGCCGGCACGGACCACGACACCGCCGAGCAGGGATGCGTCGACCGAGCAGTCCAGTTCGACCTCGCAGCCCAGGCGCTCGCGCAGCGCGTCGAGAATCTGCTTCTCCTGGGCCTGGGTCACCTTGCGGTACGACACGACCTGCGCGACGACCTTCTTCTCGGTCTCGGCCTTGAGCGCGGCGAACTGTGCGCGCGCTGACGGCAGTGCGGCCAGCCGGCCGCGCTCGGCCAGCAGCCGCAGGAAATTCTGGACCTCGGGACTCAACTGGCCATCCGCGATATCCAGCATCAGTTGCGCCTTGACGCCCCGCTCGACCCGCGGGTCGGCGAGAACGGAGTGCACGCGCTCGTCCTCGGCGATCGCTGCGAGCAGCGCGAGTTCGTCGTCCCAGGCCTGCAGCGCGTCTCGCGACTGCGCCAATTCGAAGGCCGCGCGGGCGTAGGGGCGGGCGACCGGAGTCATGTCGGACATGGGGGCTCCTTACAGCCGTGAAGCCAGATCTTTCAGCAGGTTGCCGTGCGCCTTCGCGTCGATCTCCTTGGACAGGATCTGCTCGGCGCCTTGCACCACGAGCCTGGACAGTTGCTTGCGGAGTTCCTCGCGCGCCCGGTTCATTTCCTGCTCGATGTCGGCCTGGGCGGCTTCCTTGATGCGCTCGCCTTCCTCGCGGGCCGTGGTCTTGCTCTCCTCGACCACCTCGTTGGCACGCTTCTGCGCGGCGGCGAGGATCTCGTTCGCCTGCTGCTTGGCCTGCTTGATGACTTCCTTCGCCCGCTCCTCGGCGAGACGTTGCTCGTTCTGGCCCCGCTCGGCGGCCGCCAGACCGTCGGCGATCTTCTTGCGCCGCGTCTCCAGCGCACCGGACAGCGGCGGCCAGACGTAGCGCATGGTGAACCACACGAATACGCTGAATGCCAGCAACTGGCCGATGATGGTCAGATTGATGTTCATCCTGGTACCTCAGGTTGACGAGTGGTGAGGGGTCCTCGGGACTCGCTCAGCCTCAGCCGCCCAGGGCGAACAGCACGTACAGGCCGATACCGACGCCGATCATCGGGACCGCGTCGGTCAGGCCCATCACGATGAAGAACTGGGTGCGCAGCATCGGGATCAGTTCGGGCTGGCGCGCCGCGCCTTCGAGAAAACGCCCGCCGAGGGTTCCCACGCCGATCGCGGCGCCGACGGCGGCCAGACCCAGGAGCAGGGAGCCAGCCAGGACGATCAGAGCGTTTGCCATTTCCATCGATGTATCTCCAGTCGAGTTTTTGAATCGGTCAGTTGGATTGAGAAGATAGCGAACCCTAGTGGTCTTCGCTGTATGCCATGTCGATGTAGACGACCGTCAGGACCATGAAGATGAAGGCCTGCAACGGTACGACAAGAATATGGAAGATTGCCCAGCCCACGTGCAGCACACCGCCAACCAGTCCCAGCACCAGGCCGGCCGAGTACATCACGCCGATCAGAATGAAGATCATTTCCGCGGCATACAGGTTTCCGAAGAGTCGCAGGGCGAGCGAGACGGGTTTCGCGATCAGGTTGATCGTTTCGAGCACGAAGTTGATCACCCAGAACACCGGCTTGATCACGGTGATGCTGGTCTGGAACGGAATCCCGGTCAGTTCCTTGATGAAGCCGACCGGGCCCTTGATCTTCAGGCTGTAATACAGGATCAGGATGAACACGCCGAGCGCGAGGCCGACGGTCACGTTCACATCGGTGGTCGGCACGATCTTCATGTAGGGCACGCCGGCCAGGTAGGCCAGGTGCGGGACCAGGTCGACTGGCACCAGGTCCATCAGGTTGAGCAGGAACACCCAGATGAAGATCGTCAGCGCCAGCGGCGCGACCATGTCGTTCTTGTGCCGGAACGAACCGCGGACGTTTTCGTCGACGAACTCGACGATCCACTCGACGAAATTCTGCCAGCCGCCGGGTACGCCGGCGGTGACCCGCTTGGCGGCGGCGCGGAACGCCAGGATGAACAGGAGGCCCAGACCGATCGACCAGAGCATCGAGTCGACGTGGATGGCCCAGAAGCCCATCGCGTTGGCCTCGGCGCTGCTCATCGCGAAGCCCAGTCCCGTTTCGGGATGGTAGCCGAAGGTGAGATTGGTCAGATGGTGAGCAATGTGCTCTTCCATGGTGGGCAGTTCGCTTCCTGAAGCCATGCAGTTATCTCTTCATTGCTTGAGCAGAAACCCGGTGCATCCACCACACCGGCACAAGGTGCACTGCCAGGAAGGTGCCGAACAGCACGAAGACCGCCGGATCCTTCACGGTGGCGAACACGAGGCCGAATCCCGCCGCGACCAGGGCGAGGCGCGCCAGTTCGGCACCCATCATACGCGTGGCCAGGCTTCCGGGCTCTGCTGCCTGGTAGCGCCGGAATACCAGCGCAATCGCAAGCAGGTTGCCGGCACTGGCAATGGTGCCGCCGAGCAGGGCCGCGAGGGCGGGCCCCGAGCCGAACGGCAGGAGGGCTGCCGAGACGATCAGCGTCAACGCGAGCTGCAATCCAAGCGACTGCACTGCGGGCGTGGCGGTCTGTGGCGTCATGCGATGGACGCGGTCAGGCGCGCGCCCCTCCCCGAAAAAGTGCGCGAAGTATAAGAGGGGCCTAATGATCAGGTCAAACCCGCAGCGCCCGGGGGCGGGGTGTTGGCGGGGGGGCGTTTCCGGACCCGCTCGACCCTTACCTCGGTGCTCTGCGGCGGCCACGGATGGCCGCCGACGGTCCGGAAACGCCCCCCCGCCAACACCCCTCAGGCTTCGGGGGCAGGGTCCCCCCAGAATACTTGCTCCGGAGGAGCGGACATGGTCGGGTGCCCCTGAAGCACGCAGAGCGAGATCTCCGCAAACCCCGGCGCTGGCGGCCCGAGTGGGCACCACCCACGGGGGGCATGCGGAATCAATGAATGTGGGCGAGGATGCCATCGAGTTCGTCCAGGCTGTTGTACTCGATGACCAGGCGTCCCTTGCCTGCCCGGTTGTAGCGTACCTGCACCGCCGCTCCGAGGGTGTCCGACAGCCGGGTCTCGAGTTGTCGCACCTCCGGCAGCGTGCGCGGTGCGGGAGCCGGTGTGGCGGGTTCGGCCAGCAGGCGACGCACGAGCCGCTCGGCGTCGCGTACCGAGAGCTGCCGCTTCACGATCAGTTCTGCCGCGTGGGGCTGGCGCTCCGGTGGCAGCGCGAGCAGGCAGCGGGCGTGGCCCATCTCGAGTTCGCGCCGGTTCACCCGGTCCTTTACGGTGTCGTGCAGTTCGAGCAGCCGCAGCAGATTCGTCACCGCGGTGCGGGAGCGGCCCACCGCGTCCGCCGCGGTCTGGTGTGTCATCTCGAACTCGCCGATCAGCCGGCGGATCGCCTCGGCCTCTTCCAGCGGGTTCAAGTTCTCGCGCTGGATGTTCTCGATCAGTGCCATCGCCGCGGCAGCCTGGTCCGGGAGGTCGCGGACCACCGCCGGGATGGTCTCGAGCCCGGCCATCTGCGCTGCGCGCCAGCGGCGTTCGCCGGCGATCAGCTCGTAGCCGTCGCCGATGCGGCGGACCACGATCGGCTGCACGATTCCCTGGGAGCGGATGGATGTCGCGAGCTCCTCCAGCGCCTCGGTGGCCATGTGTACCCGGGGCTGGTAACGGCCTCTGCGCACCTGCTCGATCGGCAGATGTTCCAGCCTGTCCTGATCCGGTTCCGGGCTTTCGTTGCCGCTGAGCAGGGCTTCGAGTCCGCGTCCGAGACCACTTCTGCGTTTGACCATCGTGCCTCTTCCCGACAGGCGGTGCGTTCGTGCCGCCTAGATAACCATTTTTCCAGGTCGCCCGCGGGGCCCGGTCAGATTCCGGCGGGCGAGGAACTTCCGCTTCCGGGGCGGCGCAGCATCTCCCCGGCAAGTGCCAGATAGGCCACCGCCCCGCGCGAGCTGGCATCATACAGCAAGGCCGGCTGACCGAAGCTCGGCGCCTCGGCAAGGCGGACGTTGCGTGGCACGATGGTCCGGAACACGCGCTCGCCGAAGTGCCCGAGCAGTTGATCGGAGACCTCGCCGGACAGCCGGTTGCGCGGATCGAACATCGTGCGCAGCAGCCCGGCAATGCGCAGCCGGGGGTTCGGGCCGCGCTGGATGCTCTCGATCGTTCCCATCAGTGCGGTCAGCCCTTCCAGCGCGTAATACTCGCACTGCATCGGGATCAGTACGCCGTCGGCCGCGACCAGCGCGTTCACGGTCAGCAGGTTCAGGGACGGCGGGCAGTCGATGAGTACGTGCTGGTAGTCGGAACTCGAGGCCTCGAGCATTTCGCGCAGCCGGAACTCGCGGCGCTCCATCGTCATCAGCCGTACCTCGGCCAGGGTCAGGTCGCCGTTGGCCGGCACCAGATCGAACCCCGAATCCACCCGGTGGACACAGGTAGCGAGCGTTTCTTCGCCCAGCAGCAGCTCGCAGCTCGTCGGGCCCTGACCGTGCTTGTCGTGCCCGCTACCCGTGGTTGCGTTGCCTTGAGGATCCAGGTCGATCACCAGCACCCGCCGTCCGAGCCGCACCAGCGAGGCGGCCAGATTCACGCAGGTGGTGGTCTTGCCGACCCCGCCCTTCTGATTCGTGATGGCCAAGGTCTGAGTCACGCGATTTCTCTCTCGATGATGGCAATGTGCCGGCTGGCCGCTGATCCGGGAATGCTAACCGGTACGATGTCGCGATACGACCACCCTTCGGGCAGGGCGGTATGTGCGGCCCCGGGCTGGCCGAGCATCGCCAGCATCCTCCCGCCGGGTTCCACGCGGTGACCCGCCCGGCGCACGAACTCCGGGGGCGCCGCGAAAGCCCGCGACACCACGGTAGCAAAACCGCGCTCCGGCCGCAGGTCCTCGATGCGTGCGTGAACCGCGGTGACGTGCGGCAGCGCGAGTGCCGCAATCGCCGCCCTCAGGAAGCGCACGCGCTTCGCAGCGGCGTCCACCAGCAGGTATTCCCGTTTCCGGTCGGCCAGCGCCAGCACGAGGCCCGGAAGCCCGGCGCCACTGCCGACGTCCAGCACCCGGTCGCCGTGCAGCCAGGGCAGCAGCGTCAGGCTGTCGACGACGTGGCGGTCGAGCATTGCCTGCGCACCCTTTACGGCGGTGAGGTTGTGCACCCGGTTCCAGCGCTCGAGCAGTTCGAGATAGCGTACGACGCCCGGAATCCACGCCGGGTCGACGCCCCGCGCCGCACAGGCCGCGGTCAGTGCCGCGGCAGTTGGTTCAGGCACGGGCAGCGTGCTGCTTCAGGTGAACGGCGAGCGCCGAGAGCGCGGCCGGTGTGACCCCGGGGATGCGCTGCGCCTGTCCAAGCGTGTGCGGCCGGAAGCTCGTCAGCTTCTGTCGGATCTCGGTGGACAGGCCGTGCACACGCTCGTAGTCGATGTCCGCCGGCAGCGCGGTGGTCTCGAAGCGGTCCTGGCGCCGAATCTCTTCCATTTGCCGCTCGATGTAGCCCGCGTACTTCGCCTGGATCTCGACCTGTTCGGCCACCGAGTCGGGGATGTCCACTGCAAGTTCCGGAAGTCGGGTCATCAGGCCTTCGAAATCCACCTGGGGTCGGCGCAGCAGGTCCATCAGCGTTGCGTCTTCGGGGCGTCCGCCGAGATATTCGGTCAGTTCCGCATCGTCGCGCCGCGCGCGGTCGACGCGCAGCGACGAAAGGCGCTCCTGTTCCGCCTCGATCGCCCGCGCCCGTTCGCTGAAGGTCTGCCAGCGGCGGTCGTCGACCAGGCCCAGTTCGCGCCCGCGCGGGGTCAGGCGCAGGTCGGCATTGTCCTCGCGCAGCAGCAGGCGATACTCGGCGCGCGAGGTGAACATCCGGTAGGGCTCGTTGGTGCCGCGGGTCACCAGGTCGTCGATCAGCACGCCGATGTAGCCGTCGGCGCGACCGGGTGTCCAGGGAGGGGCCTCGCGGACCGCGCGCGCCGCGTTCAGTCCGGCGATCAGGCCCTGTGCGGCGGCCTCCTCATAGCCGGTGGTGCCATTGATCTGGCCCGCGAAGAACAGGTTCGGAACGTCGCGCGTGGCCAGCGACGGCAACAGGCCCCGCGGGTCGAAGTAGTCGTATTCGATCGCGTAGCCCGGGCGGGTCAGGTGGGCGTCGGCGAATCCTGGCAGGCTTTGCACCACCTGGACCTGCACCGCGTAGGGCAGGCTGGTGGAAATCCCGTTCGGGTACAGCTCCTCGGTGTCCAGTCCCTCGGGCTCCACGAACACCTGGTGGCTGGCCTTGTCGGCGAAGCGCACGACCTTGTCCTCGATCGACGGGCAGTAGCGCGGGCCAGTGCCCTCGATCTCCCCGCTGTACATCGGAGCTTGGTGCAGGTTGGCGCGGATCAGGTCGTGGGTTCGCTCGGTCGTGCGCGCGATGTGGCACAGCCGCTGCCTCGGGTGCTGGCCGCGGTCGCCGAGGAACGAGAACACCGGCCGGGGTTCGTCGCCGGGCTGGGGTGCGAGCGCGGAGAAATCCACCGTACGTCCGTCGATCCGCGGCGGTGTCCCGGTCTTCAGGCGGCCGACCGCGAAAGCCATTTCGCGCAACCGCGCCGCGAGTCTTACGCTCGGGGGGTCGCCGGCACGACCGCCCGGGTGCTTTTCGGGGCCGATGTGGATGCGGCCGTTCAGGAAGGTGCCCACGGTCAGGACGACCGCCCGCGCCTCGAAGGTCAGGCCGGCCTCGGTGACCACGCCGGTCGCGCGGTTGCCCTGCATGCGGATGTCGGCGACCGCTTGCTGGAAGATCCGCAGGTTCGGCTGGGCGTCGACAATCCGCCGCATCGCCTGCCGGTAGCGCTGGCGGTCGGCCTGGGCCCGGGTTGCGCGCACCGCCGGTCCCTTGCGCCGGTTCAGCACGCGGAAGTGGATGCCGGCGCGGTCCGCGGCCTCGGCCATCGCGCCGCCGAGCGCGTCGATTTCGCGCACCAGGTGACCCTTGCCGATGCCGCCGATTGCCGGGTTGCAGCTCATCTGGCCGATGGTCTCGATGTTGTGGGTCAGCAGCAGGGTGCGCGCGCCGGTGCGCGCGGCCGCGAGCGCGGCTTCGGTGCCGGCGTGGCCGCCGCCGATCACGATCACGTCGAAGGGATTGCGCATGGTGCCGAGGAATACCGGGGTCGATTCGGCGCACAGTGTAGCAGCAGCGGCGTAAGACGTTGAATTGCCCTGCTGGTCCTGGCGGGGATTTCCGATGGGGAGTGGGGGGTGGGGAGTGGGGGGTGGGGAGTGGGGATGGGCGCCGGTGCCCCGACTTTCCTGTATGCGGTGCGGGCGGCTGGCGGCGATCCCGGGTTTCCGGGTATGTTCGCGGGCCATGAGCATACCCACCGTACCCGCGTCGCTCCGCCGCCTGGCCGGCAGGGCGATCGCGGATTTCGCAATGATTCGTTCGGGCGACCGGATCCTGGTCGGCCTGTCCGGCGGCAAGGATTCCCTCACGCTGTTGTGGCTGCTGCACGACCTGGCCCGTCGCGCGCCGGTGCGTTTCGAGGTCGGTGCGGTGACCATCGATCCCGAGATCCCGGGGTTCGAGCCCGGGCGGCTGCGCGACTACCTCGGGGCTTTCAGTATCCCGTATTTCTTCGTGTCCGAACCGATCGCGGACCTGGCCGGCAGGCACATGGGCAAGGATTCGTTCTGCGCGTTCTGTGCGCGCATGAAACGCGGCCTGATGTACCGCACCGCGCGCCAGCGTGGCTACAATGTGGTCGCGCTCGGCCAGCACCTGGACGACCTTGCCGAGAGTTTCCTGATGAGCGCGTTTCACGGTGGGCAGTTGCGCACGATGAAGGCGCATTACCGAATCGACGCGGGTGACCTGCGGGTGATCCGGCCTTTGGTCTACGTGCGTGAGCGCCAGACGCGCGACTTCGCCCGGACCGCGGGGTTGCCTGTGATCGCCGACAACTGTCCCGCCTGCTTCGCGATGCCGACCCAGCGCGAGCACATGAAGGCGCTGCTGGCGCGCGAGGAGGCGCAGCACCCGCGCCTGTTCCGCAACCTGCGCACGGCGCTCGATCCGCTGATGCGCGAGGGGCTGCCGGACGCATGGGAGGCAACGCAGCACGCGGGGTCACGGTCCGCGCCGGCAGGCGGCGCGGGTCCGGAGGGCGTGGCATGACGCGCCCGGCCCAGGCGGGGCACCGCCCGTGACGGTCCGGCGCGGGCGGCGGATCCGGGACCGGCTGCTCGGACTCGGGCTGCGCCTGCTGGCTGCGCTGCCCCTGCGCGCAAACCACGCGTTTGGCGGCGCGCTGGGCTGGATCGCCTGGGTGCTGCCGACGCGGATGGCACGGGTCGCGCGGATCAATCTCGAACTCTGCTTTCCCGAGCAGACGCCGGCCTGGAGGCGGCGGGTCGGGCGTCGCTCGATGATGGAAATGGGCAAGGCACTGACCGAGGCGCCCTGGCTCTGGCGAGCCGGGCCCGAGCGGCTACGGGCATTGTCCCCGTTCAAAACCGAATGCGACCTGTCGGCCACGCGCCCGCCGGGGCAGGCGCTGTTCCTGGTGGCGCCGCACCTCGGCTCGTGGGAATTCGCCGGGCTGCACGCAGCGAGTTATGGCCCGATGACCAGCCTCTACAGCCCGTTGCGGCAGCAGGAGATCGACCGCTGGATCCGCGAGGCCCGGGCTTCGACCGGCGCGAGCCTGGCCCCGGCGACCCGGGAGGGGCTGCGCCAGCTGCAGGCCGCGCGCGACCGGGGCGAGATGATCGGCCTGCTGCCGGACCAGAGCCCGCGCCGCGCTACCGGCGTGTATGCGCCGTTCTTCGGGCACCCGGCGCTGACGATGACGCTGCTGCCGCGCCTGCTGCGGGGGCGCAGCGATCGCGTGGTGTTCGCGTTCGCCGAGCGCCTGCCGCGCGGTTCCGGATACCGCTACCGCGAGATCGAGGCGGGTCCCGAGGTCGCGGACCCTGAACCGCAACGCGCGGCCGCAGCGATCAACCGCCTGGTCGAGGCACTCGTGCGCCAGTGCCCCGAACAGTACAACTGGGCCTACAAGCGTCTCAGCCCCGCGCCGGAAGGTCAGCCTGACCCATACCATCGCTGACCACCCTGTCGGTTGCGTGCAGCGACACGGGCCTTGCCCTTCATCGGAGGGTTTTTCTCCCCTCTCCCGCCTGCGTGCGACGGGTCAGCCGACGCCGCCGTAGTGCGCTGCGGATCCGAGCCAGCGGCGGATCAGGGCCTGGGTGCGCTGGCGGTCGGGGAACACCTGTCGGGCCAGCCGGGTCGCTGCTTCCATCAGATCCTGGTCGCGGCCCCAGTCCGCCACTCGATAGCCGCGTTCGCCGGTCTGGCGCGTTCCGAGCATTTCGCCGGGGCCGCGGATCGTCAGGTCGACCTCGGCGATCTCGAAGCCATCGTCGGTCCGGCGCATCGCCTCGAGCCGTTCCGTTGCGACTTCGCCGAGCGGCGGCCGGTATAGCAGCACACAGGCGCTGGCCCGGCGCCCGCGACCGACGCGTCCGCGCAGCTGGTGCAGCTGGGAGAGCCCCATGCGTTCGGCGTTCTCGATGATCATTAGGTTGGCGTTGGGAACGTCGACCCCGACCTCGATCACCGTGGTCGCGACCAGCAGGTCGATCGCGCCAGAGCGGAAACGGTCCATGACCGCGTCGCGTTCGGCTGGTTTCATCCGGCCGTGCACCCGTTCGACGCGCAGCTCCGGCAGCGCCGCACGCAGGCGTTCGGCGGTGGTTTCCGCGGCCTCCGCCTCCAGGGTTTCGGAGTCCTCGATCAGCGGGCAGACCCAGTAGGCCTGCACGCCGTCGCCGCAGGCGACGCGGATCCGGGCGATGACCTCGTCGCGGCGCTCGCTGCTGATCAGTGCGGTCTTCACCGGCGTTCGCCCCGGCGGGCGCTCGTCGAGCACCGACTGGTCCAGATCCGCGTACAGCGACATCGCCAGGGTCCGCGGGATCGGCGTCGCGGTCATGATCAGCTGGTGCGGCAGCAGCTTCGCACCCTTGTTGCGCAGCGCCATGCGCTGATGCACGCCGAAGCGGTGCTGCTCGTCGATGATCGTGAGCCCGAGGCGAGCGAACGCGACCTGTTCCTGGAACAGCGCATGGGTGCCGACCGCGAGCGCCCGCTCGCCCGAGGCGAGTCCCGACAAGAGTGTCTCGCGCTCGGACTTGCGCTGCCGGCCTCCGAGCCAGGCGATGGCGATGCCCAGCGGTTCCAGCCAGGCCGCGAGGTTGCGCAGGTGCTGGCGCGCGAGCAGTTCCGTCGGCGCCATGAACGCGACCTGGTGGCCGGTCTCGATCGCGGTGAGAGCGGCAGCGACCGCGACCAGGGTCTTGCCCGATCCGACGTCGCCCTGGAGCAGCCGGTTCATCGGCCGCTGCCGACCCAGATCCGTCTGGATCTCGGCGATCGTGCGCTGCTGGGCACCGGTCAGCGTGAAGGGAAGCTCGGCGACGACCTGCCGCCAGAGCTGTCCCGCGGGGCGCAGTGCCGGCGCGCGCCCGCGCGGTCGCGAGCCCGCGTGCAGCATCAGCGCCAGCTGGTGCGCGCACAGTTCCTCGAGCACCAGGCGGGTCAGCGCCGGGCTGCGGCGCGGCGCATGGGCTGGCAACGACCGGTTCGGGGGCGGCCGGTGCAGTGCCTCGAGTGCTTCGGCGAGATCGGGCAAGTCCCGCTCGCGCAGTTCGGGGAGCAGGTCGGGCAGACGGCCCGCTTCGGGCAGTGCGGCGCCGACCAGTTCGCGCAGCAGCCGCTGCGATACGCCTTCGGTGGCGGGATAGACCGGGGTCAGGCAGGGCTCCAGTGGCGGAGGCTGCCCGCGCAGTATGCGGTACTCTGGGTGCACGCACTCCGGCAGTCCCGGCATGCCGCGGATCTCGCCGTAGGCGCGCAGACGCACCCCGTTGCCGAAGGCCCGCTGCTGCCTCTCTCCGAAATGGAAAAACCGCAGCAAAATGCGCGCGCCTGCGTCCCCCAGGTGTACGAGCAGCATGCGCCGGCGGCCGTTGACCACCTCGGTTCCTTCTACCCGGCCCTCGAACAGCGCCGGGGACCCGGGACGCAGCGCGCGGATCGGGGTCAGGCGGGTGCGGTCCTCAAAGCGCAGCGGCAGGTGCAGCAACAGGTCATGGGTCCGAGCCAGCCCCAGCCGACCCAGTCGCTCTGCCTGTTTCGGGCCCACGCCACGGAGCGCGGTCAGCGGTGCGTCGAGATCCATTCAACGCGTTCCATTCGCGTGGGTCAGCCTTGGGGCAGGTACAGGATCGCGTCCATCTCGACCTCGGCTCCCTTGGGCAGTGCCGCGACGCCGATCGCGGCTCGGGCGGGGTAGGGCTCGCTGAAATACTCGCTCATCACCTGATTCACCAGCGGGAAATGGCTGAGGTCGGTCAGGAAGACGTTCAGCTTGGCCACATCGTTCAGCGTTCCGCCGGCCGCCGTGGCGATCGCGGCCAGGTTGTCGAGCACACGCCGTATCTGTGCTTCCATGCTGCCCTCGATCAAATCCATCGTCGCCGGATCCAGCGGGATCTGGCCCGAAACGTAGACCGTGGCATCGGTGCGCACGGCCTGGGAGTAGGTGCCGATCGCAGCGGGCGCGGCATCGGTCTGGACGATCGTTCGGGTCATGGGACTCTCCTTGGGGCCGTTGGGACTGGAGGGCGAAGATACCCGAAGCGGGCGCCGGGGTCAGTGTACCGGTGCGGGTTGGTCATCCCCGGCTGCGCTGGACTCGCAGCACGTCGTTCAGGCGCCGCAGCGAACGGATGACCTGGGCGAGGTGGCGGCGATCGCGCACGGTGATCGTGAAGGTCATCGCGGTCGAGTGGCCGTCGCGCTCGTTGAACGAGATGTGCTCGATGTTCGAGCCATGGTCGGCAATCACCGCCGCCATTTCGGCCAGCGCGCCGCGGCGGTTCGCGGTCTCGGCGCGCACCGAAACCGCGAATTCCGCCCCCGGCTCATTGGACCATTCGAGCGATACCGTCTTGTCGCTGCGCTCGCGGAGTTCGCCCAGGTTGCGACAGGCCTCGCGGTGGACCACCAGCCCGCGTCCCGCGCTGAGGATCCCGATCACCGGATCCCCGGGAATCGGAAAACAGCAGCGCCCGTAGTTGACGAC
Source organism: Thioalkalivibrio nitratireducens DSM 14787 (assembly GCF_000321415.2). Lineage (NCBI taxonomy): Bacteria > Pseudomonadati > Pseudomonadota > Gammaproteobacteria > Chromatiales > Ectothiorhodospiraceae > Thioalkalivibrio > Thioalkalivibrio nitratireducens. Next base: position 3,837,791 of record NC_019902.2, on the reverse strand, counting down.
GAGCCCCTCGGTACCCTTCACGGCCAGTGCCGATCCGGATCCCTCGCAGACTTCCTGCGCGGGTTCCTGTCCGACCAGCTGGCGCGCGACCAGGGCCGCCATCCGATTGCCGAGGCCGATCTCGACCAGCAGGCTGTCGATGTCGGGAATCTTCATCGCGTCGAGCACTTGGTCCATTCGCACCGGCGAGATCTGCCCCAGCCCCTGGCCCAGCGTGGCCAGCGCCTTCTCGATCAGGCGCCGGCCCAGTGCCGCCGCCTCGTCCGACTGCAGCGACTTCAAGCAGTGACGGATTCCCGAGCGGGCCTTGCCAGTGACCACGAACGACAGCCAGGCGGGGTTTGGGCGCGCGCCCGGGGCAGTGACGATCTCGACCGTCTGGCCGCTCTGCAGCCGCGCCGAAAGCGGCGCAAGCTGGCGGTCGATTCGCGCCGTGACACAGTGATTGCCGACGTCCGAGTGCACTGCGTAGGCGAAGTCCACCGGGGTTGCGCCGCGCGGCAGCACCATGATCTCGCCCATCGGCGTGAAGGTATAGACCTCGTCCGGGAACAGGTCGACCTTGACGTTCTCCAGAAACTCGATCGAGCTGCCGACGCTATTCTGGATCTCGAGCACGTCCTTGAGCCACTCGCGGGCCCGGCTCTGGGCGGTCATCGCGTGGTCATCGCCGGCCTTGTACTGCCAGTGCGCCGCGATGCCGCTTTCCGCCACCCGATCCATCTCCGCGCTGCGGATCTGGATCTCGATCGGGCTGCCGTGCGGCCCGAAGAGCACCGTGTGCAGTGACTGGTAGCCGTTCGATTTCGGGATCGCGATGTAGTCCTTGAAACGCCCGGGTACCGGCTTGTAGAGGTTGTGCACGACGCCCAGCGCGCGGTAGCAGGTGTCGACGTCCGCGACGACGATGCGCACCGCGAAGACATCGACGATCTTTTTGAACGGCTGGCGTTTGTCCAGCATCTTGCGGTAAATGCTGTAAAGCCCCTTTTCGCGCCCGCTGATCCGAGCCTCGATCCCGGCGGCTTCCATGCGGTGGGTAATCGCGGCCTCAATCTTCTGCATCGGTTCGCGCCGGTGGCCACGTGCTTGCCGCACCGACGCGTCGAGCACCGCGAAGCGGCGCGGGTACAGCGCGGCGAAGCCGAGCTGCTCGAGTTCCCGGCGCATGCGATTCATGCCGAGCCGCTGGGCGATCGGCGCATAGATCTCCAGCGTCTCGCGGGCGATCCTCCGGCGCTTGTCCGGCCGCATCACGCCCAATGTGCGCATGTTGTGCAGGCGGTCGGCGAGCTTGACCAGGATCACCCGGATGTCACGGGTGATCGCCAGCATCATCTTGCGGAAGTTCTCGGCCTGCGCCTCGGCCTTGGTCTGGAACTGCAGGTGGGTCAGTTTCGACACGCCGTCGACCAGGTCCGCAACTTCGGCGCCAAACTCCGCGCGGATGCGTTCCTTGCTGGTCCGGGTGTCCTCCATCACGTCGTGGAGGATCGCGGCCACGATAGCCCGGTGGTCCATCCGCATTTCGCCCATGGTCCGGGCGACCGCCAGCGGATGGTAAATGTACGGTTCCCCGGTCTTCCGCGTCTGCCCCTCGTGCGCCTCGGCCCCGAACAGGTAGGCCCGGTAGACCTCGTTGATCTGTTCGGGCGCGAGGTAGGATTCGAGTTCAGCGCACAGGTCGCTGATCAGGAATCGCGTGGAGTCGGTGGACGGTTCGGTGGCGGCCCCGACGAGGGTCGGCAGCGCGGAATTCATCGGCTCGGGGCTAACGCTCGTCGGCGTCGAGCTGCTCCAAGTGCCGGATCGTGCTGAAGTCCAGCATCTGCGGTTGCGGGCGCTCGTCCGGCTCGTCGAAAACCTCCGGGCCGACCAGGCCTTCCGCGATCTCGCGCAATGCGATCACGGTGGGCTTGTCGTTGTCGTCCGGCACCCGCGGGTCCTTGCCGTGGGAGATATGGCGCGCGCGTCGCGCGGCCATCAAAACCAGTTCGAAGCGGTTGTCGACGTGCTCGAGGCAGTCCTCGACGGTGATGCGGGCCATTTCGACTCCAGGAGGAAAAAGATCGGACCCCCCATCTTACGCCGAGGCAGCCCCCCCCGCCAACAGCGACCCGATCATCGTGCGGTAGCGGATCTCCTGCTCGACGGTGCGCAGCCGGTTCGCACGGAAGATGCTCTCGAGATCGCGCACCGCCTCGTCGAAATCGGTGTTCACCACGGTGTAATCGTACTCGCGGAAGTGTGTGCTGTCGGACTCGGCATCGCGCAGCCGGCGCTGGATCACCGCCTCATCGTCCTGACCGCGTCCACGGAGGCGGCGTTCCAGTTCGGCGCGTGAAGGCGGCAGGATGAAGATCGACTGGCATTCCGGGATCGCGGTCCGTACCTGGCGCGCTCCCTGCCAGTCGATTTCGAGAATCACGTCGTGTCCGGATTTCAGCTGCGCAGTCACCGCGGCCTTGGACGTACCGTAGAAATTGTCGAATACCTTCGCGTGTTCCAGCAGTTCCCCCGCCTCGATCATGTCGAGGAAACGCTCGGCGCTGACGAAGTGATAGTGCTGCCCCTCGACCTCGCCGGGCCGCGGGCGGCGCGTGGTGTGCGACACCGACAGCGCCACATGATCGAGCTGCTCAAGAAGCGCAGCCACAAGGCTGGTCTTGCCCGCACCGGAGGGTGCGGAAACGATGTACAGCGTGCCTCGCGGCAGGGGGCTCGGGTCGGTCATCACGGGATCCGGAACGGCACTCGGGCGCAGAGTGTACCCAGCCCGTGCCCGCATTGGCCACTGTGATCCGGTTGTGCCGGAACCGATGCACGTATCGCGTTGGCGCACTCGGGTGGCGCGGCTCGTGCCAGAACGGAATTCCCCGCTCCCGCGCCACGTCTTCGTCTGAACAAGGAGGCGCTCTGCAAGCCGGTGCCCGCGACGCTGTGGCGGGAGGCTTGCACGCAATGCCATGACATGGCCGAGAGAGATCGCGATGACCGAACGACCGCTCAGTGACGAAATGCTCAACGCCTTTGTCGATCGGCAGCTGTCTGCGGAAGACCGGCTGCACGTCCTGCGCGTGATCGCCGACGACCGTCATCTCGGGCAGGAGGTGTGCGACCGCCACCGGATCAAGGAGCTGGTGAGCCTCGCGTACTGCCAGCCGGGGCCGCCTCCCCGGGCGGTCCGGAGCTGCGGCCCGCGCTTCTGGCGCTGGTGGCGGTTCTAGACCGGCATCGGTCACGCAAGCGGGGGTTGGAGAGCGCGTTGCGCGAGCGCTCGGTCGGGACATGCATTGATCCGGCCTGTGACCCGATTCGCGTTTCGCGCACAAACCCCGCCGCGTCGAACATTGAGCATCCAGAGCGGACTTTGCCGTCAACGGCGCCGGCGTGACCTCGCCGGAGCTGGCGCACACTTGCGCGAGCGCCGGGGGCGGAAACGGCCAGGGGCCAGCGCGTGTGCGATTTTCCACGGTCCGGGCCGCGTGCGGCGACCGTGAATGGCGGTTCAGGCAGCGCGTGTGCCGGTGTTGCCGCGCGATGGTCCCGGCGTTCGCAGGCGGATCCGGTGCGGGAACTCGCGGGGGGAATCCTGATCGCACAAGTAGGGATAGCCTGAGCGCGTCCCGGTGTTTCCACGCGCTGTACTCCCACGCGCAAGGAGGTGTCACTATGAACCGCATGCAAGAACTCCTCTATCCCGACGATCCTGCCGAGGTGCGTCCGCGGCAGACACTCGAGTCGGGCACCCCAGGGGTGAATCCGATCAACGCCCCGGACGACCTGCTGCAATGGCTGCGTAGCGGCTGGAGCGACCTGTGGCAGGCGCCAGTGGCACTGCTGCACGGTCTGGTGGTGAGCGCAGCCGGAGTGTTTCTGCTCTGGGCGACCTGGGGCCAGCCCTGGCTCGGCGTTGCCCTGATCTTCGGTTTCCTGCTGCTTGGGCCGGTCCTGGCGGTCGGCGTGAATGACCTGGCCCGAAGGCTCGAACGCGGCGAACGCACGGGGTTCCGTACCGGTCTCGGGGCAATCGCGGAACTGGGCGGCGCGGCGTGGATTTTCGCAGCCGGTCTCGCGGCGCTCTTCCTGCTCTGGGCCAGTTTCGTCTGGCTCTGGATCGGCGTGATGAACGTTGGCACGATCGGCGGACCGGCGGCGTCGCCCGCGATCCTTGGAACGCCTCCCGCCGTTCTCTGGGCCATGCTCTCGACCCCGCAGGGCATCGTTTCGCTGATCGGCGCAATGGCCGCCTGGGCCGTGTTCGCGCTGGCGGTATTTGCCTTGAGCGTCGTCACTCTCCCGGCAATGCTCGACCGTCGCCGCGGCCTGGTGGATGCGGTGGCCACCAGCCTCCGGGCGCTGCGCAGTAACCTCGTGCCGCTGCTGTTCTGGGGGCTGATCATCACCGCGCTGTTCGCGGCCGCGCTCGTGACGGGCTTCATCGCGCTGATCGTGATCTTCCCGTGGCTCGGCTTCGCCATGTGGCATGGCTATCGAGCCATGGTGCGCCGCGACGATGCGGTGAAGTCCGGCGACGCGTCCGCTCTCGTGCACGGATAGCCGGCCTCGCGACCGCATGACCACGAGCCCGCTCGGGTGCGGGTGTACGGGGCCGAGGGCCATGCCCTTGGCCCCGTTTGCTTGAGCCGCTTCCTGGCGCCGCCGCAAGATCGGCCCACAGGACGGGAATGTCGAAAGTTGCCGGAGGGGCAGCCCAGCTCACCGGCCGACCCGGGCCGGAGGGCTGGACGCTTCGGCGGCGAGGCCCGGCACACGCTGCGGCTAGCGTACCGATTGGCATGCTGGCCGGCGTCGCCGGAAACCCGGGCCGGGTGTTGGCGGCGCACTCAGAAGATCATGACCTGATAACCGTCGGCAGCCAGCGCACGCAGGCTGGGCAGGCCCGCGGTTCCCGGGGCGTCATTGTCCTTGAGCATTGCGAAACCGGCCTGCTGCGCTTCACCGGCGGCACCGAAGAAATCCGAACAGGTCGCGGAGACACCGGCCACCTTGTCCTCCACCGTTTTGTACAACTGGTGCAACGGGTGGTCGGCGTTGGTGACCTGGGCGGCCCAGCGGGTTCCCGCGCCCAGGAAAATCACGGTGACATCGTCACCGTTTTGCTTGAAATCGTAGGCCACCCCGAGGGCGTTGAACACGCGTCCCAGAGCCTCGTCGCTGTTGGCCTGGGGATCGGACATCACCACGATCGCTGCTTTCATTTCGGTCTCCTTCGGTTGCTCGGTGTTGGTAACGCGCCGGCGAATCGCCTCCACGGCGCATCTGCAGATGCCTACGCCCACGCTCCGGTCTGGCAATGGCGGGACCGGAAGACGACGGCAGCACAGGAGAAGCGAAATTCCCCTCGCGCCCAAAAAAGCCACTACAACAGTAGGTGTTGTGCTGCGGGGCTCTCAGTCCGGCCTCCCGGCACGGCCCGTCCGCCGGACCGGCTTCTCTGCTCGGTGACGCCGTGACGGATGGCAGCGGCTTCCCGGCCGGATCCTGGGCCACGCCAGCTCCCGGTCACAAGGGACGTAATTAGGGGGAGCGGGCGCCGGCGCGTGGAGCGCTTGCTGCGCGAAAACCAGGAACAGTTGACGCGACAGGCCACCCACGATGCCCTGACCGGATTGCGCAATCGCCCTGCGCTGCAGCAGCACCTGGAACGGGCCGTCGTGTCTGCGCGGCGGGACGGCGCACGTCTGGTGGTTCTGATTCTGGACCTGGATCGATTTAAGAACATCAACGACAGTCTCGGGCATCCGTTTGGCGATCTGGTGCTCCGGGCCATAGGCGAACGGCTGCAAGAACGACACGGTCAGGGCGAGACGGTCGGGCGGTTCGGTGGAGACGAGTTTCTGATCGTGCTGGAGGATCTGTCCAAAGACCCCGTCGCCTACGTGACCGATCATGCCCAAAGCCTGCTAGATTGCATCGCCGAGCCATTCCAGACGGAGCGGCTGCGGAACCTTTATGTGGGTGGTAGCGTCGGCGTCAGCCTGTTTCCGGAGGACGGTACGGATGGCACCGTGCTGATCAAGAACGCGGATGCCGCGATGTACCAGGCCAAGGCGAAAGGCCGGAATACCTTCTGCTTCTATACCCAGGCACTTACCAGGGCCGCCAAGTCCCGCCTGACCCTCGAGACCCATCGGCGCAAGGCGCTCGAGAATGAAGAGTTCGAGGTGTTCTACCAGCCTCAGGTCAGGGTCGAATCCGGGCGATCGTCGGCGTCGAGGCGCTGGTTCGCTGGAGAGATCCCGAGCACGGAATGGTGTTGCCCGGGCGATTCGTGCCGGTCGCGGAAGAGACCGGGCTGACCAGGTCCGCCATGGGCCGGAACGCCCTCGCGTCGCGGGTGCGGCAGCGTAGGTGTGCCGCGGTCGGGGATATCACCCCGGTCGCACCCGTTTATCCCCGCCCGGCCTGATCCCCAGGATGTCTCGGTTGCCGATGTGGGCCTCGTGGAGCCCGTGCTGCAGTTGCCGCCGGGATCCCGCCGCGGCAGCCCGCCCCGAGTCGCCAGTCACGGCTGACTGCGGGTGCCGAGGCATGTACGGGAGATGCAATCGGTCGGGCATGGAGATCGCCTATACTGGGTAGTGCCGCGCGCGCTGCAGTATTCGGCGCGGTGGTTGGAATACAGCGTACCCGTGCCGGGGGGCGCACCGGGTCGGCGTTCCCCCGGCAGGATGGCGCATGACCCTTCACGGACCCTGATCCCGGCGTATTGCGCGAAACCGTTGGACGGTTGTCGAGGCGTATCGGGGCCGGGACTTGCGGCTTCGAGGGTATCGGGAGAGTATCCCCTTGCCGGTGGAGGAGCCCATGAAAACCCAACCCCGAAAAGGTCAGCGCAAGTCGAGGATCCGGGTTCCGTCGCAGCCCACGACGACTGAATACGTCTACCATTGGAACCGCATCATCGGCGTGTTGGTCGTGCTGGTGTTGCTGATCGGCCTGATTGGCTTCGCGATCAGTGGGTGGCTGTGGTCCCCGTCCGCGCTGCCCCGAGACACCGCGTTCGACGACGCGGATGTGCCTGTCGTCGGTCTCGAGATCGCCACTGAATCCGGTGAGCAGCACGTCGGAAAACCTGTGCCCGGACAGGCAGAGTCAAGCGTTGCACCGGCCCTCGAGGTTGCAACACCCCTCGAGACCGTCCCGCCCGTCGAGGCGGGCACGTCGGAGGGGCCAGCAGCACGCGAACCCGCCGACGACGAGCGGTCGCAGGTCTTCCTGCCGCCGGGCACGCGGGTCAATCTGCGCGCGGCACCCTCGCTCGCCAGCCCGGTGTTGCGCATACTCGACGCGGATTCGCAGCTGCGGTTTCTCGAAACCGCCGAGGACTTCTACCGGGTCCGCTCCGCCGACGGCGTCGTCGGCTGGGTCAGTCGGGATTTCTCATCGCGTACGCCGTATGCCACGCCTGTGCGTTGACTCGGGCACCCCCGCCGCGACGTGTCCTTCGGCCGGCGAAACGCAATACGGATCGAGTCCGTATCTGGATACCGCACCCGCGTCTGTGGACCCGTACGAACGGAATGTCAGCGTGATAGCCTGTCTCGACGGTACCGTGGCCTGCAGCGGATCGAGGAAGATGTCGATCAGCTCACGTGCCAAGAATAACTGTTCCCTGCTCACAGGGATATGATCACATGGGGCTTGACAGTTACGTCTGAGGCGCCGCTCCGAAGCGTTTGCAGAGCGAAATCCATGACCGAAGGAGATGAAGTGCTGTGGGTGGGACGGTACCCTACCCACCTGCGCGGTTTTTCAGCCTTAACCAGCCTGCAGGAAGGATATCGTCATGCACCGTTCACCACCGACTCCGTCCGCGCGTCTCGCCGGTGTTGCGGGGGCCGCACTGCTGGCCGCGCACCTGATCGGCGGCGCCTCTGACCGCGTCGAGGGTCAGATCGACGGCGACGCACGCAGTTGGCACGTGCTCGAGTTCGAGGGCGAGTCCACGGCCACTTTCCACGAGTTCAGCCATGGGATGATCGGCGTCTCGATCCAGGGGCATCAGGCACCGCGGTTTCAGGTGCAGGGGACGATCTCGATCGATTTCACGATCATGAACGATCAGGTGCTGGACGGGGCCGAAGTCGCGTATTTCCCGGAGCGTTCGATGACTCCGAACTACGCCAACGGGGGCGACGGCCGATTCGAGCTGCTGACGAGCGACCTCTCGGGTCCGGATGCGCGATTCGAGGGTCGCTTCGTGGGGACTTTGGTTCGCTTCGAGCGCATGGACGATGTGCCCGACCCGGATGACACCATCGAGGTGGAGCTGTATTTCGATGTGACCGCGACACGCGAGGAGTTCTGACCGGGGCGACCCTATCCTCTCTGTCGATGGCTGCGATTGTTCTGTTCCCGGGACGAACGGAAACGGGAGGTCTTCGATGCGACGGCGGCTGATGCTAATCAATGGCAGCCCAAAGAGTGCCGGCTTCCTCGGAGATGCGGAACGTGTAGCCGCCGGGCACGCGCAAGACCTCGGTGCCCAAGTGGACACACTGCACCTTCGCGAGGCGGCGATAGAGGAATGCATCGGCTGCTTCCAGTGCCTGAAGACGGGAACATGCTGCCACCGGGACGACATGGACGCGATCATCGAGCGGATGCTGGCCGCGGACGGATTCGTGGTACTGGGGCCGGTGCGGAACGGGCATGTCGCGGCCGGGTACAAGCGTTTCTATGAGCGCATCACGTATCGCGTCGGCTTCCCGTTGCTGATCGAAGACAAGTACACACTGGCGATTTCCTCCGTGGGCTATATGGGCGGCAAGGCCGCGTCGCGCCGGTTCCTCGGTTTGCAGGATGTATGTCATTCGCGGCTATCGGGACACCTGCATTTCGCGGTGGGAATCCCCTCGCGGCCCATCCATGACCGGCAGCGCGCACGGATATGCGCCGCTGTCGACCGGTTGCTCCGCGACATCGAGCGCAAGAAAGCCCGCGGATGGATCAACGCCGCGGGCTTTGCGCTGGACCGCTTTGCCATGCGCCGCCTCATGTTCGCGAAGAAACCGGATGTATATGCGAACGTGATCCGCCACTGGCGTGAAAAGGGGTATATGCGGTGACTTCCCGGGCCCTACGGGGGCACGACGTACGGGTTGCGGTATGCATCTGCACCCGCATCGAAAGAACCCTCGGCGCAGGACAGGAGGGGTTCGCCCTCAAGCAGCCCAAGTCCGGCAGGCTGCTAGATGGCCGTGTCCGGTGCCCTGGTGGCCCGCGGGCGATGTGACCGCGTACCGTAATCTCGCTCAGGGTCACGATGCATTTTCGACGAGCGCTCTCGCTTCGGTCCCGATCTCCGTTGGATTGCCGTCCAGCCCGAACGCGTTCACGCCATCCGGCCCCGAAACCACCACCGCCATGGGCCTCAGAGACGCAAGGATGTAACAATGACCCCTCTCGCGATCGCGCACGATCTCCAGCGTCTCGATGAGCACGATGGTCCGGTCGGCGTCGCGATGCAGCATCGTGGCCTTAAGCCGACGCATCGTTCAGCCGCCCGCCCGCATTGCCCGTAGCCCGCGCCAGATGGGCGGTGAAAACACCAGGCCGGCTGCGATCGCAAGAACCTGGAGCGGGATGACCCGAAGCCGGCCGCTGCCGTCGAAATCGAACACGGCGTCGACGAATTCAGGAACGATTCGGACCCGCCCGCCTTCGATATTCTGGAGGATTCCGGAGATGGGTCCGACGACCGCCCAGAGCTGACCCGTCTCCGCGGGATCGCCGGTGCCGATGCGCAGGTCCAGCCGCAGGTTCCGCCGGTCGACAGCACGCCAGAGGTCCATGGCCAGGCGCAGCACGCGCTGCCGGAACGGCTTCTGACGCAGCGCGGCGAACAGGTTCGGCGTCCGGGCGCGCCTGCGTTTCGCCGCACGCCCGACGGACCTGGCGTGCGCCCCAGCGTCAGTCATCGCCGGCGGCGCCCCGACCCCGGTCGGCACACGCACGTTCACCAGGCCGAATGCCCAGGTCAGGCGAAGCTCATTGCCGGCGGTCTCCGGCCAGACGACGCGAAACGTGAACGTTACCGGTATGACGAGGAGGCCGACCACGGTGGCCGCGACGACGAGCACAACCGCCAAAATCGCTCCGGCCACGTGTTATTCCGAAGGGCTCTTGCCCCCGTGCCCCGCGGCCGCCTTGCCCGCGCTCTCGATCACCTTTTCGAGCACGCTAGCGGTGCCGGACTTGATCGGTTCGACCCTGACGCCGTCCTTGTTGATCACGATCAGCGCGACCGGTTTTACGCCCCCGCCGCCGCCCGTGCCCCCGCCGGAGCCCGTGCCCTTGTCTGCCTCGCTGCCCTGGCCGGAGCCGACGCCGAACCCGAAGCCGACGTTGACCAGCGGGATCAACGTGTGGCCCTCGATCGTGATCGGCTCTCCAACCACGGTCTTGGTATTGAGCATACGCTCGATCTCGTTTACCGCCTTGTCGAACAGACTGCCGATGTCACTCATCCTGGCCTCCTTCGATTCCCCGCCTCATCGCCGAAGCATTGGCTGCAGCGTCCGTTCATTCTGCGCGCTCCGCGCCATCACCGATACCGTTTGCGGCGTTATTCGGCTGCTCTTTCCCGGAATCGACGGGCGGGTTCGGCGATGCAAGCAACGCCCATGCTGAAGACAGCCGCGCGGATCGTCCGGATCGCCGCTGTGGCGGGAATTGTGACAGGCTGTGGGGATATGTTGACTTCGGTTAATCGTATACTGGTCGTTTCCGACTGGATCGGAAAAACCAAGGATTAACTACATACGGGGGACTCAGCATGGGCTTGCGACCGAAATCCTTGCCAAACCGCAGGGCGTTGTTCATGGTGTTGGGACTTTTCTTCGGTTTGCTGCTTGGCGGCGGCCAAGCGTTTGCCGGCGATGCCCAGGCCGCGTTGGAACAGGCCCGCGAGGCCAGTAACTTGGTGCGCAGCGCCGAGCGGCATTTTCATTCCGGCCGATTGGAGCAGGCGCGGGACGAACTGGCCCAGGCCGAAGCCCTGCTCGAGGCCGCCGAGGCCGAGGGGGACTTGCCCCAGGTGCGTGGTGCGCGCAGCCGCTTCGACCGGCTCAATCAGAACGTGCAGCGCCGACTGGAACAAGCAGCCCCCGAACAGCCGGGCGCTCCAGCCGCCCCGGCCACGGCAGCGCCTCGAATGTCCGGTGCGCAGGCTCGCGACTACCGCTTGGTCGATCAGGATATGCGGCGCACGCGCGACCGGCTCACCACCCCACGCTGGTGGGATCTCAGCCAGTCCGACCGTGACCAGCGTCTGGCGCAAGCGACGACCGAAGCCGATGAATTCCGTGCCCGGCTCGATGCGCTCAATGCCGCACTGGATCCCGCCTTGTTGCAGGCCGACCCGGTCCATAACAGCGAGGCCGGGCTGACCGAGATTCGCGAGCTGATCGCTCAGCGCCGGGATGAAACCGAGCCGGCCGAGGAGGTTCCACCGGCGGTGGCCGCAGCCCTGGAGCTCAAGCAGACGCTCCTGGACCTGCATCAGGCCCACCGCGGTCGTTTCCAGGGTGTACACGGCAACAGCATGGTCCACGGCACGTCCATCGAAGAACAGTTGCAGGTCGGTCGTGACGCCATGGCCCAGCTCGATGCCCTGGATGGCGAGGTCATTCCGGCCATTCAGCCCACCATGCGGGCCATCGCCGAGCATTACGGCGAGACGGCCATGGCGATCAACAACTCCCTGCACGCCCTGGGCCTGTCGAATGAGCATCATTTCGGCAGCCAGTTCATGGATCTGTACCGGGGCATGGAAAACACTGCGAGGTCGCGCAGCGCCTCGGCCCAGGATCTGGTCCGACGGGCGAGCATGTTCACCGACCACATCGAAAGCTTCTCCGAGGAGATGCGTCTGCGCCGGCTCGGCGAAGCCCGCGAAATGCTGGTCCTGGGCCAGGCCTTCGATCCGACGGACCCCGAACTCAACCAGCTTCTGGCCCAGGTCGATGTCCAGTACGCGGCGATGGAGGAGCGCATCGAGCGCGACATCGATGCACGCCAGTGGGTGACCGATATCGGTGACTTTGCCGGCCCGGGTCAAACCGACGAACTGGCCCGTGCCGCGTTGGAGTTCTTCCGCGGCGCGCCGGCCTGGAACCCGGCCGGCCGCGGGGTCGAGGTTCTGGCCGTCTCCATCCAGGGCCAGTGGGATGTGGCCAACCGCGACTTGTTCGGCCGGCCCATCCAGTGGCGCGTGCCGGTGCACATGGTCATGACCAACCATGACATGAAGGAAGACAACATCGCCCGGGTCTACGAACTGAGCGTGCTGGCCCGCGAAGGCAGCCCGAGCCAGCCGGTCAAGGCGGCGCCGTTCGTCGACTACTGGGTCGGCAACTCCTGGAACATGCGGCTGAGCAACGTTCCGGCCCAGCCCTGAGCGAAGAGGAAACGCGCTTGTCCCGTGCAGGTTCACAGCGAGCCTGCACGGGGCGCTGAAGCCAACAGCAAAGCGGGTGGTGACCGATGAGCCGCGTCGGGCCGGTCCGTGTCGGCGCAGGCGTTGTGCATACTGCGGACCGTCTCGGCGCGGAGCGAACACCATAAGAGACGCCCGGGCGATACCCGGGCGTTTTTGTTCCGGCGGAAACTGGCCGGGCGAAAGGCCCGGCTCAGGCCGGTGTCACGGCTGCAACCGCTCCAGATCGAAACGGTCGGCGTTCATCACCTTGGTCCAGGCCTTGACGAAATCCTGCACGAACTTCTCCTGGTTGTCGTCCTGGGCGTACACCTCGGCGTAGCTGCGCAGGATGGAATTGGAGCCGAACACGAGATCGACGCGGCTGGCGGTCCACTTCACCTGGTCGGTCTTGGGGTCGCGAATCTCGTAGAGATTGTCGCCCGCCGGCTTCCAGGTGTAACCCATGTCGGTCAGGTTGACGAAGAAGTCGTTGGTCAGCTGACCCTCACGGTCGGTGAAGACGCCGTGCCTGGTGCCGCCGTGGTTGACGCCCAGCATGCGCATGCCGCCGATCAGCACGGTCATCTCGGGCGCGGTCAATCCCATTAGCTGGGCGCGGTCGAGCAGCATCTCCTCCGGCTTGACCACGTACTCCTTCTTCTCCCAGTTGCGGAAGCCATCCGCCAGGGGTTCCAGCGGGGCGAAGGAGTCGGCGTCGGTCATTTCCTCGGTGGCGTCGCCGCGGCCCAGAGTGAACGGCACCAGGATATCGTGACCGGCCGCCCTGGCCGCCTGCTCGATACCCACGCTGCCGCCCAGCACGATCAGGTCGGCGACGCTGGCGCCGGTGTCGGCGGAGAGCTGCTCGTAGACCTTCAGTACCTTGGTCAGCCGCTCCGGCTCGTTGCCTTCCCAGTCCTTCTGCGGAGCCAGACGAATGCGGGCACCGTTGGCACCGCCGCGTTTGTCGGAGTCGCGGAAGGTGCGTGCGCTGTCCCAGGCGGTGGCGACCATCTCGCCGACGGTGAGGCCGCTCTCGGCGATCCTCTGCTTGGCGGACTCGACGCAATAGCCGGTGTTGCCGGCCGGTACCGGATCCTGCCAGATCAGGTCTTCCTGGGGCGCGTCCGGACCGATGTAGCGGGTCTTGGGCCCCAGGTCGCGATGGATCAGCTTGAACCAGGCCCGAGCGAAGGCATCCTGGAAGCGCGCCGGATTCCTGCGGAAATCCTCGAGAAACTGCCGATAAACCGGATCCATTTTCATCGCCATGTCCGCATCGGTCATGATCGGGTTGTGACGAATGGAGGGATCCGTGGCATCGACCGGTTTGTCCTCTTCCTTGATGTCGACGGGCTGCCACTGCCAGGCACCGGCGGGGCTCTTCTTCAGCTCCCACTCGTGGTCGAGCAGCATGTCGAAGTAGCCCATGTCGAACTGGGTCGGATATTTGGTCCAGGCACCCTCGATACCCGAGGTCACCGCATTCGCGGCCTTGCCCTGCATGTTGGGGTTGCGCCAGCCGAGGCCCTGCTCCTCGACATCGGCCGCCTCGGGCTCGGGGCCGAGCGCCGCAGCGTCGCCGTTGCCGTGGCACTTGCCGACGGTGTGACCACCTGCCGTCAGCGCCGCGGTTTCCTCGTCATTCATCGCCATGCGGGCGAAAGTCTCGCGTACCTGCTTCGCGGTCTTGAGCGGATCCGGCTGACCGTTCACGCCTTCCGGGTTCACATAAATCAGGCCCATCTGCACCGCGGCCAGGGGGTTCTCCATGGTCTCGGGCTTCTCGAGGTCGCCATAGCGCCTGTCGGAGGGAGCCAGCCACTCCTTCTCCGCACCCCAGTAGGTGTCCTTTTCGGGATGCCAGATATCCTCGCGCCCGAAGGAGAAGCCGAAGGTCTTCAGGCCCATGTTCTCGTAGGCCACGTTGCCGGCCAGGATGATGAGGTCGGCCCAGCTGAGCTTGTTGCCGTATTTCTTCTTGATCGGCCACAGCAGCCGGCGCGCCTTGTCCAGGCTGACGTTGTCCGGCCAGCTGTTGATCGGCGCGAAGCGCTGGTTACCGGTGCTGCCGCCACCCCGGCCGTCGGCGATGCGGTACGTGCCCGCGGCGTGCCAGGACATGCGGATCATCAGGCCGCCGTAGTGGCCCCAGTCGGCCGGCCACCAATCCTGGCTCTCGGTCATCAGTGCGTGCATGTCCTTCATCAGCGCGTCGAAGTCGAGCTTCTTGACCTCCTCGCGATAGTTGAAGTCCTCTCTCATCGGGTTGGTCTTGCGATCATGCTGGTGGAGGATGTCCAGGTTCAGGCCTTCCGGCCACCAGTCCATGTTCGAATGGCCTGCGGCGGTGTTGCCACCGTGCATGACCGGGCACTTGCCGGTGTTCTGCTGATGATCCATGTCGCTCTCCGTTGGGGCTGCGTTGAGGTGGGATGCGGTTCGGGAACGGCTCCGCGTCGCGCCGAGGGTACTTCCGGGGCAAAGAGCAGCGTTGTCGATGCCCGGCCGTATCCGGCTGACGGGCGGCGGCCAGTGCCGCTGACTCTGAAAGTAGGCTGGGAGCTACATCAGCACAAGGCGAGATTTTCCATCATCGCGATAGCCACGCTGTATGGCGGCTGTCGGCCGCCGGGCAGGCGCGGTTGCGGTTCGGGCCCAGGGCCGGTTCGCTGGCCGCGCCCGTATGCAGGGCCAGGCTGGCTTCCAACGCCTTGTACCGGGTGCGTCATCACGGTCGCATGCAGTCCCATACCGTGTGCTGACCCGGCTCGCTTTGAGGTCGGTCACTGTCGCTGGCAGCAATCGAGGTTTCAAGTTGCCCCTTGGCGGTCTCCCGAGCGTTCGGCGTGAGTGGCTGCCCCTTGCAGGTACCCCGTTTGATGAAAGACGTTACACGGGGCGGTGGGCCGTTGCCCGAGGTCGGCAAGACTCTTGGAGCGCTGACTTCGCACGATAATCGGGCCCGAGCGACGAGCCCGCGCCCCCGCATTGTTGCCTCTGAGCACGAACGGTCACTCGGTCTCGCTCCCTTTTCGGACAAAGGCATATGAACACGCGGGGCATGACAGCAAGCCGATCCCGGCGCTTGTTTCGGGATCGAGGAAGGGCGCATCGGACGCCTCGGCCGGCGCGCCGCATCGGTATGCTTGGTGCTGGGTGACGCGCCGGGATCAGTTCCGGCCGGGGCGGTGCTCGAACGCCTGGGCGCCGAACAGCCCCGGCGCGGTCGGATCCGCCCCGCCGATGGACAGCAGCCGGTGCCAGACCGCTTCCACCGTGTGATCCATCACATGGCCTTCGCGCAGCACCGCATCCACGGCTGATTCCTGGCCGAGGCCGGCCTCGATCATCGCTTCGGCGAAGGGCTCCATCGGCCCCACGCCCTCGCGGTATTCGAAGCCGTCCCAGGTGATCTCGCCGCCGCGCTCCCGGGCGATGCGGGCCTCGCGGGTGAGCAGGTCGAGCACCGCCGCCGGGCTGTGCGCCCCGTCGCGCATCGATGCATAGGGCGGGTCGAACGCCCCCGGCGCGACCGCCTCCATTGCGTCCCACTCGGCGCCCAGCGCCGCTTCGGCCAGCGGTGCGGTGGACAGACAGGGCTGGCCGAAACAGCGCTCGGCAGCGGCGTCCCCGTCCAACTCGGCGCGCGACAGCCCGATCAAGTCGGTGGTGCGCCCCTGGATCGGACGGGTGACCATACGCAGGCTTACATGCGGGCCGGTGCCGAAATGCTCGGCCGGGGCCACCGGCGCGTCACCCGTGGCCTCGGCGATCTCGGCGTGGCGGGCGGGGCCCAGATTGAAGCGCGTGACCTCGACATAGCCCACCGGAACCGTGCCCCCGCCCGGACCGCCGGGAAGCTGATCCTCGCCATAGGTCAGCCGGTAGCGGACATGGGGAAGCGCGCCTTCCTCGGCCTCGAGCAGCAGGATCGCGGTGGTCAGCGGCCCCAGCCACTGGCCCGGCAGGAAGACCGAGGCGGGATCGCCCTCCAGCGAATCGAGGAGCCGGTTTTGCGCGGCCTGCGGGTCGAGAATGGTGAATCCCGGATGCGCGGGGAAGGCCTCCGCGGCTTCCGCCAGCGTCCGGGGCGCCGCCGGGGCAGCGTCGCCCTCGGCAGGGGGCGCCATGTCTTCGGCGGGCGTTGCCTGGGCGACCTCGCCCGACTGGATACGCGCAATCACCTCGATGCGCTGGCTGGCCAGCAGCCGGTGTTCGCCGCTCGAATGGTAGCGCAGCTCATATATGCCCGGTTCCTCGGGCGCGGTGCGGGTGATCGTGCCCTCGTCACCATCGACGGAATTCCGGATCCGCTGATAACGGCTGACGATGTCGTCCTCGTCCCGCTCGGCATCCACGATCACCACATGGCCGGAGACGCCGCCACCGATCTCGATCTCGAAGGACTCCTCGACCGTGACTTGTTCGGGCGCGGATAGCGTGACCTCGACATCGACCACCTCAACGAGTGCGCGCGCCATCAGGCGGTGGTCGCCGCCCATGTGGAAGCGCAGCTCATAGGTGCCGGGGTTGCTGGGCGCGGTGCGGGTGACGGTATCCTGCGCATCGACGGAGTTCCGGATGCGCTGATAGCGGCTGACGATGTCGTCGTCCTCCCGTTCGGGCGCGACGAGCACTAGGTGCCCCCCGCCCGGCGCGCTGACCGAGACCTCGAAACGCTCGTTGATGCTGACCTGTTCGGGCGCGGTCATCTCGGCGCCGGCATCGACGACCTCGATGGGAAAGCGCTTCACGAGCGCACGATCCTCGCGAATGTAATAGCGAAGCTCGTAGCTGCCCGGTGCCGCAGGGGCGGTGAAGTTCTTCTCGCCATCGCCGCCCACGGTATTGGTCATCCGCCCGTAGCGGCTGACCTCCTCGTCGCTGCCGACTGCGGCGAGCAGCATGTAATCGCTGTCGTCATGGCTGCCGGTGACGACCACGTCGAAAGCTGCGCCGACCGAGACCTCGTCGGGGGCCTTGATCTCCACGGTTATTTCGCGCTCGGCGGCCTCCAGGATCACGTCGAGATCCCGATCCGCCTCGCGCGTGGCGGTGACCAGTGCGCCGCCATACAGGTCGCCTTTTTCACCCTCGATGCGGTATTCGCCCGGTTCGAGGTGAAGCGGGAAGTTGCCGCCGCCCTCGTTGACGAAGCTCTCGGCGCTTTCACTGGCGATGTCGAGGACCGTCCATTCGACGCCCTGTAGTGTCTCGCCGGTTTCGCCATGTTCACCGCGCACCATGACAGTGGCGAGTAGCTTGGCCATCGCCACCTCGATCGGTCCCTCGGTCTGGGAAGTGACCTCGAACTCGGTGACGCCGGCGAAGGAGTCGTCGAACGCCTCGACAACATAGTCGCCTGGGTCGAGCTCGACATGGATGACGCCGCGGTTCGTGCCCGCATAGATCGTCTCGCCGCCGGTGGTGGTCAGGTCCCAGGTGATGGAACCGACCGGCTCCATGTCGCGTGCATCGAGCGCGTGAAGTTCCAGGTCGACGGGCCGGCTGGGCGCACTGATTCCGGCCAGCGCCTCGGTCAATTCCGCCCCGGAGTGGGTGATGAAGAGCTGCCCGCCGGTCTGCTCGGGCACGCAGGAGAGCGAAAGCACCGCCTCTTCCTCGAGCGCGAAGCCCACCACATGCGCACGGATGTCGATGCCCTCGGCCGCCATCTCGGCGGCCAGCGCGCAGGGATCGCCGCCGCAGTTTTCCAGCCCGTCGGTGATCAGGATGATGTCGGCCGATTCGGCGGTGCGCGGGATCAGATCGCGCGCCATCGCCATGGAATCGGTCAGCGGCGTCATGCCTTGGGGATTGAGCCCGCGGATGGTCGACGCCAGTTCATCGCCCGAGTGGGTTCCCAGCGGCAGCACCAGCTCGATGTCGCCGCAGTCGCCGCGGCGGTTATGGCCATAGGCAACGACCCCGATGGGTTGCTCGGGATCGCGGGTCGTGGCGTATTCGTCGATCACCTCGCGCGCAATCTCGATGCGCGACTTGCCGTCCTCGAGCTGCGCCCACATCGAGCCCGACGCGTCGAAGACAATCATCGTTGCCCGGTCGTCGGCAAATGCCGTAGCGCTCGCAAGCAGGGCCGCTATCGCCCCCGCACAGGCCCAAGCTGCAGTGCCACGCATTCGGAATTCCCCCAATTCTCGCCGACTAGTTCCAGGCGGCATGCCGCCACCTCTCGCAGCGCAGGGAGCCTAGCAAAGATGTCGCGCAAGGCAACCCGGCCAAGTGGGTTTGCCGCGCCTTCCTCGCCTCGCTGGGCAGAACGTTTTCCTTCCTCCCCTGCCGCTCCGAGCACGGTCCCGGCGCCCACGGGCTGGCGACGATCACCACCAGAACCGGTGCGCAACTGCGTTCGAGGGGGATTTGATGAACGCTTCGTCCGCCCGGCGGCGGAGCGATATCAACAACTCCCACGACCTGTCCGGCCAGTGCCCCCGAACGCAGGCAGCACGGCGTCGGTCAGGGGCAGTTCAGTTCGAACTCGACCTCAATGCCTTCCGGGTACGGGTACAGGCGGCCGGCGGCGTTATTGGCGGCAACCAGTAACGTCTGACCCGTATAACCCGTTTGACCGCTTTCGACCTCACCCATCAGACGGTGGTTGCTGTTGAGGGAAAGCTCAGATTGGGTCCGTCTTCCTGGTCGAGGCGCAGGTTGACCATCATGGCCTGACTGGGATCGAGGTCGGTCTCGCTGCGTTCTTCCTGCCCGAGCAGCTCCACCCTCAACTGGAAACCATCGCCCCGCCCGCGCACGGTCCAGGCGCCATGGCTGAGTTCGCAGGTCACCTGGGACACGGCATGTTCCTGGTCGTTCCAGCGGGCGTGGCCCATGATCCGGTCGCTTCCGCCAGAGGCCAGGGCCGGCTGCTGCTGCTCCCGGTCGCTGCCAGCTTGCTGCTGTGCACCGTCACCACCGCATGCTGAAAGCAGCAAGACCAGGCTCGTCAGGGTGATGCTCTGTGCAGGAAATCGTGTGAGCATGACCTGCCTAATAAGTGTTTGATGGGCCAGCTTTTTCGTGCAAGAAGACGGTCCCCGCCAACGACCCGAGTCGCCAGCGCCAGAGTATAGGGAGGACCAACGCCCTTTTCAGGCAAGGGGTTGCCGACCTGTCACCTACCGTGTGGGCGTTACACATGGGTAGGCGGACTTGGGCGGTACCTCGGCGAGCAGTGCATGGCGATCGGTGACGATCGATGTCCCGTGGCGCAAACCGGGCAATCCGCGCCTCGTCCGAGGTATGCGTTCAGCCCCCCCTGCCGAACTGTCATGGCGGGGGCGGCCATCCCCGATGATGAAAGAGAAGTAGGGAGGAAGAGGCCGAAGGCCGTCATCCGCCATCTGGCGCCAGGGTGGCCGCAGGGCCCCGGGGCGGCGGGTACGCCGTGTGGCGGATGACGCTGCCCTGTTCTGCCCTACGGGTTACCCGGGACGCGCGCCACGTTCTTTCACGTCAATCCTCGTGGTCCGCCTCTCCCCCAGAGGCGGAGGGGGACTGAACGGATACCGTCCGAGACGCGCAGCTCGCGGAGTTGCACCACCCGACCCGCGATGATCTGGACGCCGTTTCCGCAGACACGCCAGTATTGATCGTTCACCAGTCCGGGCACATCGGGGCGCTCAACTCGGCGGCACTTGAAGTTGCCGGCATCGATGCGGACAGCGAAAACCCGCCCGGTGGGGTGATCCGCCGCCAAGAGGGCTCGAGCGAGCCGAATGGTGTCGTCGAGGAGACCGGCTTTTTTGTCGCGCTGCAGGCGTTGCTCAGCTCGCTCGACGCCGATGCGGGCCGCTCGATCTTCCGCGCGGGTACCGAACTGGTGGCGTCCTACGGCTACACGACGGCACAGGAAGGGCGTTCCACACCGGCGTCCACACGGGTGATGCAGCTCGAGGCCCAGGAAAACGGGCTTGATATCGACGTCGTCGCCTACCCTGATGTACTCATCGACCGCGACTTTATCCTAGAAGCCGTATCCAGCGAGTACGCACACCGTTTCCGCGTTGGCGGGGGAAACTGACCATCGATGGCTCCCCACAGGGCTTTACCGCGCTGCGTGACCGGCCGTACTTCAAGCCGTCCCCGAACCTCCGGCCAGGCTACAAGGGATATGCAGCGGTTACCGACGATCAGGTGTTCGATGCGGTGGACTGGGCGTTCGCCCATGGGGTGCAACTGCTGACTCACTCGAACGGCGAGGGCGCCTCGGATCTGCTGATTGCTGCCATCGGCGTGGCGACTGACGCTCATGGCCGTGCCGACCGCCGACCGGTGCTGGTCCACGGTCAGTTTCTTCGCAAGGAGCAGGTCGCGGCATTGCATCGCCTCGATGTATTTCCGTCGCTGTTTCCGATGCACACCTTCTACTGGGGCGACTGGCACCGCGAGCGCACCGTCGGTCCCGTCGCGGCGGACAACATCTCCCCGACGGGCTGGGTGCAGGCGAAGGGAATGAAATTCTCCAGCCATCACGATGCGTCGGTGGCCTTTCCCAACTCGATGCGCATTCTCTCCGCCACCGTCACGCGACGCTCGCGCACGGGTGACATCCTCGGCCCCGCGCACCGGGTGGACGTGATCACCGCGCTCAAGGCGATGACGATCTGGCCCGCCTTTCAGCACTTCGAGGAAGATCGGAAGGGTTCCCTCGCACCCGGCAAGCTCGCGGACCTTGTGATTCTTTCCGACGATCCGACGGCAATCGACCCTGAAACCCTGGACCGACTCACCATCGTCGAGACGATCAAGGAAGGTAGAACGATCTACAGCGCGCGGGAGTCCGGAAACACGGACAGCCTCGCGTTCCGTCCCCCGCGCGACGGGTCCGATCCATTCGCCGCCTTCCTTCGCCAGGCCGCGGTTGCGTGCGACACCGAGGGTGCCGGTAACGGCCCGATGATCCGCGCCATGCGCCGGATGGCGGCCGAGGCCCCGCATGATGGGATGTGCGTCGCGGACGTGCTGGTCTCGGCGGTGGCGCGGATGTCCGAAGTGCGATGACGGCTGTCGTGAAGCGACCCGAAGCAGCCCGTCAGCGGGAACGGATGTGTGGCTGTAGTCGGACGTGAACCTGCCACTGGTGGGTATTCGGTATCGACATCCAAACCTGCCTGGCCTGCGGCGGTGCAGTGCGGATCATGGCCCGCATCAAATTGGCCGGCCTCTACTTTCAACTCGGGGAGGACCGGCCCGCGAGGCCCTTAAGCTGCGCGTGCCGGTGGACGGCTGGTTAAGCAACCAGTGCAGCGCGGGCATGCGGAAAACGTCACCCGGTTGGCGGCCGATCAGACGCCGGTATGCCTCTTTAGAAAATGCCGCCGCCGGTTCCTATTTCCAGAGTGCCTCGGCATCCAGATGCCGCGCGAGTTCCATGGCGTCGTGCAGAACCCGGCCGACGACAACCTGGTCGTCCTCCACCCGGTAAATCAAGAAATGCCGTGGGCGGCGCACAATGCCGGTTGCCGTTCGGGCGCGATCCCGGCTCAGATGCAGGTGCCAGGATCGCACGCCGTCTCCAAGCTCCGGCCGTTCGACGCTGCCGCTCCGATCAGGTTGGCTGGAGATGTCACGCAGCGCCGTGACCAGCAGGGTTTCGTAACGTTTGCGAGCCGCTTCTCCGAACTGACGTTGTGTCCAGGCGAGGATGTCGATGAGATCCGCCTGCGCGGTGGTGGAAAGTCGATAGCGCCCCATCAACCTGCCAACTTAACCCGGTTGGCAGCCTGCTGCCCCAGTTGGCCGATGACATCCTCGATATGGTCCTCGACGATATCGACATAGCGCCCAGCGGTGATATCGGCCCAGCCCTTTTCGGCGGCTTGCTGCAGCGCCTGAAGCTTGGCCGCTTCGAGCCGTTCGCGCTGCTCGATCAGGCGCAGCCCCTCGCGCAGCACCTCGCTGGCGTTCTGGTACCGACCCGATCGCACCAGGGTTTCGACAAGCTCTTGCTGATGGTCGCTCAGCACCACGTTTCGGGTCGGCATGGCGGATTGACTCCCAGGATGAAAACATCCCGAGCATAGCAGCATTGGCATATTATGCCAATACACGCGCTCAGCGCAGACTCGCTCCCCAGCCCCGACCGGGCTCGTCCAGACCCATCCCGAGAGAGCGTGCAACGGTATGTGACCCCCAAGGGGCAGGGTCCGTCTTCTCCGCAGTCGGTGGCTGTCCACGACCCTTTCCGGACAGCCGCCGGCAACAGATGAGTACCCTCTTTAGAGTGTAAAGCCGACGCTGCCCATCCGTCGTCGTGATCGACAGCAAGCCCTGCCGGTCTGTGGCGGAAACGGGAGTACTGTCTATCTTATTAGTATCACTATGCCGTCACGGACACCGACCCGGACATGGACGTCCAACTGCAGGGATGCGTCGCCGCTCCCTACCGCCGCCGTCGCCCCGCCGATACACCGCTGTATCGGGTGGTGCAAAACCACCTGGAGACCTTATCTCTCGCGGGGTCGGGATGAGTGGTGGGAGGCGCGGGTCCCCCCGCATGCGGAGCGTGAACTGAGGCGCTTTGCTCGTCCCATCCCTGGGACTCGCCCCCTTCCCGGGGGGCTTGCGCGAAAATCCGCTCCCGGCGGATTTTTCTCGAGTGTGGCATCCTGGCCCATGGCTTTGCCCGCGCCCGCTGTGACGCCTGTGGCCATGACGTTCTGATCGCCTTCTCCTGCAAAGGCCGGGCTGTCTGCCCGTCCTGCAACACGCGGCGCATGGCCGAGACTGCGGCACATCTGGCCGATCACGTTCTGCCTCGCGTGCCGGTGCGCCAGGGCAGGTGCTGTCCGTACCCAAGCGGCTACGCTATCACCTCCAGCACGACCCGGCAGCTCTCAACAGTGCCCTGCGCATTTTTCTGGATGCGATCGCGCACCACCTGCGCGGCAGCCTGGGTGCCAGTACCCAGGCACCCACCGGGGCCGTGGCCTTCCATCCACCGGTTCGGTTCCGCGCTGCACGAGCACACGCACTTCCATGTCGTCGTGATCGACGGCGTGTTCGAGCCCGCCCCGGAGCAGGGTGTCCGGTTCATCGCGGCGGAGGCCATCGACGCTGATGCCGTGCGGGTCGTGCAAACCCAGATCCGCCGACGGATCCTGCGGGCATTCGTGCGCCGTGGGCGGATCGACGCGCAGACCCGTAAAGAGATGGAAGCGTGGGACCACGGCGGCGGGTTCTCGCTGGATGCGAGCGTGCGCATCGAGGCCGACGACCGCAAGGGCCTGGAACGGCTGCTGCGCTACTGCGCTCGTCCTCCCTTCGCAGCCGACCGGCTGGAGGAGCTCGACCCGCAGCGGCTGATCTACCGTCTGCCCAAACCGGGTCCGGACGGGCGCACCCAGATCATCCTCTCGCCGCTGGAGCTGATCAGTCGCATCGCCGCGCTGGTTCCGCCGCCCCGGCAGCATCGCCATCGCAACTCAGGCGTACTCGCCCCGAACTCACCGCTGCGCCCCGCCGTCACCGCTCTGGCGCCCGAGGCCGTGGCGCCGGTGCCGGCATCCCACCGGGCGGTGAAAGCCGCAGCGGAGGATCCGCCCGAGACCATCCGGCGGTCCCCCGCCCGCTACCTCTGGGTGATGCTGCTGGCGCGCATCTACGAGGCGTTCCCGCTGACCTGCCCGCGGTGCGGGGCCGAGATGCGGATCATCGCCTTCATCACCGAAGCGGTGGACGTTCGGGCCATCCTGGAGCACATCGGCGAACCCGCCACCCCGCCCCGTACCGCCCAGGCGCGGGGTCCGCCGGAGTGGTACGAGGACGCTACGGAGCATGCCATCGTTGCCGAGGCAGGTTCTTCCGGCGATCCCTACGCCCAGCCCGCGCCGGAGTACGAACACGACCAGCGGGTGTCCTGGTAAAGCAGCCCGTGCGGGGCTGCTGGCCCCGCCGCTGCCCGCTTTCCGGAAACACGCCTGAAGCGCGCCGCAAAATCGGTTTCCAGTCCACCTGTAGCCGATTCCGGCCGCATAGTGCTGCCGACGCTGCTCAGAAGGGGCTTCCGTCGTGACTTGACAGGCCCCCGGACCGAAGGGATATTGCGGTGAAGGCGGTTGGATTTCCTATCCTTTCCTTTCGTACCCGTGCCATCCCCATGCCGTCGTGCTCTACCAGCGACGCACCACGAGCGCCCCCGTACCAACCAACGGCGCGTGAACCCCCCTGTGAGGTGGAAATCATGGGCGTGAAATAAGGTGATGGTGGGTGTCCTCTTCTACTGTCTCTCCCATTATTCATATCGAGAACTCAATGCGTTATAGCTATAAATGTCGGTTCGCGTCTCTAGGCTGTAAATTTCACCGACACGTCTAGCCTCGAGTGGGCTAAGCTTCAAGGAAGGCCGTGAGCCTGCCATTCCGCGGTACACGCAATCCGCCGGATCCAACCGCTGCCGACGCGACGTCCCTTGCGAGGCTGGTCGACACCACCATCCCTTGCGAGGCTGACCATGTTCCACACACGCCCTCTTCTCCTTCTGCTCGTGCTCGCCCTGGCACTCCCCGGTCTGCTCGCATGTGGTGAACCGGAGGCTCAGGCAGAGGGCGATGACCCCGAGCAGATGGCCCGCCAGGCACCGCCCGAACACGACCCCGAAGCGACCTACAAGGGCCGCACTGCGGCTGAGCACGCCGAACGCCTGGCCGATCTCAGCCACATGCGACAGCTCTCCGCCCTGGAAGACATCGCCGCTATGGGCGTGCACGGCCTGCCCGCACGCGAAGCCATCCACGCACTCATCAACGGGATCGAAGCCCGAAACCTGGACCCCCGGGTCGCGGAGCATGTCGAACTGGCGGCGCTGGGCACCCTGTACCACATCGAGGCCCCGGAGGCGCCCGCGATGGCACGCCAGCGGATCCTGGACCCCGGCTACAGCGAACGCACCGACACCTATCGGCGACTGATGGGCGCCGCCCTGAACAGCGGCATGGATCCAGAGAGCCTGGGCGCCGACATCATCGGGCTGGCGACTTCCGAGCCGGAGCATGCGGCGCGCCTGCTGCGCACCGAGGCACTGCCGGATACCGTCCAGGCCGATCTGGCACAGGCCCTATTCCCGCTGGACCACGACGCAGAGACCACCCGCTTTTTCCTCGAAAAGCTCGCCGACTTCGACTTCATCGAACCCGCCCAGACGCTGGACTACATCCGCTCCCATCGGGATCTGGCCCGCGAGAACAGCCGGGCCACACACAGCCTGCTGGTCACCATCGGGACCGAAGAGGCTCTGGATCTCGCGCTCGACGTCAGCGGCTCCACCGCGGTGGGCGAACCCCGGCTGGTCGGCCTGTTCGCCCAATCGGAGATGGGGGCGGAACGCGCGATGGAGCGAATGCTGGAGGCGGCCATGGCGTCCGAAACGCCTGAGGCCATCAAGGCTGCGACCGACGCCCTGGGGGGCCTCACCCGAGAGTTGATCCGGCCGTTCCGGGGGCGCACGGCAGAACCGGGAACCCCGGAGATGAACCTTGAGATCGTGCATGATCTGCATGTCGGGGCGCTGACCCGATTGATTCGGGAAGGCTCCACCGAGGCGCATCAGTCCCAGGGGATCGAGAGCCTCGGCGGGTATCTGCGCAACAACCGGGAGGTTCCGCCCAATCCGGCGCTGGAACCGGTCTTCGCGATCGCCACCAGTCCGGAGCACGGACGTGAGGCGAGGCTGAACGCCCAGCAGACCTTGCAGGCGACGGTGACCTCTTTCGGCGGGGCGCTCGAACGGGATCCGGAGTACGTCTATACGGAAACCGTCCGGATGCTATGGACCGGCACCGATGCCGAGACCACCGAGGTGGCGCAGCGGATCCTGGGTAGTGCGCGGCGCTCGTCGGAACACGCGGCCCTGGTCCTCGAACAGCTCAGCCTGACGATGGAGGCACACTTGGACGACTGGGCGGTCAACCCGGCCACGGCCGTGGCACTGAGCCTGGCGAGCATGGACGCCTTCGATCGCCACCCCGCCCGTGAACAGGGCACCGTTGTCGTGGGCCAGCTCATCGCCAGCGAGCAGGCCGACTTGGCGTTTCTCGAGCCGCCGATGAGGCGGCACATGAATACCCTGGCGAATGCAGGCAACAACTCCGCGACCGGCACCATCGGGCTGATTGGGCCCACCATCTTTGCCGAGCACGCGGCGCTGCATCGGGAATTCGAACCCGCCGCCTTCGCACGAATCATGCTGCAACAACCCGCCTGGCTAACCGACGAACCCGGGGCGGCCGAGCAGTGGCAGGACTTCCTGCAGCAAGTGGTCGCAGCCGACCGCGAGCACTTCAGCACCACGGCCCAGGAAGCGCTGGACGCCCTGTAGGCATCCGGCCCTTCCGCTACGCTACCCATCCAGGGTTCACAAAGGACATTGCCCCATGCCGATCCAGATCACTTATTCCCGCACCAGTCGACTGTTTGCGGCGGCGGCCGGCCTGTTCGTAACGACCGCGCTCATGAGCGCGCCGGTCGCGGCGCAGGACATCAGCGGCATGGACTCCCAGGACATCCGCAGCATGACACCGCTGGGTTCGCTCCACGCCACAGTCGGAACCGAAACCCTGGAGTGGACCACCCTCCATGGTGAAGTCGACGGCGAGACCCTGGCCTCGGCCAGTTGGCAACCCATCACGATGCCCGAAAGTCCCATGGCCCGAATGATGGCGAACATGGATGAAGAACAACGTCGCCAGATGGAAGAGACCATGGGCGCCGCCGGCGTGGGTGTCGACCGGCAGTACGTCCGCATACGCATCACCGGCTTCGATCCCGAATCCGGAAAGGTGCAACGCGCGGGGATGCTCTCGATCGAACTCGGGATGCTGGCCACCCGCGACATCGACGCCGTCCACGCACAGCCACACCAAGCGGACGTCTCCTACTACCGGAAAACCGACGACGGCGTCACCCTACTGGTCGCCGATACCCGCTCCGCCGGAGCCACAACGACCGTTGACTTCGACCACCTGGAATTGAACGACGGCAAAGGTTCCGCCGAAGGACGCTTCAGCGCAGACCTGTGCCCCATGCGGCAGGTCGTCCGCAACACCATCGAGCCCGAAAGCTGCATCACCCTCGAAGGGGAATTCACCACGCGACTGACGGAGCAGGAAGCCGTCAGCATGACGGGGCAATGATTGTCCCCTGACAATCTGCCGCCCCAGCAACCAGCCCGAGCGCCTCCAGAGGCCCGGGCCACCAGAAACCACCACGCATACAGCGGGGGTCCCACATGTTCAAGACCATGTCCTGTGTCCTGGGAGCGGTATTCGCTTTCGGCCTTATTATCGAGTCCGCCGCAGCCCGCGGCTATGTCCCCATCGGCGGAAACCAGGGAGCGAATTATACGCCGCAGAACCCCAATGACCCCGATTCCCGATCCGCCGACGAAGGCGGAGCCTCCAGCCGGCCCGATTCGGGCCGCTCCACTCACCAGCCGGGCCTGACCACCCCCTCCTCGGATGTGGTCGCCCCCTTACATGGCTCAGGACAAATCCCGGTTCAGGAACCGGGCCGAATCAACCCCGGGACCCGGAATGTGACGCCGGCGCAGGGCGTTGAAGGTCCAAGGGCGATGCCGAAACCGGGCGACCCCAGCTCCGGAAGAACGTCCCCCGGCGGGCGATAAGAGAAGCCCGATAAGATCATGGGTGTCCTCTTCTTTGTGCCAACGGGCCGCCGTGCCGGGTTAGGCGTTGCAATGCGCGCCAGACTTCTACCCGCTGAGATTCCGTCATCTCATGCAACGACAGGGCCACGACTGCGCCGTCGACCGGCCGGCTGAGCGAAAGCCGGCTCAGGTCGGCCTGCAGGCACTGGGCATGAGACGCGCGGCGACCGGCCAATTCGAGCATGGCCGGGGAGCGATCGACGGCGATCACGGACATCCCGGCATCGCTCAGATAGCGGCTCAAGGTTCCCGCACCGCAACCGGCATCCAGGGCCGTCACCACACCCCGTTTACGAAGATGCTCGACCACGCGCTTCCTGGCCTGACGCAGCAGCGCGTCCTGGAGCCAGCCCATCGTCTGGAGCGATCGCGCGATCTCCCGGTAGCGGTCGTCAGACATGACGGTCGATTGCGTTCCTTGCCATGCGGTTCCGCGATGGCTCGATCGGGCCTGCGTGGGTCGAGCCCCGGCGCAGCCACCACTCCACCACGAGCAGGTTCGGCAGCCAGCCCAGCCAGGCGGCCACCTGGTAGGCGGTCTCGAAGCCCAGGAAGGGCTCGAGCAGGACGAGCCACACCCGCAGGGTGACCGCGGCGAAGGTCAGCGCGAAGGAGCGCAGCATCCAGGCGCGGTGGACGGCGACGCGTCCCATCCCGATCGCGGTGACCCCTATCGCCGTGGCTGCAAGCCACAGGCCGCCGAGAATCATGAAACCGAGTTGAACCCCGATTCCCCCGTAGGCCAACCCGGACAGGAACAGACCGCCGATGCCCCCGGCCAGCACGCCCGCGGCGTACAGCGTTCCCGTCGCTCGGTGTATCCACGGCCTGCGCGCCCGGATCGAGGACAGGAACTGCCAGGGGCCAACCGCCAGCGCCACGGCGGCGCCGACCACATGCAGCAGGAACCAGAAAGCGTGCTCGCGGTAGAGCGGTAGCTGTTCGATAAAGCCATCGGGCATTCCCGGCCGCAGGTAGTGGAGGGAGAACAGCGCCAGCAGGCTGGCCAGGGTGGCGATCACGACGAACCTGGTTCGTTGCAGTCGGGGGGAGGATGTCGCCGTGTTCATTTCGTGTCGGGGTGCCCCGCCTCGGATGTGAACATCGTTAACATAAACGGTAGAGCATGATGTTGACGGTGTCAACACCGGGGGCTAGACTGATTTCCATGGCCAAGTCGCCGCCTTCCAAACGGACCACACCCAAGCGCCCCTCCGGTTCCGCTTACCACCACGGAGGGCTGCGGGAGGCCCTGGTGCAGGCGGCTGCGGAGATGGTGGAGGCCCAGGGTCCGCAAGGCCTATCGCTGCGCGAGGCGGCTCGGCGCTGTGGGGTGTCGCAGGCCGCACCGTATCGGCACTTCGCCTCGCGGGAGGCCTTGCGCGGGGCGGTCGCGGCCGCTGGGTTTCGGCGCTTCACGGACACCCTGTCGGAGCACGCCCAGGGCGCGACCGACCCGGAGCGGCGGCTGAAGCGGATGGGCCGAGGCTACGTCGCCTTCGCGCGGGCACATCCCGAGACCCTGCGCCTGATGTTCGGCCCCGAGTGCGCGGACACCGAGGATCCCGATCTGGAACAGGCGGCGAATGCGGCGTACGCGCTGCTGGAGGACTCGGTGGCGGCGCTGTTCCGGGAACGCGACCTTGCGCCATCGGACCAGCCTGTGGTCACCATCGGTGTGTGGGCCCTGGTTCACGGGCTGGCGCGTCTGTTGATCGATCTTCCGGGCGAGCCTCCGGGCCTGGCGGCTCTGGGTGCCGGCGGGGGTGTCGAGCAGGTGATCGACCGCGGTGTCGATGGTTTGTTGCATAGCCGGGAATCCCGACGCTGAGCCCGTCCGGGCGCTGTCGTCGCCGGGACGGGGGCCAATGCGCCCGCAACGATCAGCTGCACTTGGGCGCTGCGCGGACGATTACCCGTTTGCTGGTCGCATGCCGGCGCGGAGCGTCAACCGCCGCGCTGCACGGGCGGCAGATTGTCGCAACGTGTCGGTGCGGAGGTAGTGCCTATATCGCGGTGCAGAATCTCACCTTCGAACAGGTAGGTCACGGTGGCGAGGTTGATGTGGGGGTGAGGACGTACCGTGATGCCCTGTCCTGGCGGGAAGTCGGTCGGCCCCATGTGGGCGAAGAAGATCCAGGGCCCCACCATCGAGCGTTTCACGCTGGGCGGCAGCCTGCGCACCGAGAACCCGCCGAGATCCTTTTCCCGTGGTTGCAGCAGCATCTCCACTGCCTCCTCGCCATCTGTCGGTCCGCGGTCGTGCTCGGCCTGGGGATCGGTTCTGCCCATCGTCATGTCCGCCTCCATGGTGGTCGAGGGGCTTGCCGCCCCGTTCGCGTTGGGCATTCCTGGCTGCCTGTGGTCATAGGCCAGCCACCCACGGTCTTGGCTGGCAGACCGCGGTGCTGCCCTCGACCATGGCCGAGCCCGGGAGGGAATGCTAGTCAGACTCCCGAACCGTCAAACCCGCAGAAACAGCGGCCATCGCACAGGATGCCGCGTCACCCCACGCTGACGTCAGCTCATCGGTGATCAACACCGACGGATCCGCGCCACAATCCTGGCGATACCGTTGTATATCCGACCAGGTACCGAGATAGCCGATGAGTTGCGCCAACGTCCAGTCCGCCTTCATGACGAACTCAGGAGCAGCGAGCTCGTTGAGCGTAAACGGCAACGTCCAGCATTGCTCCTCTACATACCGACGCTCCGGCGGCCAGTACGCGCCGACGATGGGTTCGTACAAACGTCAAACCGCGGCATCCACTGCGGGACTGACCTGCATCAGTCCGTACCCCCAGGCCGCGAGCACGCCACCCGGGCGGAGCACGCGGGCTGCCTCGGCATAGAAGGCGGGAAAATCGAACCAATGCAGCGCCTGCCCCACCGTAATCAGATCGAATACCCCGGAATACGCAGGCCTGATGGGATTGGAGTCACGCGGCCAGAAATTGCGTTCGTTGGCCGCTCTTCTCTTCGCCCAGGGCGGCGAACGTTGGGTCCGCCGTTTAGGGACGCTGGCATCTCGGGCGATCCCGAGGGGCTGGTTCGCTTGCCCCCCCGCAAGCGAACCCCTGGGACCACGGTTAGGTCGTAGGAAGCCGGCAGTAGTTTCGACCAGACCGAGTGTTCCTTGGCGGGGGGTTACGACCAATGTCGTGAACTTTGGACCCCCGCAAACGGCAACGGGTTGATGTGCTTGGTTTTCCGTGGATACGAGCGGTCGGGCCGGATCGGTTCTGCATCGCGTGCGATCCAGACGAGCAGGTCGAGGCAACCTTGCGTATCCGCTGGATCCCAGAGCTGGAAGAAGCGCGTGCGCAGCTTGGCCAGCGCGGCACGGAAGTTGCCCTGATGGGGATGCTTGCGGTCCTCGGTAAATGCCGCGACCGTGGGCTGGGTCAGGGCCCCCGCGATGCTGGCCAGGGTGAGCGTGAGGAAGCGCTCGCCCATGAAGCTCGGAGCCAATTCGCCGCCGAGGGGAACGCCGTTACTGGCGTCAAAGTGGCTCACGTACAGCGCCATCGGGCGCTCGGTCGCGGTCTGGTTGCCCTGGGTGCCGAAGGTCTCGGCCAATTCCGGATCCAGGGGCAGGGGATCTTGGAGCCATCCACCGCCACCAGCCGGTACCCCATCCAGCGGGTGCCGGGAACCTGCTCCGTGAAACGGCTTACCACCTGTTGTTGCGGCTCGATCAGGGCCTCGTAGGGAAACTTCCGATAGGCTTTCGACACGGCCTGCTTGGTGACGCCCAGCGGCACGTCCTTGAGACCCAGCCCTTGGCACAGGGCATCGGCGCTGTTGCGCAGCGAAGCAATCGGGCCCGAGAGCAGCGACAGGGCCACGCGTTCAAAGGTCAGGGTGCGTTTGCGAGTGAAATCGGCGGGTTGGTAGCGGTGTTCGGCGATGAACTGGAGATCGTTCAGGGTGGATCGAACAGTATTAAGAACCATTCTCATGGAAGAAACCCGGTCCAGCCCGCGCTGTCAAGGCTTCTTTCAGGAATTCGCGCATCATTTTTCTCCATTCATGCTGGGTTCATTGGTAGAGAAATTATAACAAAAACAAATGTCTATCGCCTAAGTTCACGACATTGCCCGTTACCCGACACCCTGAGCGGCCTCCCAGGCGCTCGGTGTGAGAGGCTGAAGCCGATGCGCTGTCGGAGACTCCGACGGCAGGGTCGTTTATATTGCAAATATCGTTATCTTCAACCGCAACCGCCATCATGACGGCGTCAGGAGTTGCATAGCGCATGAAAACCGAAACTCTGCACCGCCGAGAGATCTGGAGCAAGTGGCTGCGTCTGTCCCATTGGACGCTGGCGCTGTCGACACTCGCACTGATGGCCACCGGTTGGTTGGTGCGCCACACGCCGAGCGTGGCTCAGACGGCTGCCGACTGGCACTATGTCGCCGGCAGTATTTTCACACTCGGGCTCGCACTGCGTATCTGGGTATTGTTCAGCGACAAGCTCATGGGCCGATGGCAGTTTCTGCTTGCGGATCTAGAGCCGAAAAAGATGCTGCAAATGCTGAAGTTCTACCTCTCTTTCGGCAAAGCCACCCTGCCACGCTGGTACGCCCACAACCCTCTCTGGGTGCCCGTTTACCTCATCTTGCTTGCGCTGATGATCCTGGTTGCCTTCACCGGTCATCTGCAAGGCTCTTATCCGGTCGTCTCTGGCATTTATCTGCCGGCAGTGCATGCCGGCATTGGCACGGTCATTGCGTTGTTCGTGCTGGCGCACATCATCGCCGTGTTCCTGCACGATCTCAAAGGCGGTGGCGACGACGTATCAGCGATGATCAGTGGTAAACGCCTGTTCGAAGTCAAACCGATCTCGACCCAAGAAATCAGCGGTGTGCACGAGGGTTCCCTCGATAGCCGGAAGTCCGGTCTGAAAAAAACCGCCGCACCCAGCAGGCAGAAAGACGATCGGGACGACTAATTGGCATCTTCGACGTGGTCGTAGCTACTGCCGTGCCACGTAAGCGGCTCCCGGCTGCAGAGTGATCTCGCGAGCATCGGAATCAGGCCACCATCGACCCTGATCTGCACCGACCGGGCCAGCGACCATGACCTCCATGAGACCGGTCCTGAGGAAGTGTACGGCGCTGGGCCGCGGAGGGCATGGGGAGGGTCGTCTTGTGCCCGCCGTGCTTGTCGCCCTGATGGCCGTTCTGCCACTCTCGGGCCTGGCGTCGGAGGAACCGGCGACGACCTCTTTGCTGATCGATGATTTCCAGCGTGACGATGGCCGCTCCCATCTCGTCACACGGTGGGGAGACATCACCGACCGCGTGATGGGCGGGCGCTCCGACATGGAGTAGGACTATCACGAAAGCGAGGCGAGGGCCGCGAGGAGATAGTCGAGGACGAGATGCTATGGCGGCAGCCCACGCGTCGTTCCGGTCTGTGGCTGGTGCAAGGACGCGACCGCCGCAACTGCCGTCCAACCCGTTCGCACGCCCGAATCCAGACCAGACCCCGGCATCGGTTTCGTCGAGCCGCGAACGCACAACGTCTGGCTGTCCCACCCACCGACACTCCGCTTCCCTGCCCCTCTGCCGCGGAACTCAGGCCGTTACGGACGGTTCCTACGCCGGTAATGGTTGTCCCCCGCGAACGCGCAGAACCCCGGAGGCCTGGATGTACCAGCTGGCGCTGACCCTTCCCCTTCTGATGCTCGCCGCAGTCGCGCTCCCGGCAGCTGCCGAGAACTCCGAGCGAGATACGCAGCCCCTGCTCGACATCGAGCTCTTCTTCAAGGATCCGCAGTACAGCGCGGCGCGCATCTCACCCGACGGAGAGACCGTCGCGTTTCGCAGCCACCATGCGGGCGCGATGAACCTCTGGGTCAAGGCCGTCGACGCGCCCTTCGATCAGGCGCGACCGGTGACCGCCCACGCCCGCTCGGTGGGCCGCCACTTCTGGAGCCGCGACGGGCGTTTTCTGCTCTACGCCCAGGATCGCGACGGCGACGAGAACTTCGAGATCAGGGCCGTGGACCCCCTCGCCGAACCCTCCGCCGATGCGGAGGTGCCGCCCTCGCGCGGGCTGGCCGGTGCGGAAGGCGCCCGGGCCATCGTGTATCACCTGCCCCGCGACGAACCCGACGTGATGTACGTGGGACTCAACGATCGTGATCCTTCGCTGCACGACGTGCATCGTGTCCATATCGCTGCGGCGGAGCGGGAGCTGATGGTACGCAACGATGCCGGTATCCAGCGCTGGCACTTCGATCAGGGCCGCCTGCGCAAGGCGTCGCGCACCACGGCGGACGGCAGCACCGAGATCCTGCGTGTGAGTGGCGAAGGGGAACTCGGCGAAGTGGTCTACCAGTGCAGCTTCCAGGAATCCTGCAGCCTCACGCGCTTCCATCCCGACGGACAGCGAATCTATCTTCGCACCAATGCCGGGCAGCGTGACCTCGTCGTGCTGGTGCTGTTCGACCCGGACAGCCGCGAGGAGCAGCAGGTGCACCAGGATCCCGAGCAGGAGGTGGACCTGGGTCGTGCGATCTTCTCGCAGCAGGACGATCGCCTGCTCGCGACGGTCTACGCGGGGGATCGCCAGCGCATCTACGCCCACGACGAGGACTTTGCGACCCACCTTGACCGACTGCAGGAGTTGCTGCCCGAAGGCAACCTCGACATCACCTCCACGAACCGCGACGAGACGCGCTGGACCGTGGCGCTGACGCGCGACACCGACCCCGGCACGGTTTATCTCTACGACACTGCGGACATGGCGCTGAGCGAGATCTACCGCGTGCGCCCGGACTTGCCGAGCGAGCACCTGGCGCAGATGGAGCCGATACGCTACACCGCGCGCGACGGCACCGAGATTCCGGCGTACCTGACCCTGCCGCCTGGCCAGAAGCCCCGCAACCTGCCGGTCGTCGTGCACCCCCACGGCGGGCCATGGCTGCGCGACACCTGGGGATACCGCGGGACGGTGCAGTTTCTCGCCAACCGCGGCTATGCGGTGCTGCAACCCAATTTCCGCGGCTCATCGGGCTACGGCAAGGAATTCCTGAACGCCGGCAACCGCGGCTGGGGCACCGGAGTCATGCAACACGACATCACCGATGGCGTGAAGCACCTGATTGACGAAGGCATTGCCGATCCCGACCGGATCGCCATCTACGGGGCCTCATACGGCGGCTTCGCAACCCTCGCGGGTCTCGCGTTCACGCCCGACCTCTACGCGGCCGGTGTCTCGGTGGTCGGGCCCTCGAACATCATCACGCTGGTCGAGTCCTTTCCCGCCTACTGGCGCCCGGGCATCGCGCGCTGGCAACGGCGGGTCGGCGACCCCGAGGATCCGGAAGACCGGGAGCGGCTGAAGGCGCAGTCACCCCTGTTCTCGGCCCAGCACATCCGTGCACCGCTGATGGTCGTTCACGGCGCCAACGATCCGCGTGTGGTCCAGGCCGAGTCCGACCAGATCGTGCGCGTTCTCAGGGATGCCGGTCACGACGTGGCGTATTACCTTGCCCCCGACGAGGGCCACGGACTGGTCGACGAGACCAACCGCCTGGCGGTGATGGCAGCGCTGGAGGACTTCCTCGCCGAGCACCTGGGTGGCCGGCTCCAGGACGCACACCCACAGAGGGTCGAGGAGCGGCGCGAGGCGCTGCGGGTAGACCGTTCCACGCTGGACTGAGACCACCGGCGACACCAAGTCTCGGGTTCGGGTTCGGGTTCGGGTTCGGGTTCGGGTTCGGGAAGCGGGGGCGGGGGCGGGGGCGGGGGCGGGGCCTGACCCGGGCTCCGGGCGGTTTCGGCCAGGCAAGCCTCCAGGCCTGCCTCCTCGGTGCCTGCCCGGCTTCAAGCCGGGGCAACCGGTCGCCCAACGACGCCCCGGCCCTGTTGGCAGGGATACGATCACATGGGGCGTGATATTTTACGGCTTGTCTCAAGCTTTGGTTGTGTCTCCTGCCGCCTGTGCCGCGCGTCGGTAGTGTGTCGGGTTTACGCAGGGTGTCGCAGTCGCCGGGGCAGGGTGCGAAACATTTTGACGCGCCGACCCGGAGAATGATCTCCACCCCCGAAGGAGATCCCCATGCGCCGCCGCCGACTTTCCTGCTCATCCGCACCGCCAGGCGACCTGCTCCCCATCGTCCGCCTCTGGCTTCTCCGAATGCTGGTGCCGCTCGGCGGCCACCGCGAGTTCGTTGCCGCGCACGGTCTGATGAACGACGCACTGGCCGAGGCGATCGGCCTGGGTGAATGGGTCGACCCGATGGGTCCGGAGTACGACCCGCGCGCGGTGCGCCTGGCGCTGCGGTCGCTGCACGCCGCGGCCGAACGCAGCCGGAAGCGTGTGACGGTGCCCGAACGCCTGCGCGCGAACACCGCCCGCCTGGCGGCGCTGGTGGGGCGGTCGGAGACCGACCGCCGGGTACTCGAGTTCGCGGTGCGGATCCACAACGAGCGGCTGCTCGACGATACCGCCGACTACCTCGGCCCGCTCTCCTCGGCCAAGGTGTTCCATGCGCTGGCGGGGCTGCTCGAGCTGCCGGAGCGCGAGGTGCGCGCTGCCCTCGGCGCCCAGGGGCGGCTGACGCTGGAGCGCAACGGCAGCGACCTGCTGCGGGGCAAGCTCGACCTGCTGTCACAGAAATTCGCCGACCACCTGCTGTCCTCGGAAGGCGACCCGGTCGGCCTGCTGCGCGACACCATCGCCCCGAGCCGGGCCCCGACGCTGGCGGCCCATGACTACGCGCACGTCGAGTCGTTCCTCGCCGTGGTGCGGCCCTACCTGCGCGACGCGCTGCTGCGCTACTGCGAGCGCGACACCCTGGCGATGGTCCGCCTGGCGCATTTCTTCGAGGGAGCCCGCTGAATGCCCAGCGCCACCACCCGTCGGACCCTCACGCGGCAATGGGAGCTACTGAAGCTGCTGCAGCGCCGGGGAGCCGGCAGCACCGCCGCGGATTTGACCGCGGCGCTCAACGCAGCCCGTGGCAGGGGCGGGCAGCAAAGAATGCGCGCAGCACGACCGCACCGGACTGGCTTGAGGAGGCAACCCCGGAGCGGCTTGGGGCAGCGTCTCGTTCCCAGGCAACGAGGTCAACGCGGATGACGAATGCGCAGTCGGCCCGGAGTCACGGTGATCAGTGCGCCTTGCTCCAGTTCCTCGCCATGACGGTCAAGCACGGCCAGCGTCGATGAGGCATGTTCCGACAGGCTCAGGCCAGACAAGCGCAGGATACCGGCGTGAGGAGCACCCTTCAGTATCGCGAGTTCCCCGAAATCCTTGTCGAGGGGCAGCAAGACGCGGCGTTGCTTGTGCGCGTACGCGAGAACAGCACCGTCGCCAGGATCTTGCGGCCAGTCTCCACACCATTCCACGTCGTGCCCTGCAGCCGTCAAGGCCTGTTTCAACTGGCCAGCAACGCAGGAATCGAGCAGAAACCTCAAGCGGCGGTCCGCGCAATGAAGGGCTCCACACGCTCATGCTCGACCATCCGGTGTGCATAGGTCAGGCAGGCACGGATGTCTTCCCACTCGAGCCAGGGGTAGGCGCCAAGGATGGCCTCCGGGGTGTCGCCCGCCGCCAGCATGCCCAGCACGTGCTCGACCGCGAGTCGGTGCCCACGGATGATCGGCTTGCCGCCGAAGATGTCCGGATTGACCGTGATACGCTCCAACAGATTCTCCATCGCGTATCTCGCCAAGGGGTGACTGGCTACCTTTCTAGTCTGCCGCCAGGTGGCGAGTCAACCAGGCCTCGTCCAGGCGCATCCCAGAGCTTGGAAAGGGTTCCGCCGAAGAACGCTGTTTTCGTTACGGGTCGCACGTCAAAGCGGAGCCTCTGAGCACTCTGTCGGATCGCGTTTCCCGCGATCATCTCTGGATGGCACAAGCGGGCAGCCACTGTCTGCTTTCTTCGTGGGCTCTTGCATGTGAACGTGGATGAGGATTTTCTTGATAATGGCCACGGACCCTGGGTTGTTCTGGATCCATAAGCAGCCACACCCGGATGATCTGTGACTGCCCGGTCAGGGCCGTGAAGCGCGCCCCGCGTGCGCAGGGGGCTCTCTCGGCGTCAGCACGCTGCGCACGAACCGGCTGAACTTGCCCGAGTGGGTCGATCGGGTGCCGGAGGTCGTGCCGGGCTATTCGGATCGGATTGTCTCGAAACTGGCGCATGAAGCCCACCTGAAGAAGCGCACCCTGACCAACTGGTACAACCAGCGGCCGACTTGGCTGGATCACGCGCACCGGGGTCTGGACGAAGCGGTGGCTGCGGCCTATGGGTGGACGGATTACACGCCCGACATGCCGGACCCGGAGATCCTGTCCCGGCTGCGGGCGTTGAACCTCGAGCGATCGAGCGACTGGCAGTAGCGGCGCTGGCAACGATTGTTGGGCGTTCCTTCATCCTGCGAGACCGGCCTGAGTGACCGGTTGCCGCCAGCCCCGCCGACCCTACCGGCCCCGGCCGCTGTGCCGGGGTTTTTCGTTGGGGGCGCGGGACTCGCGCCGGTCTAGGGCGCTGGCTTGGCTCTCCCGGTATCTGGCTACGCGGAAGCGCATGTAGACGAAAATCGGCTACACAGTGGCTACACGGACATCGGAAACAAAAAAGGCCACCTTGTCCGGTGGCCTAAGTGTTTGTTCTATGGTGCCGACGCGCAGAATCGAACTGCGGACCTGCCGATTACGAATCGGCTGCTCTACCAGCTGAGCTACGTCGGCGAGGAGCGAATGATAGCCGAGCGTACGGCCTGACAACAACGTTGCCGCGTCAGGATGGTTTGCGCGGAGCGACCCGGATGACCACGTCCACGCCCACGATCTCGAGCCCATTCGCCAGGGTCGGGAGGCCGGCTACATCGACCTGGGCCGGAGGCACGTCCTCGAGCCGGCCGGTATCCGTGTAAAAGAGGTGGTGGTGCGGATCCAGGTTCGAGTCGTAGAAGCGCTTTGCGGGGTCGATGATCACCTCGCGCACCAGGCCGTTTTCGGCGAACAGCTTTAGGGTGTTGTAGACCGTGGCTTTGGACACGCGGCTGGCCTGCCGGCTGAGCTGGGCGAGAATCTGTTCGGCACTGAGGTGCTGATGACGCGCGAACAACAGCGACGCGATTTCGATTCGCTGCTCGGTGGGGGAGATGCCGTGGCGGTCGAGCAGGTCGACGGCCTGCTCCCGCGGAAGACGCTCCACGCTGTTCTGTGACACGCTCATGGCAGGAGCATATACCAGCAGGTTAGACAAAGTCTAGTTCGTATTAAGGGGTCGCCCAGGGCGCGCAAGGCATGCGCAAACAGTCCGCGCGGTCGATCGCGAGGACGGGGGGCAGGTGGTAGAATTCGCGCATGGGTGCGCAGGTGAACCGAGAGATGGAGCGGGTGAAGGGAATCGAACCCTCGTCATCTGCTTGGGAAGCAGAGGCTCTACCATTGAGCTACACCCGCGTCGGCCCGCTATTGTATGCGCTCGATGTCCGACGCTCAACGCGCAAACGGGTTGCACCATGCAGATCATCCTGAACGGCGAGCCCTATACGTTCGCACCGCCGGCGGATTCCGGCGCGGCGACGCTCGGTCAGTTGCTGGCCCTGCTGGATCTGGCCGGGCGCCGGTTGGCCGTGGAGGTGAACGGCGAACTCGTCCCGCGAGGCGAGCATGCGACGTTCCGGCTGTCGCCGGAGGACCGTGTCGAGATCGTACAGGCCATCGGGGGCGGATGATCCGCCCCGTCACCGCCGGGCCGCAGCCCGGCCCAGAACCATCAACGCAGGGATCCGCATGACCGCTGTTGCTGCAACCGACGCTGCCGACACCTTCCGGGTCGGCGATCGAACCTTTGTCTCCCGCTTGTTGGTCGGCACTGGCAAGTACCGGGATCTGGAGCAGACCCGGCTGGCCATCGAGGCCAGCGGTGCGGAGATCGTGACCGTCGCGATCCGCCGTACCAACATCGGCCAGACTCCGGGCGAGCCGAACCTGCTCGAAGCGGTGCCGCCGGATCGGTACACGCTGCTGCCGAACACCGCCGGCTGCTACAGCGCCGACGAAGCGATCCGCACCTGCCGCCTCGCCCGGGAGCTGCTGGACGGTCACAGCCTGGTGAAGCTCGAGGTGCTGGGTGATCCGAAGACCCTTTATCCGGATAGCTTCGAGACGCTGAAGGCCGCGGAGATCCTGGTGGCCGAGGGGTTCGACGTGATGGTGTACACCACCGACGATCCGCTGCTGGCACGCCGCCTGGAGCAGGCCGGCTGCAAGGCGGTGATGCCGCTGGCGGCGCCGATCGGTTCCGGTCTCGGCATCCAGAACCGCTACAACATCCGCGAGATCGTCGAACAGGCGGGGGTCCCGGTGCTGGTGGACGCCGGTGTCGGCACCGCGTCGGACGCCGCGATCGCGATGGAACTGGGCTGCGACGGCGTGCTGATGAACACCGCGATCGCGGCGGCCCGTGATCCGGTGCGCATGGCGGGAGCGATGAAACACGCGATCATCGCCGGGCGCGAGGCCTTCCTGGCCGGGCGCATGGCGCCGCGGCGCCATGCCAGCGCGTCGTCACCGGAAACCGGCTACTTTTTTACCTGAACCGATGACGGGACCGGCCTCCGATCGGCTCGCTGTCGAGCGCCGGCGGGTGCGCAGCTTCGTGTGTCGCGAGGGTCGCCTCACCACCGGTCAGGCCCGTGCGCTGGAGACCCTCTGGCCGCGGTACGGTGTCGACCCGGGCGACGCGCCATTCGATCGCGCGGCGCTGTTCGGGCGCTGCGCTCGGGTCACGCTGGAGATCGGTTTCGGCAGCGGCGAGAGCCTCGCACGGCAGGCAGAGCAGGCACCGGAGCAGGACTTCATCGGGATCGAAGTGCACCGGCCGGGGGTCGGCCATCTCCTGGTCGAGATGGAACGCCGGGGGCTGGAGAACATCCGCATTTTCGACCGGGACGCGGTCGAAGTGCTCGAGCGCTGTATCCTTCCCGCGAGCCTGGACGCGGTTCAGATTTTCTTCCCGGATCCCTGGCACAAGAAGCGGCACCACAAGCGCCGGTTGATCCAGCCGGATTTCGTGCGGCTGCTCGCTTCGCGCCTGCGCCCCGACGGGCTGCTGCATATCGCCACCGACTGGGACGATTACGCGGCCCACGTCCAGGCCGTGATGGGTGTCGAGGACGGCGGGTTCCGGCCGGAAGGTCCGCAGCCGCTGCCCGCGCGGCCGGAGCGGCGGCCCGAGACCCGGTTCGAGCGCCGCGGCCTGCGTTTGGGCCACCGGGTCCACGACTTCCTGTTCAGGCGCAGGGGCTGATCCCCGCGCATCGAGGCGAGGCCGCGGGCGGGCCTCAGGCGGAGGCCTTGACTACCAGCACCGGGGATCGGGCGTTGCCGATTACGCGTTCCGAGACGCTGCCCATCAGCAACCGGGAGAGCCCGGTGCGGCCATGGCTTCCCACCACGATCAGGTCCGCGTTGCGGCGCGTCGCCACATCGGTGATCACTTCGTCCGGCCGGCGCCCTTCCTCGCGCAGGGCCTCGATGCCGATCCCTTCCGTCTCGGCCGCTTTGCGCACGCGTTCCAGTGCGGCGTCCGCCTCGGTCCGTTGTTCTTTCGTGCCATCGGGCGGCGCTACCGTGACCACCGTCAGCGGCAGGTTGCAGCGCCTGGCCAGGCGCACCGCCGAGTAGGCGGCGGCGTCGCCGAGCCGGGATCCGTCGGTGGCGACCAGAATGCGCTGTTCGGGCATCTGCGTTCCGCGGGGCACGACCAGCACGCTGCACGAGGCCAGCCCGATGACCTTGGCGGTCGAATCGCCGACCATCAGCCGGGCGAGGTCGCTGCGGGCGCGTCGGCCGATCACGATCACGTCGGCATGCTTTTCGTCGGCGACTCGCACCACTTCGTGGTAGGGGTCGGCGCCGTGCCGCAGGATCGTCTCGACGTGTATCCCGTCGGCGCGAGCCTTGCCCGCGAGTGCATCGATCTGTTTCTGGGCCTCTGTCTCGGCCTGCTGCACGCGGTCGGGCACCAGCGCCTCGTATTCCGGATTGGTCAGCACGACCCGGGTCACCAGGAGTTGCGCTTCGCAGTGTCGGGTCATGTCCACCGCGGCTGTTTCGGCCGCCGCGCTGTATTCGGAACCATCGGTGGCCAGCACGATGGTCTGGAACCGGCCAACGGGGGAAAGTTCTTGCATCATCACGCGACTCCTCAGTTCCACGGAATCTCACGAGAATACCTGAGCCCAGGCGGATCGGCACTCGCTCCGAGGTCCGCAATCGCTTCGGGTGGGGTGCTGGCGGGCGCTCGCTCGGGGCTGTGTCTTTGCTTCGCACCCCCAGTAATGAAATAATTTCCCGTTTCCGCGGCCGCAGCGGTCGC
Organism: Thioalkalivibrio nitratireducens DSM 14787; assembly: GCF_000321415.2. NCBI lineage: Bacteria > Pseudomonadati > Pseudomonadota > Gammaproteobacteria > Chromatiales > Ectothiorhodospiraceae > Thioalkalivibrio > Thioalkalivibrio nitratireducens. The sequence continues at coordinate 3,795,300 of NC_019902.2, read as the reverse complement.
GTTGCCCGAGGCCACCGGTCGCGGTCGCGGGCCTCCCGAACGCCAGGAAACGTCATGGAGAATCTCACCCTGACCACGGACATGATCGTGGTGCTTGCCCTGCTTGCGTTCACGATCTTCCTGTTCGTGTCCGAGGTCGTGCGAGTGGATGTCGCTGCGGTGTCGGTGATGGTTCTGCTGGGGCTGCTGAGTCTGGTGCCCGGGCTCGGGGGCATTACCGACGCCGACCAGCTGTTCGCCGGGTTCGCCTCCAATGCCGTGATCTCGATCATCGCGGTGATGATCATCGGTGCGGGCCTGGACAAGACCGGAGTGATGCACCGCGTCGCGGCATTCATCATGCGGGTGGGGGGGGCTACGGAGCAGCGGATCATCCCGACTGTATCCGGCACCGTGGGCGTGATCTCGAGCTTCATGCAGAACGTTGGTGCCGCCGCGCTGTTCATGCCGGTCATGAGCCGGATCTCCAACCGGTTGGGGATCCCGCTGTCGCGTTTGCTGATGCCGATGGGCTTTGCCGCGATCGTCGGCGGCACGATCACGCTGGTCGGTTCCAGCCCGCTGATCCTGCTGAACGACCTGTTGCCGGAGGGCATGGAACCCTTCCATCTGTTCGACGTAACGCCGATCGGGCTCGCGCTGCTGGCGTCTGCGATCGTGTACTTCGTGGTGTTCGGGCGTTTCGTGCTTCCGTCGGCGGATACCAAGGGCAGCAGCGGCGAGAATACGGCAGAGTATTTTCAGCGGGTCTATGGGCTGAACTACCAGATCCGCGAGGCCAACGTCGCGAGCGACTGCGACCTGGTCGGGTTGACCGTGGCCGAGATCGAACAGCGCTTCGGCATCGTGATCATCGGCAGTCACCTGAAGGGCGACCTGCGCATGGGCCCCTGGAGCGGATATGAACTCGAGGCGGGTCAGGATCTGGCCGTGCTCGGCTCCCCGGAGGCACTGGGCCGGTTCCTGGATGCGACCGGGATCCGCCCGCGGCGCGAGCTGAAGGTGTTCGCGGATGCGATGGCCCCGGGCAAGTCCGGGGTGGCCGAGGTGGTCATCGCCCCGGGTTCCAGTCTGATCGGCAAGACCGTGACCGACGTCGCGATGCGCCGCACCTACGGCTTGTCCGTGCTGCGGCTGCAGCGGGGCGAGGAGCCGATCCGGGAAGGCCTGCGTGACGTGCCCTTGCGCGGCGCCGATACCCTGGTGGTGCACTGCGACTGGGAGTCCCTGGCCCGCCTGGAGGGCAACCGTGACTTCGTGATCGTGACCAGCGACTACCCCCGGGAGCAGCTGCGTCCCAGCAAGGTGCCGCACGCGCTTGCTTTCCTCGCGCTCGCGCTGGGCATGATTCTGTTCACCGACCTGCCGCTGTCGGTATCGCTGCTGACCGGCGCGCTCGGGATGATTCTGACCGGCGTGCTCGACATCGACGACGCCTACCGCGCGGTGAGCTGGAAGACAGTGTTCCTGCTGGCCAGTCTGATCCCGCTGGGTGCGGCCGTCGAAAATACCGGTACCGCGGCCTGGATTGCGCAGAACACGCTGGATCTGCTCGGGCAGGTCTCCCCCTGGGTGCTCCAGGCGACGATCTTCGCCTTGGCCACTTTTTTCACGCTGGTGATGTCGAATGTGGGCGCGACCGTGCTGCTGGTGCCGCTGTCGATCAACTTCGCGATGGCCGCCCAGGTCGCGGGCATGGAAGCGGATCCGCGGGTGTTCGCGCTGACAGTGGCGATCGCCACCTCGAACTCCTTTCTGATTCCGACGCACCAGGTGAACGCGCTGATCATGGGCCCGGGCGGCTACCGAGTGAAGGACTATCTCAGGGCCGGCAGCATCATGACGCTGCTGTTCATGGTCGTGGCGCTGGTAATGCTCAACATCGTTTTCTAGGTATCCTTTGCAACCATCCTATCGAGGAGAGACTCATGTCGCAGAAACATCCCGTCATCGCCGTCACTGGATCCTCGGGTGCCGGCACCTCCACCGTGAAGCGTTCGTTCGAGAAGATCTTCGAACGCGAACACATCCGGCCGGTCGTGATCGAGGGCGACAGCTTCCATCGCTACGACCGTCAGGCAATGAAGTCCGCGATGCAGGCTGCGGAGGCCGAGGGCAACCGGCACTTCTCGCATTTCGGGCCGGAGGCGAACCTGTTCGGACGCATCGAGGAGCTGTTCCGTACCTATGGCGAGACCGGCCAGGGCCAGAAGCGCTACTACCTGCACTCCGACGAGGAGGCGGCCTATCACAACCAGCGCCTCGGTACCGATCTGGGTCCCGGCCAGTTCACCCCCTGGGAGGAGATCGAGCCGGGCACCGACCTGATGTTTTACGAAGGCCTGCACGGTCTGGCCGCGGATGGTGAAGTCGACGTTGCTCGTCATGTCGACCTCGGGATCGGCGTCGTGCCGATCGTGAACCTGGAATGGATCCAGAAGATCTTCCGCGACAACGAGGAGCGCGGCTACAGCGCCGAGGCGATCGTCGACACCATCCTGCGGCGCATGCCGGATTACGTGAAGTACATCACTCCGCAGTTCTCCCAGACCGACATCAACTTCCAGCGCGTACCGACGGTGGATACCTCTAATCCGTTCATCGCCCGCGATATCCCGACACCCGACGAGAGCCTGGTGGTGATCCGGTTCCGGGATCCGAAGAAGTTGGGAACCGATTTTCCCTACCTGCTGAACATGGTGCACGACTCCTTCATGTCGCGGCCGAACACGCTGGTCGTGCCGGGTGGCAAGATGGGTCTGGCGATGGAGATCATCCTGGCCCCGATCATCCACGACATCCTCGACCGCCGCGGCTGATCGCTCCGAAGCCCCGCACCAGCGGGGCTTTTTTTCGGAGGCGCGAATGCTCGTTTAGGATCCAGGGCAAGGCATCACCGGAGATCGCCGGTTGTTCGGATTGCTCCATGACTGGCCCGCCCGGCAACTCGAGTGGGTGCGTGCGCGATTTGCCGGGCACACATTGATCGTGCACCGGGGGTTCCCCCGGGGCTGGCTGAAGGAGCAGTTGCGGCAGCCGGGCGGCGGTGGTCATCTGCGGCTGGGCTCGCGCCGGCTGCCGGCCCTGCGGCCGACTCCGATCGAGTGGCTGGCGCAGGGGCAGGTACTGCCGCTGGGGTTGCCGCTGCTGCTGCGGATCCGCGAACGCGACGCACGCGTCCGGCACCTTCACCGGCGGGTCGGACCGGTGCACCCCTCCGAGATCGCCTGGTTCCTCGATGAACTGGAAGAACGCCACCACGCCTGGCTGCGCTTCCTGCGCGGGCCGGGGCGCATCGAAACCCTTGCCGGTATCGCTATGGATGACAACGAGGTACCCACCATGCTGGAGCACCCGACCGGATGATCGCTTCCTCCCCCTTTCGAGCCGCTGCAGCGACTGCGAGCGAGCCGGCCGTGCTGGCCCGGTCCCTGGCCGACGCGCTCGCGCTGCCGGCGCCCGATTCCGGAACCCGAATCGGGCTGCTGTACGTCTCGGACTCGATGGCGCGCCACGGCACAGAACTGCTGGCCGCCCTTCGCGACGCCACGGGCGTGCACCAGTGGGTGGGTGCTGCGGGCGTCGCGCTGATCGCCAACCGGCGTGAATACTACGAGAGCCCCACCGCGGTGGCGATGGTGGGGGAACTGCCTCAGCACGAAGTACGGGTGATCGGTCCGGGTGTACAGTCCTTCGAGGCTTTGTGCGAGCGCTTGCAGGGGTTTCTGGGTCTGGACGACCCCGGGCGCCTGATCCTGCATGCCGACCCGGGCTTTACGGGCCTGGAGGATCTGTTGACCCGGGTCGATCGCGAGACCGCCTGGTTCTGCACTGGAGGGGTGGGATCGGGGCAGGGAGAAGTGGTGCAGTTTGCTGGAGAGGTGGTCAGCGGCGGGGTCTCCGGCCTGGCCCTTCGGGGCTCGGTTCCCCTGGCGGCCCGGCACACCCAGGGCTGTTCCCCGCTGCCCCGACAGTACCGGTTGAGCGAGACCTGGCGCAATATCATCGTGAAACTGGATGACCGTCCGGCGCTGCCGGTCTTCCGTGAAGTGATCGGCGACGTGCTGTCCCGGGATCTGCGTCGTGCGCTGGGGTACATCCACATCGGTCTGCCGATCAGCGGCTCGGATACCGGCGACTACCGCGTGCGCAACATCATCGGCATCGATCTGGACCGGGATCTGCTCGCTGTCGGCGAAATGCTCAGCCAGGGCAGCAACATCCTGTTCGTCCGCCGCGACGGGCAGGCGGCGCGCGAGGATCTGGAGCGCATGCTGGCAGAGATCCGCGCACAGTCCGGCAACGCGATCCGCGGCGGCGTCTACGTGAGTTGCCTCGGTCGGGGGCGCTACCAGTTCGGCGACGAGGGCGCGGAACTCGCGATCGTCCAGGACGCGCTGGGCGAAGTGCCGCTGGTTGGGTTCTTTGCCAACGGCGAGATCTTCGCCAATCGCCTGTATGGCTACACCGGAGTGCTGACCCTGTTCACCTGAACCTGACGTCGAGGGATCCGCAATGCAATACCGAACGCTCGGAAACGCCGGGATCGAGGTCAGCCTGATCGGGCTGGGCACGATGACCTGGGGCGAACAGAACACCGAGGCCGAGGCCTTCGAGCAGCTCGATTATGCGCTCGAGCAGGGCGTGAACCTGATCGACGCCGCGGAGATGTACCCGGTACCCCCGCGGGCGGAGACTCAGGGGCGGACCGAGACGTACATCGGGCGCTGGCTGCAGGCCCGCGGCTGCCGTGACCGGATGGTGTTGGCCACCAAGGTCGCCGGGCCCGCCGACATCCCCTGGTTGCGCGGCGGCCCGCAGCTGGTGCGCGATCAGATGGAGCGGGCGCTGAACGACAGCCTGCAACGCCTGCAGACCGACTACGTGGATCTCTACCAGGTGCATTGGCCTTCGCGCAGCACCAACTTCTTCGGCCAACTGGGATATCGGCACCAGTCCGAAGAAGCCGCAACCGGGATCGCCGAGATGGCCGCCGTGCTGGAAGATTTCGTCCGGCGCGGGCGCGTGCGCGCGATCGGGATCTCCAACGAGACGCCCTGGGGCCTGATGCAATGGCTGCGCGCGTCGGAGCAGGGCACCGCGCCCCGGGTGGCCAGCATCCAGAACCCCTACAATCTGCTGAACCGAAGTTTCGAGGCCGGGCTGGCGGAAATGGCGATCCGCGAACGGGTCGGCCTGCTTGCCTACTCGCCGCTGGCCTTCGGAACACTGACGGGCAAGTATCTCGGGTCGGTACGGCCAGCCGGTGCGCGGCTGACCCGGTTCGAACGCTTTTCGCGCTACAGTAATCCTCAGGGAATTGCCGCCACTGAAGAGTACGCGGCGCTGGCGCGGGCGCACGGGCTGACGCCCGCGCAGATGGCGCTGGCATTCATCAACCACCAGCCCTTCGTGACCAGCAACCTAGTCGGGGCCACGAGCGTTGGGCAGCTGGCGGAAAACATTGCGAGCGTCGACCTGACCCTGGACCATGCGGTGCTCGCCGGTATCGAAGAGATCCACGCCCGGTTCACCTATCCCTGCCCCTGACGGCGCCAGGCGACTGCGCGTTCCTCTTGCCCATCCTATTAGCTGGGACTAATATTCAACGGTTGGTTCTGACTTCGGGCCGGCACTCGATCCCCATTCTGCAGAGAGGCAAGTCGATGGAAAGCAAGACACCGAACCCGATGCCCAGCGCGCTGCGTCTCGGCCTGGCGGCGGCCGGCCTGATGCTGGCGGGCGCGACGATGGTCGGCTGCAGCGACCCGGTGGTGAGTTTCAGTGCACAGGTGCAGCCGATTCTCGACAACCGCTGCGTGGAATGTCACACGCCCGGGGAGCGCGGCTACGAGGAAAGCGGTCTCGAACTCGCCAGTTACGAGAGCCTGATGAAAGGGACCCGCTACGGACCGGTGGTCGAACCGGGTGAGCCGCTGATCAGCGTGCTCAACCAGCTGGTGGAAGGCCGTGCCGATCCGTCCATCTCGATGCCGCACGAGCGCCATCCGCTGCCTGCCTCGGAGATCGCCCTGCTGCGCGACTGGGTCGCCCAGGGCGCGAAAGACAACTGATTCTCCGTGCCGGCGCCGGCCTGGGGGCTGCGCTTCACGCCCGGCCTTGTCCCCGGGCGCCGGTGCCGCGCCGGCCGCATGTTCGGGTAATCATGAAAAATACCGTATAAACCGAAAGGAATCGCGTCCGTTTGGCTGAAAATTTGCATCTCCGAATATGGCGGAGTGCTTATACAATAGCCCCGTCACCCATACGGAAAAGGACGCTTCATGAATTCGATCCCGTTCCCCGATCTGCCCCGGCTACCGCTTCCGGTCCGGGTACTGTTCACTGGCTACCTGCTCGCCATCGGCGTGGGGCTGTTGATCGCAGGCGCCCAGATTATGCTCACCCACGGGATGGCCGACGGAAAGCCTGGGCTGTCGATCGATGACATCGTCTACAGCTACCACGGAAACCGTACCAACACTCGCCTCGAGTCGGCGCTGAACGGTTCCATGAAGGGGTATGCGCCCGACGAGGAGCGCCAGATCCTGATCGACTGGGCTCGCCGGGGTGCCCCGGCGAGCGACTGGGAGCCGACGATCCAGCCGATCGTCCAGCAGTACTGTGTCGCGTGTCATTCCACGATGCCCGGGATCGCGGACTACAATCATCTCGCAAACCTGCAGGAACGCGCAGAGATCGATACCGGCCCCACGGTGGCCAGCCTGACCCGCGTGTCGCATATCCACCTGTTCGGCATCAGCATGCTGTTCTTTGGCGTCGGCCTGATTTTCGCGTTTGCGCGGGGTTTCGATCCGATCTTCAAATCGCTGCTGATCGTCGCGCCGTTCGCGTTCCTGATCATGGATGTCGCTGCGTGGTGGCTGACCAAGTGGCAGCCCGGCTTCGGGTGGCTCGTCATGTTCGGTGGATTCGGCTACTCGGTGGCGTCGACCGTGATGATCTTCACATCGCTGTACCAGATGTGGCTGCTCCGGGTCCCGGAGGCCGAGCGTCAATGGGATACGGCCCCCGCGGCGGAGGTTTCAAGCCACCGCTGACCGTCGGACCCGCGCGGCGCGCTGATCCTCGTCCCCGCTCAAGGTAGAATTCCCGAATGAACCGGGTTCCGCTACCTCTGATCGACACGCACGTGCACCTTGATGTCGAGGCATTCGACGCGGATCGAGACGCCACGTTAGCACGGGCCCGGGCCGCCGGCGTGGCGGCCCTTGTGCTGCCGGCGATTACCCGCGGCTATTGGCCCGGTCTGGACGCGCTGGCAAATGCGCATACCGACCTGTTCCCCGCCTACGGGCTGCACCCGGTGTTCGTGTCCACGCACGCGGATCACGATGTCGAAGCCCTGGACCGTTGGCTGGATGACCACCCGGCGGTTGCAGTCGGCGAGATCGGCCTCGACGGCTTCGTGGCCGACATCGCCACCGGCGCGACCTGGGAGCGGCAGAGGGAACTGTTCCATGCGCAGCTGGACGTGGCCCTGAACCACGGGTTGCCGGTGATCATCCATGCCCGGCGCGCGCTCGACCAGGTGCTGAAGGCGCTGCGTGTCCGGCCGGGCCTGTCCGGGATCATCCATAGCTTTTCGGGCAGCCGCCAGCAGGCCGACCAGGCGCTCGGCCAGGGGTTCTGCCTCGGCTTCGGCGGCCCGGTCACCTATCCCCGCGCCAAACGGCTCCGGCGGCTGGTCGCCGAGTTGCCCGAGACGGCGCTGGTGCTCGAGACCGATGCCCCGGACCAGCCTTCCGTGAGCCACCGCGGCGAACGCAACGAACCGGCGTTCCTGCCGGAGATCGCGGACTGTGTCGCCGGATTGCGGCGCGTGTCCGTTGACGAGATCGCCCGCCTGAGCAGTGCCAACGCACGCCGCATTCTGCATCTGCCCATGCCGGCAGCGGCCTCGGCGTGATCGATCCGGAGGGACCTTACGCCGAGCGCACCCGGCTGCTCGTGGGCGCGGACGGACTCGCGGCGCTGCGGCGCAGTCACGTCTTTATCGCGGGACTGGGCGGCGTCGGCAGCTACGCGGCCGAGGCCATCGCCCGGGCCGGGATCGGGCGGATCACGCTGCTGGACCACGACGCGGTCTCCCCATCGAACCTGAACCGGCAGCTGGTGGCGCTGCGCTCGACGCTGGACCGCCCCAAGGTCGAAGTGATGGCGGCCCGGATCGCGGACATCGATCCCGGGATCGACGTGCAGTTCTCGACCGTGTTTCTGCGTCCGGATGGAATCCGGGATCACGTGCCCGTGGATGCGGACTACGTGATCGACTGCATCGATTCCATTGCCTGCAAGGCAGCACTCGTGGCCGCCTGCCAGGCCCGCGGCCAGCAAGTGATCTCCAGCATGGGTGCGGGTGGTCGCCTCGATCCCACGGTGATCCGGGTTGGACCGCTGGTCGCTACGCGGATGTGCCCGCTCGCTCGCCAGATGCGAAAACGCCTGAAACGGATGCGTGCCAGTCTCGAATACCCGGTAGTGTATTCGCTGGAACAGCCGCGCAAGGGCACCGAACATCGCCCGATCGACGGTCCGGTGCCGGGGAGAGCACGGTCGGTGAACGGTACGATCTCCCACCTGCCTGCGCTGTTCGGTCTGACCGCCGCGGGCTGCGTGATTCGAGGCCTTCTCGACCGGGATCGGACCGCACCGCTGTAGCCGCCCCACCACGCCCCTCGCGCAACAGGCAGAAAAGCCCCTGCCAGTCGCGGGAGAGGGGCTGGGGAGGGGGAAAGTCACGCCCTGCGCTCCAGGCGCGCAACCTCGGACTCGATCCAGTTTTCGACCTTGGCCAGGATCGCTTCCGGTTCGCGTCCCTCGCTCGCGATCGGTGGTCCGACCACCACGTCGATCACCCCCGGGTGTTTCACCAGGCTGCGCCGGGGCCAGAAGCTGCCGCTGTTGTGCGCGATCGGGATCACCGGGTAGCCACTGCGCGCCGCCAATACCGCGCCGCCGATGCGGTAGCGGCCGCGCTCTCCAGGCGCCACCCGCGTCCCCTCTGGAAAAAGGACCACCCACAGCCCGCGCCGAAGGCGATCGGTCCCGGCCTCGACCAGCGCATCGAGCGCACGGCGTCCCGCCTTGCGGTCCACCGGGACCGGGTCGACCATGCCGATCGCCCAGCCGAAGAAAGGGATGCGCATCAGTTCCCGTTTCAGCACCCAGACCTGCGGTGGCAGAATCTGCTGCAGGGCGATCGTCTCCCAGGCCGACTGGTGCTTGGCCATCACGATCGCGGGCGTCGGCTGCAGCAGGTTCGCGGCACCGTAGACCCGATGGCGCAGGCCGCAGGTCACGCCGAGCCACCAGACATTGAACCGGGTCCACTGGGACAGCGCCCGGTAGCGACCATGCCATCCGAACGGCAGCGCCAACGGCGCGACCAGCAACCCGAAGACGATTGTCGAGCCGGCGAACCCGACCCAGAACGCGATGGCGCGGAGCCTCGGCAGCATCAGCGATCTTTCCGGAACCGTCGGTGGCGGGCGGTGGCCTCGGTGCCGGGCCCATTCTGCTGCAGCTCCGTGTCGGGCCAGCGGCAGCGCGTCCACGGGGTCGCTGCGCAACCGCGCCGCCCAGTTGGGGCCATGGTGTTCACCCGGTCGCGAGCCGCGAAATGTCGGCGACCGAGTCGAACCGCGCGGCGAGCTGTCGCAGCAGCGCCAGCCGGTTCGCGCGCAGCGGCGGGTCGTCGACCATCACCAGCACGTCGGTGAAGAAGGCGTCCACCGGTGCACGCAGCCCGGCGAGTTCCGACATCGCCGCCACGTAGTCGCCCTGGTCGACCGCGGCAGCCACGCGCGGCTCGACTGCACGCAGCGCCTCCAGCAGCAGCTGCTCGGCCGGGGTCTGGAGCAGGGACTCGTCGATGTCGCCGCTGCCTTCGTCGCCGGCTTTGCGCAGCAGGTTATGGGTACGCTTGTTCGCCGCCGCGAGAGCTTCGGATTCCGGGCGGCTGCGGAACTGCTGCACGGCCCGGGCCCGGCGTACGAAGTCCAGCGGCACGTCGGGCTCGAGCGCAGCGACCGCCTCGAAGACCTCCGCGGCCATGCCCTGCTCCAGCAGGTAGCCGCGCAGTCGTTCCAGCACATAGGCGCGGACCCGGGCCACGGCTTCCGGCGCCTCCGCGACCCGGTCCGACACGCCCGAGGCCGCGGCCTGCAGCAGCGGCGTCAGGGCCAGCGGTTGCTCGCGCTCGATCAGGATTCGGAGCAGCCCCAGGGCGGCGCGGCGCAGCGCGAAGGGATCCCGGGCGCCGGTCGGTTCCTTGCCGATCGCGAAGATGCCGACCAACGTGTCGAGCCGGTCGGCGAGTGCCAGCGCCTGGGCGAGTGGACCCTCCGGCAGATCGCCACCGGCCTGGCGCGGCCAGTAATGCTGTTCCAGCGCCTGCGCCAGTGCCTCGGGCTCGCGGTCATGCTGCGCGTAATAGCGGCCCATCGTCCCCTGCAGTTCCGGGAATTCGAAGACCATGCGCGTGCCCAGGTCGCACTTGGACAGCAGGGCCGCGCGGCGTGCCAGCGCCGGGTCCAGCCCCATTGGCCCGGCCAGTCCCTCCATCAGTCGCGCCACGCGCCGGGACTTGTCGGCCAGCGTGCCGAGCCGGCGCTCAAACACGACGGTTTCCAGCCAGGGCTGACGGCTCTCCAGCGTTTCCCGGCGGTCCTGCTCCCAGAAGAACTCGGCGTCGGCGAAGCGCGGGCGCAGCACGCGCTCGTTGCCGCCGCGCACGGCCTCGGGGTAGCGCGAGCGGATATTGCTGATCACCACGAACTGCGGCAGCATCTTCCCGGCGGCATCTACCAGCGGGAAGTATTTCTGGTTGTCCTGCATCGTCGAGATCAGCGCCTCCTGCGGCACATCGAGGAAGCGCTCGTCGAAGCCGCCGGTCAGCGCGACCGGCCATTCCACCAGTGCCGTGACCTCGTCGAGCAGGGTTGGGTCGATCAGCGCCTGGCCACCGGCCGCTTCGGCCTCGGCCTGGATCTGTGCCGCGATCGCCGCGCGGCGATCGTCGAACGAGGCGAGCACCATGCCGTCGTGCTCCAGCACCCGGGCATAGTCGCCGGCATGCGCGAGTTCCAGTTCATGCGAGCTGTGAAAGCGATGCCCACGGGTACTGCGACCGCTGCGCAGGCCCAGCAGCTCGATCTCGACCAGCCGCTCGCCGTGCAGCAGCACCAGCCAGTGGACCGGGCGCACGAACTCCACGTCGCTGGAGCCCCAGCGCATCCGCTTCGGGGTGGGGAGTGCGGCTAGGCCGGCCGCGAGGATGCCGGGGAGCAGGTTCTCCAGCGACGCGCCCGGCCGGGCTTCCCGGTAGACCAGGTATTCGCCCTTGTCGGTGTTCTCGCGCTCGAGCGCTTCCACCTCGACCCCGCAGGAGCGCGCGAATCCCTCGGCCGCACGGGTCGGAGTCCCGTCAGCGTCGAACGCGGCGCTGACCGCCGGGCCGCGGCGTTCCTGGATCTGGTCGGGCTGGCGTGTCGGGATTCCGTCGAACAGCAGCGCCAGGCGCCGCGGGGTGGCGAAGGCGGTGACCGAGGCAGGCGCGATACCGGCTGCGCGCAGGCGCTGCAGGCATTCGTCGCGCAAAGCATCGCGCAGCGCAGGCAGCGCCTTCGGCGGCAGTTCCTCCATGCCGAGTTCGAACAGGAGAGGATGAAGATCTTCCATGGCGATGTCCGTCAGGCCCTTGCCGGGCGATAGCGTTCGGTGGGTAATGCGGTCGGGGCTGCGGTCTCAGGCCGCCTGCGAGGCGTGTGTAAGCAGCGGGAAGCCGAGCTTCTCGCGGCTTTCGTAGTAGGCGGCGGCCACCGCGCGAGCGAGTTCGCGCACACGCAGGATGAAGCGCTGGCGTTCGGTGACCGAGATCGCGCCGCGGGCGTCGAGCAGGTTGAAGCTGTGCGACGCGCGCAGTACCTGCTCGTAGGCCGGCAGCGGCAGACCCAGCGCGATCAGGCGTTCGCTCTCGGTGGCGTGCGTGTCGAACGCGGCGAACAGGTGTTCGCGGTCCGCCTGTTCGAAGTTGTAGACCGACTGTTCGATCTCGTTCTGGTGGTATACGTCGCCGTAGGTCACGACGGTGCCGTCGGGTGCCTCGGTCCAGACTAGGTCGAACACGCTCTCGACCCCCTGCAGGTACATCGCCAGCCGTTCCAGGCCGTAGGTGATTTCGCCGGATACGGGCCGGCAGTCGAGGCCGCCCACCTGCTGGAAGTAGGTGAACTGGGTCACCTCCATGCCGTTCAGCCACACCTCCCAGCCGAGGCCCCAGGCCCCCAGCGTCGGCGACTCCCAGTTGTCCTCGACGAACCGGATGTCGTGCACGGTGGGGTCGAAGCCGAGATGGCGCAGCGATCCCAGGTAGAGATCCTGGATATCGGGCGGCGATGGCTTCAGCAATACCTGGAACTGGTAGTAGTGCTGCAATCGGTTCGGGTTCTCGCCGTAGCGCCCGTCGGTCGGGCGCCGCGAAGGCTGTACATACGCCGCACGCCAGGGTTCCGGTCCGATCGAGCGCAGGAAGGTCGCCGGGTGGAACGTGCCGGCGCCGACCTCCATGTCATAGGGCTGCAGCAGCACGCAACCGTGCCGGGCCCAGTATTCCTGAAGCTGCCGGATCAGATCCTGAAAGGTGACCGTGGTGGGGTGCATGATGTGCCTGAATCGCAAGGAAAACGCTGGAGTATACCGGCCCGCCGGGGGCGCCTGCCAGCGGCGGGCCGGCAATCCGCCGGTATTCTGGCCCGTGGGCCGCGCACACGGGCTCCACGAGGCACCCACGCGCTCCGGGAGCAATCGCTCGGCCGGACGCGCGGACTATTTTGGGCTGGACCCGAAAACGGATCGTCCAGTGATGGGTTTCCCGTGATTGGCCGTGCCTGCCTGGCCCCCGGTATCCCCGACCGAGGTCGGCCGCTTGGGGTCGGTGCAGTTCCGCCTGGAACGGATTCTCCGCGGCGCGGCAGCGGGTTGGTTCCGGGGTCGGACGATCCGGGGCTATCCGGAGGCGCCGCCGCGCTGCGGGCGGGACCCGGGTGGCTTGCCGTCATGCGGTCGGAAGGGGATGACCCGCGCGGATCGTCGGGTTGCGTGCACCGGTTCCAGTACCTGGGCAACCAGTGCTTCGAACAGCAGCGCGCGCACCGCGCGTTCCGCCGCGGCGCTGTCCGGAGCCTGCTGCAGATCCGGTGGCGTGAGCCGTGCCGACTGGAGCACCCGCCGTGCTGCGTCGCCGCGCCACTCGGCTACGATATGTCCGGAGACGTTGTCGAAAATACGCAGCACACGGCTGGCATGTTCCAATGATGCTTGCAGTACAAGCATGGACCCCTCCCTGCTCGGTCGGTTTCGAACGCGAGTGCAAATGAGAATTATTATTACCCATCAGGATAGCCGGTGACCCCGGATTCGACAAGCGCTCCGCTACCGTCGCGCGCGCAGCGTTACCGCGCCACGCGCTTCGCGACCCTTGTCGCCGCAATGGTGAATTCGGCGCTGGCGGTAACCCAGATCGTCGCCGGCTGGCTGTTCCAGTCGCAGGCGCTGATCGCGGATGGCGTGCACACGCTCTCGGATCTGGTCAGCGATGGCGTGGTACTGGTCGCAGCGCGCAAGGCGTCGGCGTCGCCCGACCGGGATCATCCCTATGGCCACGGGCGCATCGAGACGCTGGCGACCGTCGTCGTCGGTGTGATGCTGGCCGTTGCCGCCCTGGGCATCGGCTGGGCCGCAGTGCAGCGTCTGCTGGCCTGGGAGATGGTGAGCGGCCCCGCTCCGGCGGCGCTGGCCTTTGCAGTGCTGACCCTGGTCGCGAAGGAGGGTCTGTACCAGTACACGGTACGGGTCGCGCGGCGCATCGGGTCTCCATTGCTGCACGCGAACGCCTGGCACCACCGCAGTGACGCGATCTCGTCGCTGGTGGTGCTGGTGGGCATTGGCGGAGCGGTGGCCGGCTGGCCCTGGCTGGATGCGGTCGCCGCGCTGGTGGTGGCAGTGTTCATTCTGCACATGGCCTGGCGCCTGGTGTTCAAGAGCGCCGCGGAGCTGATCGATACCGCGCTGGAGCCGGAACAGGTGGCAACGATACGGGATGCGATCGCCTGTGTGCCGGGCGTGAAGAGCGCGCACATGCTGCGCACCCGGAAGCTGGGCAACGAGGCGGCGGCCGACGTGCACATCCAGGTGGCGCCCCGGATCTCGGTCTCCGAGGGTCACCAGATCGCGGATGAGGTATACCGGTCGGTTCGGGCGAGCTTCCCCGCGCTGCGCGATGTGACCGTCCATGTCGATCCGGAGAACGACGAGGAGCAGGTGCGGTCGGTCGGTCTGCCACTGCGCCCGGAGATCACCGAATGCCTCCGGGGCGCCTGGGAAGGCGAGCCCGAGCTCGCATCGGTCGAGCAGGTGGGGCTGCACTACCTGGGCGGCCGCGTGCACGTGACCGTGACCCTGCGGCTCGACGACGAGGATGCCGGCGCGCAACTGAACCGGCGCGCGGTGCAACTGGCCGAGCGCCTGCGGCAGGGGGCGGATTTCAAGGATCAGCTCGGCGAGGTATTGATCCTGTACCGGGCGCGCACCAGGGATGGGCGCTCCTGAGCGCCGGTTGCACCATGGTGGTGCCTTCGCTGTTCCAGTCTGGTGCGTAGGACGGGCAAGGGTGTCATCATGGGCAATCCGGGCGCCAAACCATGGCTGGCACAAACCGTGCTTTTGGATTCGGCCGTAACGGATCGCCCGTACCTGTGCCCCGCGCCGGAGGGCTGCGTCCATACATCACGCTCAAGCCAAACGAAAGGAGACTCTCATGTCCGCAGCCGATGTGCTGAAAACCATCCAGGACAAGGAAGTGAAGTTCATCGACTTCCGCTTTACCGACAGCAAGGGCAAGGAGCAGCATGTGACTGTCCCGGCCCACGAGATCGAAGAGGATACCTTCGAGGATGGCAAGATGTTCGACGGATCCTCGATTGCCGGCTGGAAGGGCATCAACGAGTCCGACATGATCCTGATGCCCGATCCGGAGTCGGCGGTGCTGGATCCGTTCTTCGAGGATCTGACGCTGAACCTGCGCTGCGACGTGGTCGAGCCGGCGACCATGCAGGGCTACGATCGCTGCCCGCGCTCCCTGGGCAAGCGTGCCGAGGCCTACCTGGCCTCGACCGGTATTGCCGACACGGCGCTGTTCGGGCCGGAGAACGAGTTCTTCGTGTTCGACGACGTGAAATGGGGTGCCTCCCTCTCGGGTTCCTACTGCAGGGTCGATTCGAGCGAGGCTTCCTGGAACTCCGAGCGCGTCTACGAGGACGGCAACATCGGCCACCGGCCAACGGTCAAGGGCGGCTATTTCCCGGTGCCGCCGGTCGACAGCCTGCACGACATCCGTTCGACGATGTGCGACGTGCTCGACGAGATGGGGCTGCACACCGAGGTGCACCACCACGAGGTCGCGACCGCGGGGCAGTGCGAGATCGGTGTCGGTGCCGCGATGCTGACGCGCAAGGCCGACGAGGTCCAGATCCTGAAGTATGTCGTCCAGAACGTGGCCCACGCCCACGGCAAGACGGCGACCTTCATGCCCAAGCCGATCGTCGGTGACAACGGGTCCGGGATGCATGTGCACATGTCCCTGTCGAAGGACGGCGTGAATCTCTTCAGCGGCGACCTCTATGGCGGACTGTCGGAGACGGCCCTCTACTATATCGGCGGGATCATCAAGCACGCGCGGGCGCTGAACGCGTTCACGAACCCCTCGACCAACAGCTACAAGCGGCTGGTGCCCGGCTTCGAGGCGCCGGTGATGCTTGCCTACTCGGCGCGCAACCGTTCCGCGTCGATTCGCATCCCGTTCGTGATGAGCCCGAAGGCACGGCGCATCGAGGTCCGGTTCCCGGATTCCACCGCCAACCCGTACCTGGCCTTCGCCGCCATGCTGATGGCCGGCATCGACGGGATCCAGAACAAGATCCATCCCGGGGACGCGATGGACAAGAACCTGTACGACCTGCCGCCGGAGGAAGAGAAGAACATCCCGCAGGTCAGCAATGCGCTGGACAACGCGCTCGACGAACTCGATAAGGATCGCGCGTTCCTGACCGCGGGCGGCGTGTTCACCGACGACATGATCGATGCCTACATCGAGCTGAAGATGGAAGAAGTCACGCGCCTGCGCATGACGACCCACCCGGTCGAGTTCGATATGTATTACAGCCTGTAGCCGAGCCCGCACCAGCGGGCCTGGGTCACCCGGCAGCATGGGAGTTCCCGTGCTGCCGGTTTGCCCGTGGTTTCCGGTTCCGATCTTGCCCCGGGCAAAAAAAAAGCCGCCCCTGCCGAGGCGGCTCGATGGATCCGGGGTTGCCCCGGATCCTGCAGTACCGTCAGATCGCCTTCACCGCGCCGGCGGCCAGGCCCTTCGGGGTCTGCTGAATTTCGAAAGACACCTTCTGACCTTCGGCCAGGGTCTTGAACCCGCTTCCATCGATTGCGGAGAAGTGGACAAAGACGTCCTTGCCGCCATCATCAGGAGTGATGAACCCGAAACCCTTGCTTTCGTTGAACCACTTCACGACACCAGTATTCACAACCATAAACCTCGTTACTTAGAGAGAAACAAAAGTGAGCGGCTCGGCGGCAACCGTTCAACGGAAGCGACTGCTGATACAGATCCCACCACGATATGTCGCTTGTCGGCCTCTCACGCGCCTGACTATACGCCGGACTTCGCGTGAACGCCAATAAATCTCTTGCTTATTTTTCGTTGCTGTCGCTTTGCTTTGGCGATGGGTCGTCGCGCTTCGCTCCGGCGCCCGGCTGTTACCATGGTCGACGATGTGCGCCGATACCCCCCAATCCCGGATCCCGCGGCGCCTGGTGATGGTCCGCGATGGACCCGGGGCGCGGAACCGGGCCGCCGCGTGGTTACGGCGTCTGGCTTCGTCCTCTGACGTGGGATGGTTCGGGGCCTCGGTTCCCGATGGGCTGCCAGGAACGCGCCCGGCGCAGGCCGGCCACTGGCTGGGCCGCGAACTCGACGCGCTGGTGTTCGAGGGAGGAGCGATACCCCCGGTGGACGCGCTGGCCATTGCCGCGGGTCTGTTACGCGGCGGGGGCGTGTTCCTGCTGCTTGCGGGTGAACCGGCGCCGACGCCGTTCGGGCGGCGCCTGCGCCGGTTTCTGGCCGAGGACATCGTGGAGCGGGTTGCGGAGGACGGAACGTGGCCGGTTCCGGTGATCCCGTCGCGAGCTGAGGAGCGTCGGCTGAATGCGGGGCAGCGGCGCGTGTTCCGGGCGCTCGCGTGTGCCCCGAGCTGGCCCCCGCGGACTTGCGCGATACTCACCGCACCGCGCGGGCGCGGTAAGTCCACGCTGTTGGGAGCGCTGGTCGTCCACTGGCTGCTCCGAACTCCGCTGGACGTTCGGGTGACCGCTCCGAATCCGGACGCGATCCGCCCGCTGTTGGGCGAGGTTGAGCGCGGTGGGGGTACGCCGTGCCGGGGCGGCACCCGAGCCGCGGCTTTGTACATCGCGCCCGACGCACTGCTGGAGCGCGGGCTCGCCCCGGATCTGGTGGTAGTGGATGAGGCCGCAGCGCTGCCGGTGCATCTGCTGCGGCGCCTTGCGCGCCTGGCGCCACGCGTGGCGTTCGCCACCACCACGGCGGGGTTCGAGGGCAGTGGCCAGGGTTTCCGGCATCGATTCCTGAAGACGCTGCGCGACGATGGCCACCGGCTGCACGAGTTCCGCTTGGACTGGCCGGTGCGCTGGCCGCCCGGGGATCCCCTGGAAGACTGGGTCGACCGGCTATTCCTGCTGGACGCCGAGGCCAAGGCACCCGCAACCGCGCCTGGGAGGCCACCGTTGCGCATGCGCTGGGTCTCGGGCGCAGGCCTCGCCGCGAACGAGTCGCGGCTGCGGGCGGTGGTCGGACTGCTTTCCGACGCCCACTACCGCACGCGGCCGTCGGACCTGCGCCGCTGGCTGGATTCCCCGGAGCTGCAGGTGGGCGTGCTGGCCGAGACCAGGGGTGTCGGTATCGTCGGTGTGGTGCTCGCCCAGATCGAGCCCGGTCTGGAACCGGGTTTAGCCGACGCCGTGTGGTCCGGTCTGCGCCGGCCGCCCGGGCGATTCCTGCCCTGCGTGTTGGCCGAGCATGGAGCGCTGGCGGCGGCGCGGCGTCCGGCGCTGCGGGTGCTGCGCATCGCGGTCGACCCGCACTGGCAGCGTCGCAGGCTTGGCCGACGGATGCTGCGCGCTACCCTGGGCTGGGCCCGGCGGCGGGACGTTCCGGTCGTGGGCGCGAGCTTTGGCGCGGAACCGGGTTTGATCGAATTCTGGACGGGTGCGGGGTTTCGATGCCTGCGCATCGGTTTCCGGCGCGAGACCACCAGCGGCTTGCACGCGGCGGTCGTGTTTCGGGGCACCAGTTCGGAGGCCGCCGCCGATCTCGCGTGGCTGCGCGCGCGGGCGGCCCGCGACTGGCCGGTTTGGTGGCCGGCCCGCTGCGGGGCCTGGAAGCCGGGGTCGCCACGGCGGTCGCAGCCGATCTGCCATCGGCCGGGGTTGCCTGCACGGCGCTCGATCGGCGCTCGGTTCGTGCCTTTGCCCGTCTTTCCCGACCGTTCGAACTCGCGCTTCCGGCGCTGCGACGATGGCTGCATGCAGACCCGGAGCGGACTTCCGCTCTGCCCGCCCCGGAGCGGGCACTGCTCGACGCCGCGGTGCTGGAACTGGCCGGCTGGCCGGAGCTTTGTGCGCTCGCGGGTGCTTCGGGGCGCCGGGACGTGATCGGCATGCTGCGCGGCACCGTCGCAGGGCTTCTGGAGACGGATCCTTCCGCCGGCGCTGCGTGAGCGCCTGGTGTGGTGCCGGCGGTCGGAAGCGGATCCCGAGCCCGGGGCGGCCGTTCGCGTTCCTGCGGATCCCAACGGCGGAAGCGCGCAGGGTGTGCCGACGCTGGCGGTACGGCGACCCACGATCAGAATCCCAGACCCGGGCCATCGACAACGCCCGTGACCCGGCGGAGGCGAAGGGCGGAAGATGGCAGCACCATTCGCGGCCCGGCATTCGCGGCGCCCGCGACAACCCCGGTTTGGGCGCGGCGGATGACGGTTCCCAGTCTCTTCCACCCTGATAGGGATCGCATCGCAACGATGTGTGCGAAAGGGTTTGTTTTGTTGGCTCCGCCATTGGGCGACCGCCGAAGCTTTCATGGATTGCGAGGCGATCCATGGGGTCTGCGCATCCTTGATCGCCGCGGAGGTGGCCAGGCACCATGAAAGCTAGCTATCGGCGGACTCGAGCGCCTCCCAGCGTGCGTAGGCGGCAGCGAGTTCCTCCTCCAGTCGCTGCAGTGTCGTCTGCAGTTCCGGCACGCGGTCCGGGGCGTTGCGGAAGAGTTCGGGGTCCGAGAGCTGCCCCGCGAGGGCTTCGCGCTCCGATTCGAGTTGTTCGATGCGGCCCGGCAACTGCTCGAGTTCCCGGGCATCCCGGTAGGAAAGCTTGCGCGCAGCCGGCTTCGGCGGGGCCGGACTCCGGTCCGGCGGTGCCGGGGTTTGCGGTGTGCTCAGGGCGGGGGCGCCCACCGTTGGCCCGCTGGCCTGGATGCGCGTCTCCAGCAACGGGGCAGTGACGCGTTCCGGCAGGTCGGACCAGCCGCCGACGAATTCCTCGCAACCACCCTGGCCGTCCAGCACCAGCGTGCTGGTGACCACGTTGTCCAGGAATGCGCGGTCGTGGCTGACCACGATCACCGTGCCGGTGTACTCGATCAGAAGCGTCTCGAGGAGTTCCAGGGTTTCGACATCCAGATCGTTGGTCGGCTCGTCCAGCACCAGCAGGTTCGCCGGGCGCAGGAACAGCTGGGCCAGCAGCAGGCGGTTGCGCTCGCCGCCCGAGAGCGCCGAGACCGGCTGGCGCGAACGGGCCGGCGGGAACAGAAAGTCTTCCAGGTAGCTGAGCACGTGGCGCGTGACGCCGTTGACCGTAATCCGGTCGCGGCCCTGGCCGACCGTGTCCTGCACGGTCGCGTCTTCGTCGAGTTGGGCCCGCGTCTGGTCGAAGTACGCGATTTCGAGCTGAGTGCCGAGCGTGACGCTACCGGAGATCGGGGCGAGTGCACCCAGGAGCCCGCGCAACAGCGTGGTCTTGCCGGCCCCGTTGGGTCCGACGATCCCGAGCCGGTCGCCGCGCTGCAGCAGCAGGTCGAGGCCGCGGATCACCGGCACCCCGTCGTAGCCGAAGCTGGCGCGCTCCGCCTCGATCACGCGCCGGCCCGAGCGCTGCTCGGGTTTCAGCGCCAGCCGGACCTGGCCCTGACGTTCGTGCCGTTCGGCACGCTGCTGGCGCAGCCGCTCGAGGGCCCGGACACGCCCCTCGTTGCGGGTGCGCCGGGCCTTGATGCCCTGGCGGATCCAGGCCTCTTCCTGCGCCAGCTTCTTGTCGAACTCGGCATTCTGCCGCACCTCGGTCTCGAGCCTTTCGGCCTGGCGCTGGCGCAGCGCCTCCAGGCTGGGCGGGTGTTCATACAACTGCCCGCGGTCGAGTTCCACGATGCGGGTAGCCAGCCGCTCCATGAAGCCGCGGTCGTGGGTGATGAACACCATGGTCATCGCGGTGCCGGCGAGCATGTTTTCGAGCCAGGCGATCGCGGCGATGTCGAGGTGGTTGGTCGGTTCGTCGAGCAGCAGCAGGTCGGGATTCCGCACCAGTTCTCGCGCCAGCCAGACCCTGCGCCGCAAGCCCCCGGAGAGTTCGGCGAATGGCTGGTCGGGCGGGAGCTCCAGGCGCGACAGGGTGGTTTCTACGCGGTTTTGCAACGCCCAGCCGTCGATCGCTTCCAGTTCCGCCTGCACCCGGCCCATGGCCTCCAGGGCAGCCGTGCCCCCCTGGGCGGCCTCCAGGCTGAGGTGATGGTAGCGTTCGAGCAGGCGACCATTCTCGCCCAATCCATCGGCGACCACGTCGAAAACGCTGCCGTGAACGTCCTCGGGAAGCTCCTGGGTCAGGTAGGCGGTTACCAGTCCGTCGGTGCGCGTGCTCTCGCCGGAATCGGGGTGGATCCGGCCAGCGAGGATCTTCAGCAGCGTCGACTTGCCCTCGCCATTGCGGCCGACGATGCAGACGCGCTCGCCCGGGTTCAGGGCGAGATCGATGCCATCGAGCAGGGCTGCCAGGCCATAGGCCAGGCGGATGCCACGGAGCGTCACCAGTGCCAAGGGTTCAGATCTCCCGCATGCGCCAGGCGCTTGCGGCGCCGGCAAGGCTGAACAGGGCCAGTAGCAGGATTGCAAACTCGGTGCCGGCCAGTTGCGCCAGCAGCCCGAACAGGCCGCCGACCAGCAATAGCACGCCGATTACGGTATTGCTGACCGCAGTGAACGCGGCACGGGTCTGCTGGGTGGCCATGTCGACCAGATACGTCTTGCGGCCCAGGCGTACCCCCGCGTGACTCACACCGAGTACGAAAAAGAACACCGCGAAGACCCAGCCATCGAGCGCCGGCGCCATTCCGCTCCAGCTCGCGGTGGCCAGCACGATCCCGAGCAGTCCGGCGATCAGGCCGGACACGATCAGCACTTGGCGCGATGAGCGGTCGGACGCGCGACCCCAGATCGGGGCGCTGACCGCCGAGGCCAGTCCGGTCGCGAGGATCAGCAGGCCGAGGGTCACGAAGCTGCCCGAGGTCGCCGCCTCGGCGAGCAGTACGTAGAAAGGCAGGGCCAGCGCAGTGCTCATCAGCAGCGCGCGGGTCAGCACGAAGTGGCCGAAGTCGCGATCCCTCCAGAGCAGGCCAAGCGAACGTATCGCCTCGGAGACCGCGTTGCCGCCACCCTCGGTGGCACCCGGATGTTCGTGCAGTCCGGCGAATACCGCTGCCGACAGCCACCACACGCCGGCCGCGGCGGCGAGCAGCGCGGCAAACAGCCCGACTCCCGCATGCTCCAGATTCGCCAGGGTCAGATACAGGCCGAGGCCCAGCGTCGCAAGGCCCGCTGCCGATGCCGCATAGCCCATCACGGTGCCACGCCGCCGCTTCGCGATGGTTTTCCCGAGCACGTCCTTGGAGGCCACCGAGTTCACGCCCCGGGACAGCGCGAACACGATTAGCAGCGCCAGGATGGCCCAGCCGGCGGCCGCACCCTCCAGCGTCAGCGCGACGACCGCCATCAGGGCAACGGCCAGGCCCTGACCGACGCTGCCAAGCACCCAGAACCACTTGCGCACCGGCTGGCGCCGGATGGCCGCGGCAACGAACAGCTGCGGGATCAGCGATCCGGACTCGCGGATCGGCACCAGAAAGCCCGCGAACGCTGCAGGTGCACCCAGCGCCCCCAGCATCCACGCCAGCACCAGGCGTGCGGAGGCGAGCTCGTCCCCGACCTTGCTGAGCGTATTGGACACCAGGTGGACGAAAAAGTTGATCGGCTGGGCATTGCACGCCTCTTCCGGGATGTCGCTGCAGACACGGGCATCCTCATCGCCTGCGATGGTCTCGTACAGCGCGGTCATCGGCGTGTCGGAGGCAGGTTCGCGTGACATCGGTGTCTCGGGAGCCGATCGGGTGCGGGCCGCAGCCCTCAACCCTTCAGCGGCTCCAGTTCAGGGGCGCGTTGGGGTCGACGCCGGGCCGGAAAGGAATGCGGCGGTCGTGGTTCGTAAACTGGTAGACGTTGCCGATCCAGTTGTTGACCACTGCGAGCGCGCTATCGTGCCAGGTGTTGTCGAGTCGGCCCACCAGCAGCGGTTCTGGCAATTCGGGTGCCGGCACGCGCCGTTGCCGGGCCTGCTCGACGCGTTCGCGGTGTTCCTCCAGGATCGCCGCGGCCTGCGGTGACAGGTAGCGCTCGGGCAGCGGCGGGAATTCCTCGCGCTCGCCGTTTACGAAACGCAGTACCTCGCGCTTGTACTCTTTCAGCAGGCTGATGCTGTCGTATTCCGGGTGCCCCTGGAAGAACACCAGCCGGAACCCGTCCTCCGACACCGCGAGGTGCACGCCGGCTCGCTCGCTTTCGACCAGCACTTTCAACCGGTGGCGATCGAACTGCTCGCGGGATACGTCGTTGAAGCGCGAGTGGGGCACGTCGAAGCGGGTGTTCACGCCGGCCACCAGCGGATGCGTGCGGTCGACCACCCGATGGTCGAACACCCCCCAGAGCTTCGCGCCCCGGTGCCGGCGGCGCTCTCCGTAGCGCGACTGCATCACTGCATGGGTGGTTAGGCACGAGCACAGCGTGGAGGTGACGTTCTTCCAGGCCCATTCGACCACCTCTGCGAGCGGTTCCCAGAACGGCTCCAGCGCCAGGTCGGGCTGACTCACGTTCGCCCCGGTGATGATCAGCGCATCGAGGCCCTCGCGCTGGATGGTGTCGAACGTTTCGTAGTACCGCTCGACATGGGCCTGCCCCCCCGGGCCACGCGGCAGTTCGGCCAGCGTGAAGGGATGCATGTAGAACTGCGCGATCTGGTTGCTCTCGCCGACTAGGCGGAAGAACTGGCGTTCGGTGGCGGCCAGCGCGGCATCGGGCATCATGTTGAGCAGGCCGATGTGCAGCGCGCGGATGTCCTGGTGCAGCGCGTAGTCGTTGGGTAACACGGTACCGCCTTCCTTGCGCAGGCGTTCGAAGGTCGGCAGGTTGGAGTGGGCAACCAGCGGCATCAGATCCGCCCTCCGCGGTCCAGCGCGAGCTGCACCAGGTCGTCGAAGTCGGACGCCGACCCGACTTGTGCGACCTCGCTGCTCAGTACGGTGTAGCCGTAGTCCCGGGCAATCGCCTCGTAGCGCGGCAGCCGGGACTGGAACAGGTATGGAAACACCCAGCGGACGAAATCGTCGGGGTCGATCTGGGCCACGTAGTCGAGGTCGTGCTGGGACATGTAATGGGTCAACTGCTTGTCGAGGAAGGCCTCACGATAATACAGCGGCTTGGGTTCGCGTTCGGCCCGCGCAATCAGCGCGCGCTGGTTCTTGTCTGTGGCGCGGATGTACAGGAGCAGGGTGTGCTGTGCCAGGGTTTCGAGCACCTCCGGCGCATCCAGTTCGCTGACCGAGCCGCCGGCATCGTTGATGAAATGGGGATAGTCGAACAGAATCTGCGCCTTGTGAATGAAGTCCGGCACGTCCAGCATTGCCTGCACCTCGGCGGCATGGTGCAGGGCCTGGCGGCGCTTGAACTCGGTGAGCGAGAGCCCGCCGCGTTCGGGGTTGCCGAGCTTGCCCAGAAAACTGGACACGGGATGCAGGTTGTCGACGGTGATGTTGTTGATGATCTGGATCGAGTCGGCGCGCAGCAGGTCGCGCAGAAACGGAACCTGCATCGCCTGTGCCTTGATGTTGTCCAGGATCGGCTCGCTCAGGTAACGGGTGCCGATCCGGTAGTCGCCGGAATAATGAAACCAGTCTTCGCGCCGGAGCATGTTCGACAGGTGTGTCTTGCCGACCCCCGACATTCCCAGCAGGGTGATCCGGCGGTGCGGAAGATCCCGGTACTCGGCAGGTGTCAGACGCATAGGGTTCAGCGCCGCAGGATCAGCAGTACTCCCGCCACCAGAGCGAGAGCGCTCAGAACCAAGTGATCATACTGGAACCGAAGGCCCAGCAGTCCCTGCAGCCCGTACAGAACGAGCCAGATTCCGAGAAGCAGGGTGCCGAGATGACGCATCGGGCGGGTGTCTCCGTTGGCTGGGCGCTGGTGCTCGCGCGCGCTGCCGGCGATCGCGTGCCGGACCTGTGCGGGGCGTTATTCCAGGAAGGCATTGATGCGCTGCAGGTCGGCGAGGCTGAGGCTCCCGACCGCGCGCTGCAGGCGCAAGGTCTCGAGCAGGTAGCCATAGCGGGCCTCGGCATAATCGCGCTCGGCCCTGAAGACCTCGCGCAGGGCCAGCAACACGTCGACCTGGGTGCGCGTGCCGACCTCGAAGCCGGCCTGGGCCGATTCGAATGCTGCCTGCGTGGATTGCAGCGCCTGAGCCAGCGCCCGCGCCCTGGATGCGTTCGCGATCACCGAAAGGTAGCTGTTCCGGGTGTTCTGTACCGTCTGGCGCTGGGTAAACACCACCGTCTCCTGCGCTGCCTCGAACTGCTCCCGAGCTTCGCGGGTGATCGCGCTGACGCGCCCGCCGGTGTACAGGGGCACGTCCAGCCGCAGCCCGATCTGGGCGTCGGTGCGGTCGTTGAACTGCCCTCCGGGCACCGAGTTCACCCCGGAATAGCCGGTGTCGCTGACCGAGGCCCCCAGCCCCAGTGTCGGCAGCCCCTCCGCGCGCTGGCGCCCGATCTGTTCGCGGGCGACCTCGGCACTCAGGCGCTGTGCGTTCAGCTCCTGGTTATTCTCGAGCGCCGCCGAGACCCAGTCCTGGGGATCCATAGGGTCCGGCGAGGGCATGTCGAGGTGTTCTCCCAGGGCGGCGAGTTGGTCGTAATAGCGGTTGGTGATCACTGCGAGCTGTTCGCGCGCGAGGTTGAGCGCGTTCTCGGCCGCGATCTGCTCGGCAGACGCAATGTCAAACTGCGCCTGCGCTTCCTTCACGTCGGTGATCGCGATCAGCCCGACCTCAAAGCGCCGCTGGGTCTGCTCGAGCTGCCGGCTGATGGCCTCGCGCTCGGCCCTGCGGAACTCCAGCGTCTCCCGGGCGACCAGGACGCCGAAATAGGCTTCGGCGACGCGCAGGATCAGATCCTGCCGGGCGGCATCGAGTTCGGCCGCGGCACTGGAGATCTGCAGGTCCGCCTGGCGCACGCCGATCCGGTTTCGCTGGTCGAACAGGCTCTGGTTCAGGTTCAGCCCGATGCTGTGGCTGGAACCGTCGATGCTGCTGCTGCCGTCCGGGTCGGAGTAGAACGCACCGAGTTCGGCGTCGGCCGAGAGCTGCGGCAGCAGCGTCGAGCGTGCGATCGGTCTTGCCTCGAGCACCGCCCGGTACTGGGCCTCGGCCGCCCGCAGCTGGGCGTCCTCCATCTGGGCGTGCTCGAATACCTGCAGCAGGTCCTCGGCCTGGGCGGGCAACGCCCAGGTGGCGGCGAACACGGCGGTGGCGCACAGGGCGCGAAGCATTTTCATGGCAGGGATCCCCGGGAAATCGCGATCCGCATATGCTAGCAGAGCCCGGGCGTCAATGGGCGTGCCGGACCCCGGCAGGCGGCGACCGTCAGAAGACGAACTCGGGGCGCGGTTCGAAGCCCAGCAGCGGTTTCAGCCGGGTCTCGAACAGCGTCTCGGTGCGGTAGCTGTCCTCCGCGACCCGGATCACCAACCGGGCGTGCATCACCGGCGGGCGGCCCACCACCACGAACAGGCGCCCGCCCAGGCTCAGGCTCGACTGCAGGAACGGGTCGTAGTCCGTCATCGCCCCGTTGACGCTGATCACGTCGTAGCGGTTTCGCGGCGGTGTCCAGCCGGGTGACGCCGTCGCGGTTCGCAGAGAGGCATTGCCGATCCCGAGTGCTTCCAACCGCGCACGGGCCGCCAGGCGGAATTCGTCCACGCGCTCGACGCTGTCGACCTGCGCCGCGAGCCGCGCGAGGCAGGCGGTGACAAAACCGGAGCCGGTGCCAATCTCCAGCGCGGTTTCGCTGTCCCCGGGGGCCAGCGCCTGCAGCAAGCGCCCGACCACTCTCGGGGCCAGCATCGACTCGCCGTGACCCAGCGGGATCTCGGTATCCGCATACGCCAAACCCTCGCGGCCCGCGGGCACGAACGTTTCCCTGGGCAACGATTCCATGACGTCGAGGACGCGCATGTCGAGCACATCCCAGGGGCGAACCTGCTGCTCCACCATGTTCACGCGCGCCAGGGTGAAATCCATCGATCGGGTCCTCGTCGTATCCGCAAACGCCGCCGCAGGGTACGGCGACCGCCCGGGGGAGGCAAGTGGCTGCGTGCGCAGGGCATGGCGCTACGCCGCGTGTCGTGCGCCTGCGCGCGCTCGGTGGCCTTGGCAATGGGGAATCCTACCCGTTGTCTTTGACCGGACGGTCCACCATCCTTGCGCGATGACCGATCAATGCGAGACGAGGCAGCGGATCGTCGACAGCGCCTGCGACCTGATCCACCGCCGCAGCTATACCGGCGTGGGCGTCGCCGAGATCTGCGCGCAGGCCCGCACCAGGAAGGGCAGCTTCTATCATTTCTTCCCGAGCAAGCAGGACCTCAGCCTGGCCGTGATCGACGAGCTGCGGCGGATCCTGGACGAGCAGGTGCTGTCACCGGCCTTCGGACGCGACGTGCCGCCGCTGCGGAGGTTGGAGCGGTTCGTGGATCACCTCTGCGGTTTCCAGCAGGGGGCGATGGCCGCGACGGGCCGCATGCCCGGCTGTCCGTTCGGCAACCTGGCGCTGGAACTCGCCACCACCGACGAGGCCATCCGCCGCCGGCTCGGGGCCGTGTTCGCCGCGATTCGCACGCGTTTCGAACATGTGATCGAGGATGCGGTCGCGATCGGAGAGACGGGTCCGGTCGATGTCCGGGCGACCGCCGAGGCGATGCTTGCCTACATGGAAGGCATGCTGATGCTGGCCAAGACCGCCAACGACCCGGCGGTGATTCGGCGCCTGGGGCCGGCGCTGGCCCGGATTCGCATTCCCCCGGACTGACGTCAGGTGATACTGACCTCGTGCCTGCTGCGCCCGGCGGCGTTGCGCGCACCCGGGTTGTTTGCGCGGACCCCGTTGCATGCGCATGGGCAACCCGGATCCCGCCGTGCGGGGGGAGCGTCATCCTTCGCAGTGACGGGGGTGTTTTC
This sequence comes from Thioalkalivibrio nitratireducens DSM 14787, assembly GCF_000321415.2. Classification (NCBI taxonomy): domain Bacteria; kingdom Pseudomonadati; phylum Pseudomonadota; class Gammaproteobacteria; order Chromatiales; family Ectothiorhodospiraceae; genus Thioalkalivibrio; species Thioalkalivibrio nitratireducens. The sequence continues at coordinate 3,767,529 of NC_019902.2, read as the reverse complement.
ATCCGCTCCGAGGCCGTGCAGCGGCTTCCGGTTTCAGCCGGGTCCGTTCGGAGCCTCGTCCTGCAGGCGCAGTTCGGCGATGGCGCGGATGCGCGCCCGGCGCAGCGCGGTGCCCAGGGCCGCACCCCGCAGCCCTTCCCGGGTAAGCGGTTCGGGTGATACCCCGGCGGCCGCACGGGCTGCCCGGCGCACCGCATCGGCTTGCGGGTAGGGACGGGTGGCGAATCCGGCACGCCCCCGGAAATCGGCCTCGACCGCCAGGAGAAAGGGTTCCAGGCCTTCGGGCCGGCGCAGCGTGTCGAGGCCTTCGATCAGTTTCAGTAGCGTTGCGGGGCGCAGTTCGAACACCCGGTGGACCAGCCCATGGTGCCGCGCCACCTTGATCGCGAGGTCGCGGTGGCGCTTCGGGATGCGCAGGCGCTGCGCCAGTTCCCGGATCAGCTGCACGCCGCGTTCCTCGTGGCCGTGATGGCCGGGCAGGATTTCGGCCGGGGTCGTGCCCTTGCCCAAGTCGTGTACCAGGGCTGCGAACCGCACCTCGGGGCTCTCGCTCAACCGCGTGGCCTGCTCCAACACCAGGAAGGTATGCACCCCGGTGTCGATCTCCGGGTGGTAGCGTGGCGGCTGCGGCACTCCGAACAGCCGGGCCAGTTCCGGGAACAGCACTTCGAGCGCTCCGGTGGCCCGCAACACCTCGAAGAATCGAAGCGGGGCGGGACTTGACAGCGCTTTCTCGCACTCGGCCCAGACCCGTTCGGGAACCAGCGCGTCGACCTCGCCGCTGGTCACCAGTTCGCGCATCAGGGCCTCGGTCTCGGGCGCGATGGTGAAACCGAAGGGGGATAGCTGTGCCACGAGCCGTGCGACCCGCAGCAGGCGCACCGGATCCTCGGCAAAGGCCGGCGACACGTGGCGCAGCACCCGGGCCTGCAGATCGGCCTGGCCACCGAACGGGTCGATCAGCCCGCCGTTGGCGGCCTCGGCGATCGCATTGATGGTCAGGTCGCGGCGCGCGAGATCCTGCTCCAGCGTGACCTCGGGTGCGGCGTTGAAGCGGAAGCCGTGATAGCCCCTCGCAGTCTTGCGCTCGGTGCGCGCCAGCGCGTATTCCTCGTGCGTCTGCGGGTGCAGGAAGACCGGAAAATCGCGGCCCACGGGGCGGAAGCCGCGTGCCTCCATCTCCGCCGGGGTGGCCCCGACAACCACGTAGTCCTTCTCGCGCACGGGGCGGCCCAGCAGGCGGTCCCGCACGGCTCCGCCGACCAGGTAGGTCTCCATGACGGCTAGCTTCCGACCCGGAGACCTATTCGCGCGTTCCGGTACGCAGGCGCTGCATCCGGGCCTGATGGCCCTCCTGGCCGAGGTAGGCGGGGGCCACGGCCTCGAGCAGGGTCGGGCAGGGCAGGGTCTCGCCGGTGCAGACGCTGTCCACCGACAGCGACGCGAGGTTGTCGCGCGACAGCGGCTTGCCAGGAACGAACTCGAACACCGTAGCCTGCAGTCGGCCGGCCCAGCCTGGCAGCGGCACGATCGGGCGCCGCCGCCGGGTCAGGCGCGCGGTGTAGCGCACCAGTTCGCGCAGCGTGTAGATGCGCGGACCGCAGAGCTCGAACCCTTTGCCGAACGTGGCCGGATCGTCGAGGCAGTTCACGAAGTGGTCGGCGACGTCACCGACGAAGACCGGTGCAAAGCGGGCCTCGGCGCGTGCCAGCGGCATGAACGGCGCGATCTTCAGCAGCCCGGCGAAGCGATTCAGGAACGAATCTTCGGGTCCGAAGATCACCGAGGGGCGGAACACCGTGACCGGGAACGCGCTGGCGGCGAATACCGCACGTTCGGCCTCGGCCTTGCTGCGCAGGTACTGGCTCGGCGGATCGGGCATGTCCGCCTTCAGCGCGCTCATCTGCACGAACCGGCGCAAGCCCTGGTCGGTCGCGGCCGCCAGCGCCTTCTCGGTCAGCTCAATATGGGCCTTCCGGAACCCGGACCCGTCGCGACCCTTCTCGTTCAGGATCCCGACGAGGTTGATGACCGCATCGGCCCCGGCAAAGAAATCTTCCAACGTGGCCGGATCGTGCGGGTCGCCCGCGGCCAGGTCCACCTCGGGCATGACCTTCAGGTCGCGATGCCGTTCCATGTGGCGCGTCAGTACGCGAACGGCCATGCCCCTGTCGGTCAGGCGCGCGACGATGTGGCGTCCGACGAAGCCGGTGCCCCCGAGGAGGCAAACACTCTTGATCGACATGGCGTGCACAACTCCCGTCCCGGAATCGCTTAGCGTACCCCTCTATACTACCGTGCATCGACCAGCGCCACACGCGCCACACGCGCCGCATACCGGCGGCGAACCAGACGAGGGCGACGCCATGGACGAATTGATCAGCATCAATCCTGCCACCGGAGAGCGGTTCGGCACGTTCCCGGTGCTGTCGGCCGACGGGTTGGAAGCGTCGCTTGCCCGAGCGGAGGAACGTTTCCCCAACTGGGCGGCGGTCCCGCTGGGCGAGCGGGTTCAGGCGCTGCAACGCCTCGCGGCGGTGCTGCGTGCACAGGCGGCCCCGCTTGCCCGGCAGGCGACCGCCGAAATGGGCAAGCGCCTCGCCGAAGCCCGGGCCGAAATCGAGAAATGCGCGGTCGCCTGCGACTATTACGCCGTGGACGGCCCCGGCTTCCTTGCCGACAAGAGGGTGCCGACGGATGCGGGGCGTTCGCTGATCGCCTGGCAGCCGTTGGGCCCGATCCTGCTGGTGATGCCCTGGAACTTCCCGTACTGGCAGGTGCTGCGGCAGGCCATCCCCGCGACGCTGGCGGGCAACACCGTGCTGCTGAAGCACGCGGCAAACGTGCCCGGTTGCGCGGCGGCGCTTGAGCAGGTGTTCCTGGAGGCGGGTTACCCCGAGGGCGTGTTCCGGAATCTGGCCATCCGCTCCGACGCGGTCGCCGGCGTGATCGCCGATCCCCGGGTGCGGGGTGCCAGCCTCACCGGGTCCGAGGGCGCCGGGCGCGCGGTCGCGTCCGCGGCCGGCAAGGCGTTGAAGAAGACGGTGCTCGAACTGGGGGGCTCCGATGCGTTCATCGTGCTCGCGGATGCGGACCTCGACCGGACCGTCGGGCAGGCGCTGAAAGCGCGTTTTCAGAACAACGGCGAGACCTGCATCGCCGCGAAGCGGTTCATCGTCGAGGCGGACGTCGCCGACGAGTTCGTCGCGCGGCTGCAGGCCGGGATCGAGCGGATGAAGGTCGGCGATCCGATGGCCGAGGACACCGATCTCGGTCCGCTGGCGCGCGCGGATCTGTGTGACGAGCTGCACGGCCAGGTGACCCGCAGCGTGGAGGTCGGCGCGGTCTGCCTCGCGGGCGGTGAGCGGCTCGACCGTCCCGGTTTCTACTATGCGCCGACGCTGCTCGACCGCGTGCGGCCCGGCATGGCAGCGTTCGACGAGGAGACCTTCGGTCCCGTGGCCGCGGTCACCCGCGCGGCGGACGCGGACGAGGCGGTCCGCCTCGCCAACGCGTCGCGGTACGGGCTCGGCGGCAGCGTGTGGACCCGGGACCGCGTGCGTGGCGAGGCGCTCGCACGCCGCCTGGAATGCGGCTGCGCGTTCGTGAACGGCATCGTGCGCAGCGATCCGCGGCTGCCGTTCGGGGGGGGTCAAGGATTCCGGCTACGGGCGCGAGCTTGCGGGGCTCGGCATCCGCGAGTTCGTGAACGCAAAGAGCCTCTGGGTCGACTGACTGCGCCGAAAAGCGCAACGAATGGCCGAGCGGAGGCGGCAGCAGCCCGTCATGAGCCGTGCGAGCAAGCATGGTCGGCTGGCGGGAGGCCCGCCCGGCGGATGACGCTGCGCTCGTCGGTCGTTGCGGTACGGAGCAGGACTCATGCTTTACGGCCGCACAACCATCCGATCGGGTGGCTGGGGGCACATGCCGCCAGCTACGTTCAGCCGCCGGTCATCGACATGAAGCGCAGCACCTTCTCGGGCTTCTCGTGGAACTCGTGCCGCTCGGGCTTCAGCGCGATCGCTTCGCGGATCGCGTCGTCGATGTCCGCATCCGAACACTCGGCGCGCAGTCGGGGCCGCAGTTGCAGGCTGTGCTCGTTGCCGAGGCAGGTGTAGATCGTGCCGTCCACCGAGAGTCGCACGCGGTTGCAGGTCGCGCAGAAATGCTGCGAGATTGGTGTAATGAACCCGATGTGCAGGTCGGTGCCGGCCACCTGCACGTAGCGCGCGGGTCCGCCGCCGGGCATGACCCCGGGCAGCAGGTCGAAGCGGCGCCCAAGGCGCGCCTTCAGTTGCTGCAGGTCGACGAAATGCCCGCTCGCCTCGCGCCCGGTGTCTCCCATCGGCATCGTTTCGATGAAGCGCAGCGTGAAGCCGTGCTCGAGGCAGAACTCGACCATGTCCTCGGCTTCGCCGTCGTTGATGCCGCCCATCATCACCATGTTGATCTTGATCGGGCGGAAACCCGCCGCTTTCGCGGCCATCAGTCCGTCGAGCACCTTTTCCAGCTTGCCGCCGGTGACCTGCCTGAAGACCTCGGGTTTTAGCGAGTCGAGGCTGACGTTGATGCGGCGAACGCCTGCGCCGCGCAGTGCCTCGGCCTCGCGGGCGAGCCGGGTCGCGTTCGTGGACAGGGAAATGTCGTCGACACCGGGCAGGGCCGACAGGCGCCGGGCCAGGGCCGGCAGATCCTTGCGCACCAGCGGCTCGCCGCCGGTCAGGCGGATGCGCCGCGTGCCGAGCCGCGCGAACGCCGCCATCACCCGCTCGAGTTCGTCGAACGTGAGCCAGTGTTCGGGCTCTTCGAAATCGCGGAAGCCGCGGGGCATGCAGTAAAAGCACCGCAGGTCGCAACGGTCGGTGACCGATACCCGGACGTACTCGATCCGGCGGCCGAAGGGGTCTGTCAGCGCATGATCACTCATGGCATTCAAGGATAGTCTGCATTCCGCGCGCCGCCAGTTCCCGGAAGAGGTACCACCGTACTTCCCACCCCTACCGGCCCCGGGACGGATCGCGTATAGTCGCGACCGGCTCCCGCCGGAGCGGGGCACGGATTTCTTTTCGCTTCAATAGCATACAGAAGGAGGATGGGATGGCTAAGGTTCTGATCGCCCAGGGCGGGGGCCCGACGGCGGTAATCAATCAGTCGATGGTCGGTGCGGTGCTCGAATCCCGCAAGTTCAACAACGTCGAACTGGTCTACGGTGCGTTCCATGGTGTGCGCGGCATCGTCGACGAGGAATTCCTCGATCTGACCCAGGAAACGACGCACAACCTCGAGATGGTCGCGAATACACCTTCGTCGGCGCTCGGTTCCACCCGCGACAAGCCCGACCTGAAGTACTGCCAGGAGATCTTCAAGGTTTTGCAGGCGCACGAAATCAACTACTTCTTCTATATCGGCGGCAACGACTCGTCGGACACGGTGCGCATCGTCAGCGAGGAGGCGCGCAAGGCCAACTACCCGCTGCGCAGCGTGCACATTCCGAAGACGATCGACAACGACCTGGTCGAGAACGACCACACTCCCGGATTCCCGTCCGCCGCGCGCTTCGTCGCTCAGGCCTTCATCGGCGCGAACCTCGACAACAACGCGCTTCCGGGCATCTACCTTGCGGTGGTGATGGGTCGACATGCCGGTTTTCTGACTGCTGCCTCGGCGCTGGGCAAGAAGTTCCCGGACGACGGCCCGCACCTGATCTACCTGCCGGAACGCGTGTTCGAGGTGGACAAGTTCCTCGCCGACGTGAAGGCGACGATGGATCGCTACGGCCGTTGCGTGATCGCGGTCAGCGAAGGCATCCATGATGCCGAAGGCGTGCCGATTGCGGTCAAGCTCGCGAAGGACGTCGAGAAGGACGCGCACGGCAACGTGCAGTTGTCCGGCACCGGTGCACTGGCCGACATGCTCTGCGACGAGATCCGGACCAAGCTGGGGGTCAAGCGCGTGCGCGGTGACACCTTCGGTTACGTGCAGCGCTCGTTCATCGGCTGTGTGTCCGACGTCGATCAGCGCGAGGCGCGGGAAGTCGGCGAGAAGGCGGTGCAGTACGCGATGTGGGGCGACCGCGACGGTTCGGTGGTGATCGAGCGCACCGGTTTCTACTCGGTCGACTATCGGCTCGCGCCGCTGGAAGCGGTGGCCGGCAAGACCAAGGTGATGCCGGATGAGTTCATCTCCGAGTCCGGCACCGATGTGACCGATGCCTTCCGGCTGTACCTGCGGCCGCTGCTGGGTTCGGGCATGCCCGATGCGTACCGCCTGCGCCAGAACCTGGTGTCGAAGGTGCTGCAGGGCTGAACACCCTCCCTGCCCGGGCACGCCCCACCAGCCCCTTCCCCGCCCGCGGGGGAGGGGCTTTCTTTTCTCCCCGGTCCTTCCCTGGGAGCGGGGGAGAGGATCAGCCGAGGGCCTTGAAGATCTCGTCGCGGATCGACTCCACCGAGCCGATGCCGGCAATCTTCACGTATTTCGGTGCAGCCGTGTCGCCGCTCGCGGCCCACTTCGAGTAGAATTCGACCAGCGGCTTGGTCTGGCTGTGGTAGACGTCGAGGCGTTTGCGCACGGTTTCCTCGTTGTCGTCGTCGCGCTGGATCAGATCCTCGCCGGTGACGTCGTCCTTGCCGTCGACCTTCGGCGGGTTGAACGTCACGTGGTAGGTGCGGCCCGATGCCGGGTGCACACGGCGCCCGCTCATGCGCTTGATGATCTCCTCGTCAGCCACGTCCACCTCGACCACGAAGTCCAGGTTGACGCCCTGTTCCTTCAACGCCTCGGCCTGCGGGATGGTGCGCGGGAAGCCGTCGAACAGGAACCCGTTGGCGCAGTCGGGCTGCTCCAGGCGCTCCTTGATCAGACCCAGAATGATGTCGTCGGACACCAGGCCGCCCGCGTCCATCACCTTCTTGGCCTCGATGCCCAGCGGCGTCCCGGCCTTGACCGCGGCGCGCAGCATGTCGCCGGTGGAGATTTGCGGAATGTTGTATTTCTCGGTGATGTACTGGGCCTGCGTGCCTTTGCCGGCACCGGGGGCGCCCAACAGAATCAGTCGCATGAGTTCGCTCCTTCAGCGGGTGGTGAATATGGTATGGTTCCGGGCCCGTGCGGCCCGGCGCACTGCGGGGCGGTACAGTACAGGGTCTGCTGTGGCAGGCACAAGGCTCACGTGCGCAACGGCCGGGCGACAGCCGCCGTTCGTGCCCCTAGAACGAGGTTGCGACCCCATCCATGCAAGCAGGTCCACGCGAAATCACCACCCCGTTCCGCCCGATCCCGCTGGAAATCCCGGAGGGGATGAAACCCAACGAGTTCTTCAACAGCACCGAGAACCTGGCGGATCTGGTGCACAACAACGGTCTGCTTGCGAATCCGGAAAACCTGCTGCTCTACCGCAAGGCGCTGGGGCACAGCAACGAGTTCGATTGCTCGATCATCTACAACACCTCGAAGGTCATTCTGGATCCGCTCGGCCGCCCGGTGCGGCGGACCCAGGTGCCGGCCGCGGTGCGGCACGTGTGGAACCGGATGAACGGGATCCTGATCGAGTACATGCTGGAGCGGTACCCGGACCCGGCGGATGTGCTGGTGCTGGCCGGCGAGGCGAGCCTGGATGCGACCTGGCCGCTGACCGCGCCCGGGGTGCCGAGCATTCGGATGCTGCACAACCATTTCATCGTGTTTCCGATGGGCGAGCTGCGGCAGGCACGCCTCGCCGACCCCGCGAACCCCAACCTGACCGACGGTGGTCAGCACAGCCTGTTCCAGCAGTACATGCGCGATGTCTACCGCGAATTCTTCACCCGGGCGCTGGAGCTGGAGATCCTGAAGCCGGCCGCGGACGAACATGCGCGGCTTGACCTGACCGGGTATCCGCAGGGGCTTCCGAGCTGGGAGATCCAGGGCGGCGCTGCGGCATTGCAGGACATCCGCTTCTGGCGCGAGTACGACGCGATCCTGAAGGGCTTTCTCGACTTCTACCGCACGTTCTTCTCGCAGGTCTCGACCCGCAACGCGCCGATGCCCGCGGACGTGCATTTCCCGCATCATGTCGAGGAAGTGCTGCTGTTCAACAACGACTTCCTGAAGACCGCGAAAAAGGTCCGCGACCGCTGCATCCACGACGCGCGCTACGCGAACGCGATCCGCTGGCAGCCGGCGTTCAAGCAGCTGATCTACCGCAACGACGACGGCCGGCTGATCGTGACCATCAGCCAGAACTCGATCGGCAACGCGATCACGGAGCTGCTGGGCGTGGTGGTCAACCGGGTACCGGACGCCGCGGCCTACGAGCGCAGCGAGCCGGCGCTGATCGAGAAACTGCTCGAGGTGCGCCAGCGCCTGATCGAGGCCGACCTCGGCGACGGCATCGCCACCGACTACTGGCCCGCGGGGTAGCGCGGGCCGGCAAGCCTGGAAATGCGCGCCTGCCCCCGCCTCCAGACAGGATCAGGCGACCGACTGGTAGTAGAGGTTCTGCGGGTGGTTCGCCTGGGCGAAGAAGAACCAGCGCTCGGCGAGCAGCCCCAGATACTGCACCGCGAACGCGGCGACCAGCACGGGGGTCGCGTCCACGGTCATCAGCATCGCGAGCGCCAGCAGGGCCGCCGGGATCGCGAACACGCCGATCAAGAACGCCCATTTCACTGCGCGTACGAAGCCGGCGGAGCGGTGGTGGAAGAACTCGCGGGTGTTGAACGAGCCGCCCATGAAGCCTTGCGACTTCTGCTCGATGCGCGGGTGCTTGACGCCGATCGCGGTCTGCAGCGACGAGATCGGCTTGATCCGGGCGTTGCGGATCAGCGAGGCGGCGCGGCTGACCAGCGCGAGCAGCGTCAGGATGATCGCCCAGCCGGCGAGGAAGGACACCAGGTCAGTCTGGGCCCAGGCGGCGTAGGCGGCGGCCAGCGTAAAGCCCGACGCGCCACCCAGCAGCGTGTAGTTCACCACGGTCAGCGGCGAATGCCATTCCTGCAGGAACTTCACCGCTGCGTAGATCATCGCGGTGCTCAGAAACAGCGCGAACGCGAGCAATGCACCGAGGGCGCCGAGCAGCACCGTGGCCAGCACGTTGTACCCGCCCGGCAGTGTTCCCAGCGACGGGTTGAAGCCGGTCCAGTGCGCGAGCCCGTACAGGAACACGACGGCCATGAACGCCGGCAGCACGATCACCTCGCGCGACAGCCACGAGGTACGCCATTTGGTCGCCGTGCGCCACGCGCGCTCGGGGCGCCCGAGATGAAAGAACGACGCGAACAGACCCAGCACCAGCAGCGCCAGCGCCAGCAGGCTGCCATGAGCGTAGAACTCCGGTCCCTGACTGGGCACGAGCTCGAGCAGGCCGTAGGACTCGACCGTAAACAGCGCCAGGAACAGTCCCTGGCCGGCGCCGATCAAGGTGGTGAGGAAGATGACCGAGAAAGCAGGATGCATGATCAGTTCGTCCGTGGTTACCAGCTGGTGACGTCGTCGAGCGAGGGTTCGTCGCGCCCGGGCTTCGGAAGCTTGCTGTCGATCTTCAGCGGGTTGTCGGCGCGCTCGAGTTCATCCTCGCGCACGGTGATTCGCGTCTTGTGCCGCGGCAGGTAGTGGTTCGCCGGCTTGGTTCCCCATTCCGGCATCAACTGGTAACCGCCGTTCTCGCGGATCGCCTGCGACACTTCGGAATCCGGGTCGTGGATGTCGCCGAACAGGCGTGCGTGAGTCGGGCAGGCGCGCACGCAGGCCGGCTTGCGATCCCACTCGGGCAGCGCGTCGTCGTAGATCCGGTCGACGCACAAGGTGCATTTGGTCATCACCTTGCGCTGGGCATCGACCTCGCGCACGCCGTAGGGGCAGGCCCAGGAGCAGTACTTGCAGCCGATGCACTTGTCGTAGTCGACCAGCACGATGCCGTCCTCCTTGCGCTTGTACGAGGCGCCGGTCGGGCAGACCGGAACGCAGGGCGGCTCCTCGCAGTGCAGGCAGGACTTCGGGAAATGCACGGTCTCGGTGTTCGGGTACTCGCCGACCTCGAAGGTCTGCACCCGGTTGAAGAAGGTGCCGGTCGGGTCGGCGGCGTAGGGGTTCAGGTCCACCAGCGGGCCGGCGTCGCCCGAGGTATTCCACTCCTTGCAGCTGGTGACGCAGGCATGGCAGCCGACGCAGACGTTCAGGTCGATGACCAGTGCGAGCTGGGTCATTTCTTGCCTCCTTTGCCGGCCAGGAAGTTCCAGACGCGCGGTCTTTTCGGCTGGCCCGGGTAGGGTTTCAATGTCGCGAACTGCGGTGCGGTCACCTCGGGTTCGTCGGCGCCGGCCTTGTAGATGCGCACGCGCACGTCGTACCACGACGCCTGTCCGGTGACCGGGTCGGAGTTGGAGATCGGGCCGTTCGCGCCCGGCAGTTCCTCGGAGATCAGGTGGTTCAGCAGGAAGCCCTTGCGCGCCTCGTTCGACCGGGGTGCGAGATTCCAGGCGCCGGCCGCCTTGCCGATCGCGTTCCAGGTCCAGACCGTTCCCGGTTCGACCGCCTCGGAATGTTTGGCCATGCAGCGCACCTTGCCCCACTGGCTCTCGACCCAGATCCAGTCGTCGTCCTCGATGCCGGCGGCCTTCGCGGTACGGGTGTTCACGAACAGCAGGTTGTGTGCGTGGATCTGGCGCAGCCAGGCGTTCTGCGAATCCCAGGAGTGGTACATCGCCATCGGGCGCTGGGTGATCGCCGCCAGCGGGTAGGCGTGCTTGTCAGTGGCCTGGCATTCCAGCGGATCGTAGAAGAACGGCAGCGGGTCGAAATAGGTCTCGACACGATCGGCGAGGTGTGCGGGCGGGCGCTTCGACGGCCCCTTGCCCTGCGCCGCGGCGCGGAACTTCATCAGTACCTCGGAATAGAGGTGGATCAGGATCGGCTCGGCGTAGCGGGTGATGCGGTTGCGCTGGGACCATTCGAGGTAGCCCCTGTTCCAGTTGCGCATGTACTGGTAGCTCCGGGGGAGCTCGCAATGGAACACGCAGTTGTTCTTCGCGTACATCTCCCACTGGTTCGGGTTCGGCTCGCCGCGCATGAACTTCTCGCCGCCCCTGCCGCGCCAGCCGGCGAGGAAACCGATTCCGGAGCCCGGTTCGGTCTCGTGGTTCACGATGAAGTCCGGGTAGTCGCGGTACTTGCGCTTGCCGTCGGCGGTCACGAACGCGGGCAGCTTCAGGCGCGAGCCCAGTTCGATCAGCACCTCCTGGAACGGCTTGCACTGGCCGGTCGGCGGCACCACCGGGATGCGCACCGAGTCCACCGGCCCGTCGTACTCGGAGATCGGCCGGTCGAGCATCGACATCACGTCGTGGCGCTCGAGGTAGGTGGTGTCCGGCAGGACCAGGTCGGCGAAGGCGGTCATCTCGGACTGGAACGCGTCGGCGACGACCAGGAACGGAATCTTGTACTCGCCGTTCTCGTCCTTGTCGTTCAGCATCTTGCGGACCTCGACGGTGTTCATCGTCGAGTTCCAGGCCATGTTGGCCATGAAGATCAGCAGGGTGTCGATCGGGTAGGGGTCGCCGCGCCAGGCGTTGGTGATCACGTTGTGCATCATGCCGTGCACGGCCAGCGGGTACTCCCAGGAGAAGGCTTTGTCGATGCGCACCGGCCCGCCCTGTTCGTCGACGAACAGATCGTCCGGGTCGGCCGGCCAGCCGAGCACCATGCCGTCCAGCGGCTGCCCGGGGCGGATTCCCTCCGGCCCCTTCGGCGTGCGCGCGCAGGGCGGGATCGGACGCGGGAACGGCGCCTTGTGGCGGAAACCGCCAGGGCGGTCGATGGTGCCGAGCAGCGACATCAGGATCGCGAGCGCCCGGATCGTGTGGAAGCCGTTCGAATGCGCGGCGAGCCCGCGCATCGCGTGGAACGAGACCGGGTTGCCGGTCACGCTCTCGTGCTCGACGCCCCAGGAATCGGTCCAGGCGATCGGCAGTTCGATGCGCTGGTCGCGCGCGGTCACGCCCATTTCGTGGGCGAGGCGGCGGATCGTGCCGGCGGGAATGCCGGTGATGCGCGCGGCCCACTCCGGTGTGTATTCCTGCACGCGCTCCTGCAGCAGCTGGAACGCCGGCTTTGCCGGGGTGCCGTCGTGCAGCTGGAACTCGCCGAGCAGGTAGGGGTCGGCGTCCGTGCTGTGCGTCACGACCGGCCGGTCGGTGCGGCGGTCCCACCAGAGCTTGTCCTGCGGGTCGTAGCAGCCGTCGTCGGGGGGCACCTCGGCGCGCAGGAACATCCCGAATTCGTCGTTTTCGGGGTTAACGTTCACCAGTTGCCCGGCGTTGCTGTAGCGCACCAGGAAGTCGCGGTCGTACAGGCCCTTCGCGATGATCTCGTGGATGATCGCGAGCAGCAGCGCGCCGTCGGTTCCCGGGCGGATCGGCACCCATTCGTCGGCGATCGCCGAGTAGCCGGTGCGCACCGGGTTGATCGAGATGAAGCGCCCGCCCTCGCGCTTGAACTTGGAGATCGCGACCTTCAGCGGATTGGAGTGATGATCCTCGGCGGTGCCGAGCATCACGAACAGCTTCGAGCGCTCGAGGTCGGGGCCGCCGAACTCCCAGAACGAGCCACCGATGGTGTAGATCATTCCCGCGGCCATGTTCACCGAGCAGAAGCCGCCGTGCGCGGCATAGTTCGGCGTGCCGAACTGCTTCGCGAACAGCCCGGTCAGCGCCTGCATCTGATCGCGGCCGGTGAACAGCGCGAACTTCTTCGGGTCGGTTTCCCGAAGCCGCCCCAGGCGTTCCTCGAGCATCGTGAAGGCTTCGTCCCAGGCGATCGGTTCGAAATCGCCGGCACCACGCTCCGCGCCGGGCCTGCGGCGCAATGGCTGGGTGAGGCGAGCGGGCGAGTACTGCTTCATGATCCCCGACGAGCCCTTGGCGCAGATCACCCCGCGGTTGATCGGATGATCGGGATTGCCGTCGATATAGCGGACCTTGCCGTCACGCAGGTGCACGCGGATCCCGCAGCGGCACGCACACATGTAACAAGTGGTATTTTTCACTTCCTGCGAGGGGGTCTGTGGCATGATATGGCCCGCCTTGAATGATCAGTAAATCACGATATACTCCGTGCAGTATGCGGGGGCCCGGAGGGCCCGACAAGGCAATTTTTTTTATCCATCCATAAGCACCCAAGGAATGTGGACATGGCTGAGCCGTTCGCCGGCTTCACCCGACACGAGAGTCAAATCGCTACCCGGATCCCGTTCGGACGCTACGTGCGGGGCAAGCCGATGAAGGCCGTGGTCGCCAGCGTCGGCGGGGTGGACGCGGACGATGGCGGGCGGGTTGGTCTATGAAGATTTGCATCGTATCGGACAGTCACGACCGCGGCCCGATGCTGGCGCGGGCGATCGAGGCCGGTGCCGCCGAGGGTGCCGAAGCGGTGATCCACTGCGGCGATCTGATCGGCGGCAATACGCTGAGGGCGTCGCTGAAGCTGGGCCTGCCGATCCACGCGGTGCACGGCAACAACCTCGGCGACCCGGTGGCGATCTCGCGCATTGCGCACCAGTCCAATGGCCTGCTGACCTATTACGGGCACGACGGCATCATTACCCTGGGCGGTCGCCACATCTTTGTAACCCATTACCCTCATTATGCCCACGCGATGGCCTGCACGGGCGACTACGATCTCGTGTGTTGCGGGCACAGTCACGAGCCCGAGATACGGCAGCAACCGCATGTGAAGAACGGCTCGACCTGGGTCGTGAACCCCGGCACCGTGGCCGGTCTTGGTGCTCCCGAGGCCACCTGGGCGCTGGGAGACCTCGACAGCATGGCTTTCGAGATCCGCCTGACGCCGGCGGTGGAGCACGCGAAGGCCTGACGCTGAGGCGGGACGGCACCCGATGCCGCCCGGTCGCGATACATTGCCCTGGCGGCATCTGGAACCACCGGCCGACACGCCGTCATCTATACTGTCAGGTTCGCGGCTGCTTGTTGGGTGTCGGACCATCCGGGGGCGCCCCGCGTATCGACCGAATCGGGCCTTCGGCGGCACCCGTCGTAATGCCCGGCGCCGTGACGATCCGGACCGGAGCCTACAGGGCGCCGAGTCGGCCCCGGATCACGGCACCGCGCGGAGCGTGACCGCCCCTTCCGGTTCCGCTGGGCGAGGCTCGCGGTTTGCAAGAGCGAGACGAGCAGGCAGGATGGCGCAAAATTCCCGATGGCGGTACTGTGGTTTTCCGAGTGGTTGACGCCTGCTTGCGGCGCGTGGGTCAACCGTCGGGCCTGAACGGCCACCCGATCGGGGCCGAGAATCTCGAGTAGTTCGCTGGCCAGACGAAGAAGGAGTCACGATGACGAGCGATAGCCCTCACAAACCCTTGCCATCACACAAAGCCCTGCCCGGGACCATGTTGCAGCAGCCCACCGAGGCCCCGCCGCTGGTCACCGTCTCTTCCTCGGCACTGTGCGTGATGACCGATTTCCGGAAGGTGCCGGTCGCGACGATCGGCCCGACTGCAACGCTGAACGAGGCGACCGAGGCGATGATCAAGCGGGGTGTCCGCCTGCTGCTGGTCGTTGACGAGATGGATAACGTCGTCGGCCTGATTACCGCGCGCGACACCCAGGGCGAGAGGCCGATCCAGCTGATCCATGAGCACGGGGGACGGTACGGTGATCTGCAGGTGCGCGACCTGATGGCGCCTGTGGATGCCATCGACCTGCTGGACATGTCCCGGGTGATGCGGGCGGAGGTGGGTGACATCGTCGCAACGCTGAAGGACTGGGGGCGTCAGCACGCGCTGGTAGGCGAGATCGATCCGAAATCGGGAGCGAATCGCATCCGCGGCATGTTCTCGGCGACGCAGATCGGTCGCCAGCTCGGGCTTCCGGTCCAGACCTTCGATGTCGCACGGACCTTCGCCGAGATCCAGGCCGCTCTGTCGAGAGAGTATTGATCAGCCTTCCCCGGCACCGGGGAGGGCTGATCCCCCAACCCACCGACCAGGCACTGCCGTGCCCGGTGCCGGGCGCGCGACCCGTTCCCTTGGATTGCGCTGATCCGCGACCCCGCGTGTCCTTCGTTGTTTCGCGGCCTCGAATCAACCCGCGCCAGCACCAGACGAGCCACAGAAGGCGCGGGAACACACCCAAGTGGTATTGAACCCGTTATGGAAACGCTGAACAAGGGGGCCTGTCATTGCGAGCGAAGCGCGGCAATCCAAGCGGCGTCAAC
Source organism: Thioalkalivibrio nitratireducens DSM 14787 (assembly GCF_000321415.2). NCBI lineage: Bacteria > Pseudomonadati > Pseudomonadota > Gammaproteobacteria > Chromatiales > Ectothiorhodospiraceae > Thioalkalivibrio > Thioalkalivibrio nitratireducens. Next base: position 3,752,322 of record NC_019902.2, on the reverse strand, counting down.
GAAATCATTGCCTTATGGACCGCCACATCGCTTCGCTCCTCGCGATGAGGAATTAATCAGCGCTTCCTTATGTTTTCCCGGGCTTTCCGTGCCTTTCCGTGGCTGATTCCCACTTCAGCAGAAGGGGGTTACTTCTGGTTCAGGTTCTGGTAGTAATCCATCAGGATCTGCGCCACTTCAGGCCGGGAGAACTCGGGCGGAGGGGCCTCGCCACGCCCCAGCATCTCCCGTACCTTGGTGCCGGACAGGAGCACGAAGTCTTCCTTGGTGTGGTCGGGCACGTCGCGCATCATCACCACGCGGTTGAGTTTCTTGGAGTACGCGGTGTGGTCGGCGCGGAAGATTTCGATGTCGAGTGCGTCGGGCGGCACTTCGCTGTCGAATATGGTCTGGGCATCGAAGGCCCCATAGTAGTCGCCGACCCCCGCGTGGTCGCGGCCGATGATGAAATGGGTCGCCCCCATGTTCTGTCGGAACAATGCGTGGAGGACTGCCTCACGCGGCCCTGCATAGAGCATGTCGAAGCCGTAGCCGGTGATCATCACGGTGTTGGGGGGGAAGTAGAGCTCGGCCATTTTGCGAATCGCGGCATCACGCACCGGGGCCGGGATGTCGCCGGGCTTGAGCTTGCCAAGCAGCATGTGGATCACCACGCCGTCGGCCTCGAGCTGGTCCATCGCCATTCGGCACAGCTCCTCGTGGGCGCGGTGCATCGGGTTGCGGGTCTGGAAGGCGACCACCTTGTTCCAGCCGCGCTCGGTGATCTCGTTGCGGATCTCGACGGCGGTGCGGAAGGTGTCCGGGAAGTCATCCTGGAAATAAGAGAAGTGCAGCACCTCTATCGGGCCGGAGACGCAGACACGGCCGACGCTGTTGAAGGCGGCGACACCGGGATGTTCGCGGTCGGTGGTGCCGTAGACCTTCTCGGTGATGGTCGCCATCTGTTCGGCGGTGAACTCCTCGATCGCCTCGACCTCCTGGATCGCGAGGACCGGGTTGCCTTCCATGTTGGGATCGCGTAGCGCGATGCGCTTGGCGCCGCGGATGGCGTCGGCGTTCTCCAGCAGGTTGACCACCGGGACCGGGAAGAACAGGCCGGTGGTGGTCCGCATGTTTTCGGCGCAGCCCATTGCGTCGGCGACATCCATGAAGCCGTTTAGCGGGGTGAAGTAGCCGCCCCCCAACATCACGGCGTTGCCGGCAGCAGCAGAGCTGATCATTACGGAGGGGAGGGTTTCGGCCTCTTTCATGAGGGCGTGATGTCTTTCGGTATCGTAGACGAAGAGGGGCTTCAGGGTATCCGCGCCATGTGGCTTGATCATGGGGCTCTATCTCCTACCAACTATGGATGTTGAGATTGCTTGGATCAGCGGCACTGCCGCCGTGTATGGGGTGGCCAGGTCGCCTGCGACCGCGCCGGCCTGCACAAAGACAAGCGGCGGTAACGTAGCACAAGATGGAACATAACGGGCCAGGGATTTCAACCGGTCTGCCGGTTCCGGACTTATGGGTGGGCTCCGGCGCGTTCGTTAGTTCTCGCCGTGCGCGGCAGGAAAATCCTGACTTCGCATGGTGCCACCGACCCCGGACGATGTGGATTGGGCAGCGCGGATCTGCTGCGCTGGTCGGTCGGGCCCGGTGCCTCACGACTACCCGGTGGGCAGAAATCCCCCTGAACCCGGCGCCCCGCTGGTTCCGCCGCGATCCGGCCCGCCCGTTGCAGGTGGGCGGTCCGATCGGCCAACGTCGAGACCCGCGGTGCAAATCTGCTCACCGGGGCCCCCGCCCATAAGCTGCACTTATGCTAACGCAAATAACTTTGATTTGATCCCAAAATTGGAATGCAACAGACTCCGTGCGCCATTTCCGATACACCGAGGAGACCAGAGCCCGTGATCACAAGCAACCCCTTCGCCGAACTCGCCGCTGTCATTCCACCGGCCGTAATGCAGGTGTACGTCGTGCTGATGGTCGTCCTGGTAGTCGGCGGCACGATTCTCGACATGATGCACAAGAAGAGTGCCAAGTACTTCTTTGAGAACGCAAAGAAATCTCAGGAAAACGCGACTCGCACCGTCGGTGGCGGTGAGAAGGCCGGAATCGCGGTCAAGACGCTCGCGAACGAGGTGCTGACCTCGGGCGAGTTCGCGAACCCGCAGCGCCGGATGTCCCACCTGCTCACGATGTACGGCTTCATCATCTTTGCGGTTACCACCGCAATTCTGATCTTTGGCTATCCGGCGGATGCGGCGCCCGCGATCCTGCCGCTGCTGTGGCACCTTGGCGCCATTCTGCTGGCCGTAGGTGGCTACTGGTTCTGGTTCTTCATCCGCGTCGACGTATCTGCCGAGGGCCGTCCCTGGTACCGGCTGGCGCGTGCTGACCTGTTCATCGTCTCGCTGCTGACGACTGCAACATTCGCGATCCTGTGGTCGCTCACCCAGGGCGCCGGCACCATTGGCTGGCTGTTCTTCGTCCTGTTCGTGGCGGCCACCACCACGCTGTTCGCCACGGTCTACTGGTCCAAGTTCGCGCACATGTTCTTCAAGCCCGCCGCGGCCTATCAGAAGCGCCTTACCCGGGCCGATGGTTCCGCAGAAAACCTGCCGACCCTGACCCGCGACGATCCCGAGCAGCAGAAGCGGCATTCGATGGAACTGCTGCGCGATGCTCCGATGGATATGGGCCTGGGCATCAAGCGTGAAGCGCCTAACCACTACTGAGTCATTCAGCTGATCAACAGCATTCTGATCGAGGATTGTCATGCCAACTTTCGTCTATATGACCCGCTGCGATGGCTGTGGGCACTGCGTCGACATCTGCCCGTCGGACATCATGCATATCGACCCGACCTATCGTCGTGCATACAACATCGAACCCAACATGTGCTGGGAATGTTTCTCCTGCGTCAAGGCCTGCCCGCATCACGCTATCGACGTGCGCGGTTACGCCGACTTCGCCCCGCTCGGGCACAGCGTTCGGGTGCATCGCGATGAGGAGCGCGGCACCATCGGATGGAAAATCAAGTTCCGGGACGGCAGGGAAAAGAACTTCCTGTCGCCGATCACGACCAAGCCCTGGGGCAAGCACATTCCGAAACTCGCGGACGTGCCCGGGCCGGACAAGACCGCCCGCGAAAGCCAGCTGCTGTTCAACGAGCCCAACTACATCCGCATGGATGACGGGGATCTGTATACGCTGGAGACCGCCGGCCTCAAGCTGAAAGAAGGGGTGTACTACTAATGGCTTATAAGACTATCGTCGAAGACAACATCGACATCCTGGTCTGTGGCGCCGGCCTGGGCGGCACGGGCGCAGCCTTTGAAGCCAGGTATTGGGGCCAGGACAAGAAAATCATCATCGCCGAAAAAGCCAATATCGATCGCTCCGGCGCGGTCGCCCAGGGGCTGTACGCAATCAACTGCTACATGGGAACCCGCTGGGGCGAGAACAACCCCGAGGACCACGTACGCTACGCCCGCATCGACCTGATGGGTATGGTGCGCGAGGACCTGCTGTTCGACATGGCGCGCCACGTCGACTCCGCGGTGCACCAGTTCGAGGAATGGGGCCTGCCGCTGATGCGCGATCCCAAGACGGGTGCCTATCAGCGCGAAGGGCGCTGGCAGATCATGATTCACGGCGAGTCCTACAAGCCGATCGTCGCCGAGGCTGCGAAGAAGTCCGCGGACCAGGTCTACAACCGGATCTGCGTTACGCACCTGCTGATGGACGAATCCAAGGAAAACCGGGTCGCCGGCGCCGTTGGCTTCAACGTGCGCACCGGGAACTACCACGTGTTCAAGTCGAAGGCGGTGATCGTCGGTGCCGGTGGCGCATCCATGATCTTCAAGCCGCGTTCGGTCGGTGAGGGTGCCGGTCGCGTGTGGTATGCGCCGTGGTCGTCGGGCTCTGCCTATGGGCTGCTGATCAACGCCGGCGCCAAGATGACCCAGATGGAAAACCGCATCGTGCTGGCGCGCTTCAAGGACGGCTACGGCCCGGTGGGCGCGTACTTCCTGCACCTGAAGACCTACACGCAGAATGGTTTGGGTGAAGAGTACGAGTCCAAGTGGTGGCCCGAGCTGCAGGAAATGGTCGGCAAGGAATACCTGGATCCGGAAGTGTCGCACCGGACGCATCGCCCGATCCCGACCTGCCTGCGTAACCATGCGTTCATCAGCGAAGTGAACGCGGGTCGTGGCCCGATTCACATGATCACCATGGAAGCCTTCCAGGATCCGCATCTCGAAGAAGTGGGCTGGGAGAACTTCCTTGGAATGACCGTTGGCCAGGCCGTGCTGTGGGCGGCGACCGACGTCGATCCGAAGAACGAAAACCCCGAGCTGACCACGTCGGAACCGTACGTGATGGGTTCTCACGCCACCGGTTGTGGCGCGTGGTGCTCCGGCCCCGAGGACGTGTCGCCCCCCGAGTATTTCTGGGGCTACAACCGCATGACCAGCGTGGAAGGCCTGTTCGGCGCTGGCGACGCGGTGGGCGGCACCCCGCACGCGTTCTCGTCCGGCTCGTTCACCGAAGGGCGTTTGGCCGCGAAGGCTGCGTGCAAGTACATCGATGACGGCAAGGCGCAGGGCATCCGGGTCTCCGACAAGCAGATCAACGATCTGAAGGAAGAGATCTACAAGCCGATGGAGCACTACAAGGTCTACCATAATGAAGTGGTTGCCGGCTCGGTGAACCCGAACTTCATCAATCCGCGGCAGGGCCTGGACCGCCTGCAGAAGCTGATGGACGAATACTGCGGTGGCGTGACGGTCAGCTATATGACCAACGAAAAGCTGCTCCACATCGGACTCAAGAAGATGAAGGTTCTCGAAGAGGATCTGGAGAAGCTGGCCGCCGAGGACGTCCACGAGCTGCTGCGTGCCTGGGAACTCAAGCACCGTTTGCGCACCGCCGAAAGCGTGTTCCATCACACGCTGTTCCGCAAGGAAACGCGCTGGCCGGGTTACTACTACCGTGGCGACGCCATGAAACTCGACGACGAGAACTGGCATGTGCTGACCGTCTCCCGTCGCGATCCGAAGACGGGCGAGTACACCATGGAAAAGGCACCGTGCTACCACTTGGTCGGCAAGGACGACTGACCGGAAGCCGCGGCGGGGCCGGGATCGGCCCCGCCGCCCTTGGCAGGACCGGCAAGGGCCGGCGCCGATGCGCGCCGGTCCTTGCTGGCCGTTCCGTCCGCGACTGATTACAGGGCTCTTTTGACATGACGACTGCAGGTGACGCTCCGGTAACGAAGGAGACGTCAACGAATATTACCGAGCTTTCCGATGACCAGATCACCGAAATCGCCCACCCCATGTGGGGCGACCTGGTCAAGTATTCCAACAAGGGCCAGTACGGGAAGTTCGTCCGGAAGTTCTCCTACAACCTGCTGTTCGGCCTCAACGAGGTGGAAGTGGGCAAGCAGTTCGCGAAGAGCGAACTGACGCGTAACCTGAGCGAGGACTGGGACTACCTTGGGATCATCCGCCGTGGCGAACACGTTACGGTATTGTACCGGGTCCGAAGCAACAAGAAGGAAGGCGAGTGGCTCGGACGGATGGTGCTTGGCTACGAGCAGGGAGAAGTGCGCATCTTTGGCGCGTCCATTTTCTGACAGTGCAGGCTGAGCAATGACAAAAGACGTAATCGAGCCGAACAAGTACGTGGAGCTGACCTACAAGGTCATCGACGCGAAATCTGGCCAGACTCTGACGCTGGTCGAATTTCCGTTGGGCTACGTGCATGGCGTCAACGAGATTCTTGCGCCGCGGGTGATGGCCGAGTTGGAAGGCAAATCCGCGGGCGATACCATTGAAGTGCCGATCGACTGCAACGAGATTTACGGGCCGCGCGATGAGTCTCTGGTGATCACCGATCGCATCGAGAACGTTCCTGAAGAATATCGCGAGGTGGGTACCGCGATCCTGATGGAAAACGATAAAGGTCAAACCAAGAACTTCCTGGTGACCCGCGTGGACGCGAGGACGATCACCATCGACGGCAACAACCCGCTATGCGGCAGGGAAGTGATCTTCAAGCTCGAGATTCAGTTGGTGCGTGATGCGACCGACGAAGAGATCGAGCATGGCGGCAAGGTGGAGACGGGTCCTGAAGTGAGCGGTGGGCGCGCCGTGCCCATCTGAAGCACAAGGGCCGGTTCGCGGGCTGAGCGCGAGCGAAGCCCGACGCGGGGACCGCGGATGGCAGTGCGCACCACCCGCGCGGGGCGACCTGCCGCGGCGAACGCACGCATGAACACTCTGCCCGCAACCGCGCCTGCCCGTACAGCGTTGCGAAAGTTCCGGTCTGTCAGTGAGCGTGGGGGGCTGACATCGGTGTTTTCATTCCCCCCTTTTCCAGTGAGACGAGGTGAAGCATGAGTCAAGCAACCCCAAAGAAGCGCCCGGCCGTTCCCGAGGGCAAGACGCGTTTCCTGACCACGCGGCAGAAGGCGCCGAACGAGAAAGGCTATGTGGGGTACGACACCATCTGGGAATCGTTTCAGAAAGAGGCCCCATATACCACGCCCAAGCGGCCCTGAACCCAGCGGTTGCGTGAACGGCCGCATGCGCGGCCGTTTTTTTTCGTTGGTGTTTGGCAGCAGATGACCGGCGCGTCCCACGGGTCTGCCTAGCCCTCGTTCCGCGCCAACGCCGGCGATGCGCGGTTCCCGGCCGCGTTCGGGAACCACCGCGCGGGTCGGGAGCTGGGATGTGTCGGTAGCGCCGCCAGCGTCTCGCGGCGCCGGACGGGTGGATCAGGAGCTGGGGGCAGGGCGGCGCGGCCGGCGGCCTCCACCGGGCCTGCCCGGTCCGCGGTCTGGCGTTCTGCCGCCCTCCCGGGCGCTGCCACGCGGCGCCCGCCCCCGGCGTTCGTCGGGTTTGCGCCGTGCGCGCGGAGGGGGGCGCTTCAAATCCGCCGGAAGATCCTCGGGGTAGAGCATTTCGGTCGGGATGCGGCGGCCTAGGTAGGCCTCGATGTCGGGCAGATAAAACGCGGAATCTTCGCAGCCGAAGCTGATGGCGTCACCTTCCGCGCCGGCGCGGGCGGTGCGGCCGATGCGGTGCACGTAGTCCTCGCCCGCTTGCGGGAGATCGAAGTTGAAGATGTGGGTCACGTCGGGGATGTGCAGGCCGCGGGCGGCGACATCGGTCGCGACGAGATAGCGGTACTTGCCTTCGGCGAACTGGGACAGCAGTCGGCTGCGCTTGGTCTGCGGCACGTCGCCCGAGAGCAGGGCGGCTTTCAGTTCGTTGGCGTTCAGCCAGTCGCAGACACGCTCGGCCCAGTGCTTGGTGTTCACGAACACGATCGCGCGCTCGGGCTGCAGCTTGCGGGCAAGGCCGATCAGCAACGGAATCTTCTGCTCGTTGGCCGGGTAGTAGATGACCTGGCGGATCCGGTCCGCGGTCACGGTCTCCGCCTGCGCCTGAACCTTTTCCGGGTTGTTCATGTGCTCGTAAGCCAGCTCCATCACCCGCCAGGACAGCGTGGCCGAGAACAGCATCGACTGGCGCTGGGTTGGTGGCGAGCAGCGCCGCAGCAGGTAGCGAATGTCCTTGATGAAGCCGAGGTCGAACATGCGGTCTGCTTCGTCGAGCACCACCACCTCGGTGCGTTTCAGGCCGAACACGCGCTGCTTGTGGTAGTCGATGATGCGGCCGGGCGTTCCGATCAGCACGTCGGCCCCCGCCTGCAGTTGTTCGCGCTGCTGTTCATAGCCAGTGCCGCCGTAGGCGAGCGCGAACTTCAAGTCGGTGTGGGCGCCCAGCAGCAGGGCGTCCTTATGGATCTGGATCGCCAGCTCCCGTGTCGGTGCCAGCACCAGCATGCGCACATCGTCGCGGCGCCGGTCCGGCGGCGGGGGATGTCGCAATAGCCGGTTGAACGCCGCCAGCAGGAACGCCGCCGTCTTGCCGGTGCCGGTCTGGGCCTGGCCGGCGACGTCGTGGCCCGCCAGCGCGATCGGCAGGGTCAGCGCCTGGATTGGCGTGCAGTATTCGAAGCCGGCTTTCCGGATGCCCTGCAGGACCGCTTCGGGCAGATCGAGATCGGCGCAGCGGCTGCGCTCCGGGGTCGTATCGGTCATGGATTTTCCAGGGGCAGAAACTGCCGGTTCACTTGAATTCACCTGCGATTGTGTTCGATAGTAGCGGGCGTGAGCGGACCCGCGTTCCGCGCCCCGCAGCCCATTGACGAGGATTCGGAGTGAGCGAAAACATTCATCATATCTCGGACGCCAGTTTCGAGGAGGACGTTCTCAAATCGGACCGGCCGGTGCTGGTCGACTACTGGGCCGAGTGGTGCGGCCCGTGCAAGATGATCGCCCCGATCCTGGACGAGATTGCTCAAGAATACGATGGCAAACTCAAGGTTGCCAAACTCAACATCGACGAGAACCCCGGGACGCCACCCCGGTACGGGATCCGCGGGATCCCCACGCTGATGCTGTTCAAGGATGGCGACGTCGAGGCGACCAAGGTCGGCGCACTGAGCAAGTCGCAGCTGACCGCGTTCCTCGACCAGCACCTCTGACCTGACACCGGCTGCGTCGGCGCGGCCGGTTCCGTGGCGCCGGGCCGGCAATGCCTGGCGCCGAGGCTTGCCTGGAGCGCCAAGCTCGCCTATATTCCGCGGGTGCGTCCGATTCGCGGCGCCTCCCGCCCCCTGCCAAGCCCATCGCGATCCGATCGATCGCCCGGCGATCCTGCACCTACTCACGTTGACGACAGCGCCCCCTCCATGAACCTGACCGAACTGAAGCAGAAGACTGCTGCCGAACTCGTGGCCTTTGCCGAGTCCCAGGGCATCGACAACATGTCCCGGGCGCGAAAACAGGACATCATCTTTTCCTTGCTGAAGGCTCACGCAAAGAACGGCGAGCCGATCTTTGGTGATGGGGTGCTGGAGATCCTGTCCGACGGCTTCGGATTCCTGCGCGGCGCGGACAGCTCTTACCTGGCGGGTCCGGACGATGTCTACGTATCGCCCAGCCAGATCCGGCGCTTCGGGCTGCGTACCGGAGATACCATCTCGGGCAAGATTCGCCCGCCGAAGGACAACGAGCGCTATTTCGCGCTGCTGAAGGTCTCCGAAATCAACTTCGAGCCGCCGGAGAATGCACGGCACAAGGTGCTGTTCGAGAACCTGACCCCGCTGCACCCGAACGCGCGCATGCGCATGGAGCGCGGCAACGGCTCCACCGAGGATATCACCGCCCGCGTGATCGATATGGTGGCACCGTTCGGCAAGGGCCAGCGCGGGCTGATCGTGTCGCCGCCGAAGGCCGGCAAGACGCTGATGCTGCAGAACATCGCGCAGAGCATCGCGACCAACTACCCGGACTGCTACCTGATCGTGCTTCTGATCGACGAGCGCCCGGAAGAGGTCACCGAGATGACGCGGATGGTGCAGGGCGAGGTTGTTTCCAGTACCTTCGACGAGCCGGCCACCCGCCACGTGCAGGTCGCCGAGATGGTGATCGAGAAGGCCAAGCGCCTGGTCGAGCACAAGCGCGATGTGGTCATCCTGCTCGACTCGATCACGCGTCTGGCGCGCGCGTACAACACCGTGGTGCCCAGCTCGGGCAAGGTGCTGACGGGTGGCGTCGATGCCAATGCCCTGCACCGCCCGAAGCGCTTTTTCGGCGCCGCTCGCAACATCGAGGAGGGGGGCAGCCTGACCATCCTCGCGACCGCGCTGGTGGACACGGGCTCCAAGATGGACGAGGTGATCTACGAGGAGTTCAAGGGCACCGGTAACATGGAGATCCACCTGGATCGACGCATCGCCGAGAAACGGGTCTACCCGGCGATCAATGTGAACCGCTCCGGTACCCGCCGCGAGGAACTGTTGACCGAACCCGACGAGCTCCAGAAACTGTGGATCCTGCGCAAGTTTCTGCACGGCATGGACGACCTCGAGGCGATGGAGTTCCTGCTCGGACGCATGCAGTCCAGCAAGACCAACGCCGACTTCTTCGACATGATGCGGCGCGCCTGAGACGCCGGACGCTACGGCCGGGATTTTGCGGCTGGCTCGACTTCGGCTGGCCCCAGCTCCGAAAAGTCGGTGATACGGTCCAGCCGCAGGAACCGGCGCCGGTGCAGCTGATCGCGCAGCACCAGGTATTCGCCATGGCGCCGTGTACGCAGATCCTCGGGGTACACCACCTCGAGATGGGTGACGGCCCGTCCGATCCAGCGCAGGCGCAGCGCGCGCCGGCGCACGATGGCCAGCTCCAGTTCCGAGTACCGCTCGCAGTCCATCGGCGAGTAGGGTGGCGGCCGTGTCATTCACCCTCCCGCCAGACTGCGATCTCGGGTTCTTCCCCGGAACCCGAATCGATGCGCCGGAACACGATCGGCGAGCAGCAGACCGCGCAGTCCTCGATCCATTCGCGTTCCCCGCTGACCATGTCGACGCTCGTTTCGCCCGGCTCGCCGCACCAGGGGCAGGGGTAACTGACGAATTCAACGGGGCGGGTCATGATCGTTCAGGAAAATCTGCAGCAGGTCGTTCAGGAGCTGCAGTCCTCGGGGGCTGGTGCGGAGCTGCCGTGGGTCGCGGCACAGCAGCCCGCGCTCGCGTGCCTCTTCCAGTTGCGGCGCGAGTGCCTTTGGAGTGAGCCCCGTGCGTTCCGGAAACAACTCCGCAGGTACGCCGGCGGTCAGGCGCAGCGCATTGAGCATGAACTCGAACGGCAGCGTCTCGCGTGCAACCGGGGTCGCGGTCATCGCGGCGGGGTCGCGCAGATAGGCCTCGGGCTGCCGAGGCTTCGCCAGGCGCCGGATGGTTCCGTTCGCCACGTCTGTCAGCTTGCCGTGGGCGCCCGCCCCGATGCCGAGGTAGTCGCCGAACTCCCAGTAGTTCAGGTTGTGCCGGCATTCGTTGCCTGTCTTCGCATAGGCTGAGACTTCATAGCGAGTATAGCCCGCGTCCTGCAGAAGGGACTGGCCGTGCGAGAACAGCGCGTCGACGGTCTCGTCGGCGGGAAGCGGCGGGGGGTGGGCCGCGAACAGGGTATTGGGCTCGAGTGTCAGCTGGTACCAGGAGACGTGGCTTGGGCCCGCGGCCACGGCCGTCCGGAGGTCGGTCAGGCCCTGTTCCAGCGACTGGCCGGGCAGCCCGAACATCAGGTCCAGATTCAGGTTTTCGAAGCCGGCGGCGTGAGCCTGGGCGATGGCGGCATGGGCATCGGCATCGTCATGAATCCGGCCGATCCGGGTCAGCATGCCGGGATCGAAGCTCTGGACGCCCAGCGACAGGCGGTTCACGCCCGCCTCGCGGTAGCCGCGGAAGAACCCGCGCTCGGCGGTCCCGGGGTTGGCCTCCAGCGTGATCTCGAGGTCCGGCCGCCAGGGCAGGCGCGCGCGCAGGCCGGCGAGCAGGCGGTCGATCGCCTCGGGCGAGAACAGGCTGGGGGTGCCGCCCCCGATAAAGATGCTCTCGAGCCGGCGACCCCAGACTGCCGGGAGCTGGGACTCGAGATCCCGCAGCAGGGCCTCAACGTAGTCCTCTTCGGGGAGATCGCCGCGGACCGCGTGCGAGTTGAAGTCGCAGTACGGGCACTTGCGCAGGCACCACGGCAGGTGCACGTAGAGCGCGAGCGGCGGCGGGTGCTGCAGCCACGACCCAGTGGCGGCAGGGGCGGACGCGCGGGTTCCGGTCGCCGCAGGGTTCGGCATGGCTCCGCTCCTCAGGTGGCGCGCTGCAATGGGCACGCGCCGTTGCCTGCACCACCCATGGGCATCAGCCGCGCGCCATGCGCCGGGTCAGCTGCGCCACCATCGCATTCAGCGCCTGGGCCCGGTGGCTGCGCCGGTTCTTCACCTGCTCCGGGACGTCCGCCGAGGTCCGTCCGTACTGCGGCAGAATGAAGATCGGGTCGTAGCCGAACCCTCCGTGGCCCGAGGGCTTGGTCGCGATCAGGCCCTCCCAGGTCCCTTCGGCCAGGATCGGAGACGGGTCCTCTGCGTGCGCGAGGAAGGCCATCACGCAGCGGAAGCGCGCGGTGCGCTGGGGGCGCGGCACGCCCGCCAGAGCCTCGAGCAGCTTTTCGTTGTTGTCGGTGTCGTCGGCGTCGGGGCCGGCATAGCGTGCGGAATAGATCCCCGGCTGCCCGTTCAGGGCGTCGACCTCGATCCCGGAGTCGTCGGCCAGCGCCGGCATGCCGGTATGCGCCGCCGCGTTCCGGGCCTTCAGGATCGCGTTTTCGACGAAGGTGAGTCCGGTCTCCTCGGCTTCGGGGACCGACCAGTGCGACTGCGGGATCAGCTCGATGCCGATCGGCTGCAGCAAGGTCGTGAATTCGCGGATCTTGCCGGGGTTGCCGGAGGCCAGCACGAGGGGGGTCATGTTCATCGGTTCTCTTGCTTCGTGGTCTGTCGGTCGTGACGGGCGTGACCGCCGCTCAGGCGGCCAGCGCTTCCTGCTGTTGCGCGATGATTTCGCGGATGCCTTTCTCGCCGAGCTCCAGCATCGTGTCGAGTTCGTCGCGGCGGAAGGCATGGCCTTCGGCGGTGCCCTGGATCTCGATCACGCCGCCGGCCTCGTTCATCACCAGGTTCATGTCGGTCTCCGCCTGCGAGTCCTCGTCGTAGTCGAGGTCCAGCACCGGCACGCCCTGGTAAATGCCCACCGAGATCGCGGCGAGTTGCCCGTGCACCGGGTTTCGTTTCAGCAGGCCGGACTTCAGGCAGCGCGCCACCGCGTCGCGCAGCGCGACATAGGCGCCGCTGATCGCGGCCGTGCGGGTGCCGCCGTCCGCCTGCAGCACGTCGCAGTCGATGATCACCTGGCGCTCGCCCAGCGCCTCGAGGTCGACCACCGCGCGCAGCGCCCGCCCGATCAGACGCTGGATCTCCATCGTCCGGCCCCCGAGCTTGCCGCGCGCCGCCTCGCGTACCATGCGGTCGTGGGTCGCGCGTGGCAGCATGCCATACTCCGCCGTGACCCAGCCACGACCCTTGCCCTTCAAAAACGGCGGTACCCGGGATTCAACGGTCGCGGTGCACAGCACACGGGTATCACCGAACTCCACCAACACCGAGCCTTCGGCATGGCGGGTGAAATGGCGGGTGAAGCGTACCGGACGCAACTGATCCGGCTGACGGCCGCTGGGGCGCATGAGCAGTCCTTGGGGCGTGAATGAAACCCGCTAGTATACGGGAGCCGATCGGTCTGCGGGGCTACAATGGCGCTTCTCATGTTTAGGATTCGTTCCAGAAGGGGGGCTAGATGATAGCCAGCATGACCGGATTCGCGCGCCACGCGCTGGAGGTCGAGGGCCAGTCGCTGGTCTGGGAACTGCGCAGCGTGAATCATCGCTACCTCGACCTTCGCCTGCAGATCCCGGAGGCGCTCCGCGAACTGGAGCCGGAGTTGCGGACCGCGTTCCAGCAGGCCGTCGCGCGCGGCAAGGTCGATGCGCAGCTGCGCGTCGAGGCGGCCCGGGCGGACGCGCAGGTCGCATTCGATGCGGGGCGTGCGAAGGCATTGATCGACGCCATTGGCGAGATCGACCACATGATGGTGAACGGCGCCCGGGTCTCGCCGCTGGAGATCCTGGGCTGGCCGGGCGTGCTCGAGCCGCCGGGCAGCCCCGATGCCGAAATACTGCGCGACGCGGTGCTGCAGGGGCTGCGCGCGGCAATTGCGGATCTGAATGCGATGCGGACCGCCGAGGGCGAAGGGTTGTGCCAGCTGCTCGAACAGCGCCTCGAAGCCCTTGTCGCACAGGTGGCGCAGATTCGCGAACGCCGTCCGGCGATCGTGCACGAACAGCGCGAGCGACTGCAGGCGAGGATCGCGGAACTCGATCTGATACTGGATCCCCAGCGTCTCGAACAGGAGGTGGCGCTGCTTGCACAGCGGCTCGACGTGGACGAGGAGCTCGATCGCCTCGACGGCCATGTGGCCGCGATGCGGGAGATCCTCGAGCGCGATGAGCCGGTGGGGCGCAGGCTCGATTTCCTGATGCAGGAGTTCAACCGGGAGGCGAATACCCTGGGTTCGAAGTCACACGACCTGGACACCACGCGGGCGGCGATGGAGATGAAGGTGCTGATCGAGCAGATGCGCGAACAGGTCCAGAACGTCGAATAGCACCGCCCCGAGGCCTTGAAAAAACCGGCGTGCGGCCCCACGTTCGTGACAGGAAAACGAGATACCCCTGGAGGTGGAACCATGGCACTGATGCGTTACGAACCCTGGAGCCTGTTGAACCAGCTGTCGCGCGAACTCGAGCGCATGCAGGGAGCGGATCAGGGCGAGGAGCCGGCGATCACCGCGGACTGGAGTCCGGCAGTGGACATCCGTGAGGAGTCGGACGGCTACGTGCTGCACGCCGACCTGCCGGGCGTCGACGCGAAGGATATCGAGGTGCACATGGAGAACGGCGTCCTCACGATCCGCGGCGAACGGCGCCACGAAAGCAAGGAGGAGCGCGAGAACTACAAACGCATCGAGCGCGTCAGAGGTACTTTCTTCCGGCGCTTTTCGCTGCCGGATACTGCGGACTCCGACAATATCTCGGCGCGCTGCGAGAACGGTGTGCTGGAGGTCCGTATTCCGAAGCACGCCAAGGTGCAGCCCCGCCGGATCACGGTGGAAGGCTGAGGCGCCCGCTCCGCGGGCGCAGCGGGAGGCTGCGTCGTCCGGAACTCCGGTCGGCGCACCTTCGGCTGTGCGGATGTTTGCGCGGCCGGTGATCCGGATCAATCATGGAGCTCCTGCCAAGTGAGCCACGAGGACAAGTGACCCGGCGATGCAATTCAGGGACTACTACAGGATCCTGGGCGTGAGCCGAAGCGCCAGCCAGGACGAGATCAAGAAGGCCTATCGGCGCCTGGCGCGCAAGTACCATCCGGACGTGAGTCAGGAGGCCGACGCGGAGGCGCGTTTCAAGGAAATCAACGAGGCCAGCGAGGTCCTTGGTGATCCGGAGCGCCGTGCCGCCTACGACCGGCTCGGTCCGGACTGGCGCGGGGGGCAGGACTTCCGGCCGCCCCCGGGATGGTCCGGCCAGGCGGGTGCGGGCGGCGCCTCGGGCGGTGGCTTCGACGGCTTCTCCGATTTCTTCGATTCGCTGTTCGGCGGCCGGCCCGGGGGGCGCCGTGCCGGGCCCGGTTTCGGTGCCCGCGGCGCGGACCGTTCGGCAGTGGCCGAGATCAGCCTGGAGCAGGCGCTGCACGGTACCGAACTGACGGTGAACGGTGCCGCCGGCGAGGGTCGGCGCGTCCGGATTCCTCCGGGTGCGCACAATGGCACGCGCCTGCGGGTGAAGGGGCAGGGCGATCCGGGGATGGGCCCGGGGTCCGCCGGCGACCTGTTGCTCGAGATCCGCGTGCGGCCGGATCCTCGCTACCGGCTCGAAGGCCGCGACCTCTACCGGGATGTCCCGATCACGCCCTGGGAGGCGGCTCTCGGTTCGACCATCGAGGCTCCGACTCCGCAGGGCACGGTGAAGCTCAGGATTCCCGCCGGGTCGCAGTCCGGCAAGATGATGCGCCTGAGGGGCCGCGGGCTTCCGGGCAAAACCCCGGGCGACCTGTACCTGCGGCTGATGATCGAGGTTCCGCCGGCCGCAGAGGCCGGACAGTGGTACGAGGAGATGGCGCGGGTGTCCTCGTTCCGGCCTCGGGAGGGGTTGCAACCCTGAGGTCGCGTGGCATGAAGGCGGACCGTCACGCGCGCGGCCGCTGGCGATTCGTGCGGCCGCTGGCGATTCGTGCCGTGGATGCGGAGTGGTGCGATGATGGCGAAAACGATTCTGACCCTTCTGGCCCTGTTGCTGACCGCCGCACCGGTACAGGCACAGCTGCCTGCGGCAATCGATGGCGAGCCGTTGCCGACGCTCGCGCCGATGCTGGAGCGCACCGTGCCCGCCGTGGTGAATGTAGCCACCCGCGCGCTGGTGGTGGAACCGGTCAGTCCGCTGTTCGACGATCCGTTCTTCCGGCGTTTTTTCGATCTGCCTTCGCGTCAGCGCGAACGGATCCGGCAGGGCCTGGGGTCCGGCGTGGTCGTCGATGCCAGGCAGGGGTTGATCCTGACCAACAACCACGTGATCCAGCGTGCCGACGAAATCGTGGTGACCCTGCACGACGGGCGCCGTTACGATGCCGAGGTGATCGGCGCCGATCGCGAGACGGACATCGCCTTGATCCGCATCGATGCCGAGGGGCTGCAGGCGCTGCCGTTCGCCGACTCCGACGCGCTCCGGGTCGGCGACTTCGTGGTCGCGATCGGCAACCCCTTCGGACTCGGGCAGACCGTCACCAGCGGCATCGTCAGTGCGCTGGGGCGCAGCGGTCTCGGCATCGAGGGCTTCGAGGATTTCATCCAGACCGACGCGTCGATCAATCCCGGCAATTCGGGCGGTGCGCTGGTCAACCTGCGCGGCGAACTCGTCGGAATCAACACCGCGATCCTGGCGCGCGGTGGCGGCAATATCGGCATCGGCTTCGCGATTCCCATCAACATGGCCCGGCAGGTCCAGGAACACCTGATCACGGATGGCGTGGTCACCCGCGGGCAGCTCGGGATCGCCGTCCAGGATCTGACGCCGGATCTGGCCCAGGCCTTCTCCCTGCAGGTATCCAGCGGAGCCGTCGTCACCCGCGTCGAGCCCGGCTCGCCCGCCGACCGGGCGGGGCTGAGGTCGGGGGACGTGGTGCTCGAAACGGGCGGTCGCCCGGTGCGCAATGCAACCGACCTGCGCAATCGCATCGGGCTGTTGCGGGTCGGGACCGAGGTCCGGTTGCGAATCCTGCGCAACGGCCGGGAGCAGTCCGTGGTCGCTCGTATCGAGGCTCCGCAGCGCCAGGAACTCGACGGTGCGTCGATCGACGCGCGGCTCGGTGGCGCGCAGTTCGCCCGAATGCTGCAGCACGACGGCGAACCGAGGATCGTGATCAGCGCGGTGGAGCCGCGCTCGGTGGCGGCCCGTGCCGGTCTGCGCGAGGGCGACGTGGTGCTGTCGATCAACCGACGCGAAGTCAGCGAACTCGAGGATATCCGGGCGGCGGCGCAGGCCGGCCGTGGCGGGCTGCTGCTGAACATCCAGCGCGGCGACGGTGCGTTCTTTCTGATGCTCCAGTAGCTCAGGCAGCAGGGGTGGCAGGCCGTTGCGCCGTGTGCTCAGCGCCCCGGGGTGTTCTGTTCCACCCAGCGTTCGCTGCCGTCCGGGAGACGTTCGCGCTTCCAGAACGGGGCCTCGTGCTTCAGGCGTTCCAGGATCTCCGAGCAGGCATCGCGGGCCGCGACCCGGTGGGCCGACCAGACGGCGACCAGCACCAGCGTGTCGGCCGGTTCGATCGGGCCGACCCGGTGTGCCACCTCGCAGGCTTCCAGGGGCCACTTTGCCTCGGCTTCGGCCACGATCCGTTCCAGTTCGCGCTCGGTCATCCCCGGGTAGTGTTCGAGGAACATCCCCCGCACGTCGCGCTCCTCGTTGAAATCGCGCATGCGCCCGACGAATACCGAGGCCGCGCCCAGCCGGTGCAGGGGCAGCCCGCGTTCCCGCTCCTGGATCACCGCCCAGGGGTCGAACGGCTCGGGATGGAGGCGCACGGCCATATCGGCCTAGCCGCCGGTGACCGGGGGGAAGAACGCGACCTCGTCGCCGTCGGCCACCGCGCTATCGAGGCGGGCGTGGGCCTGGTTCACGGCGGCCATCAGCCGCGGCGGCGGCGGTGCCCGGTGCAGGTGCTGCCAGAGTTCGGCGACCGTCGTGATGCCGTCGGATGGCACCTCGTCGCTCGCACGGCCCACGTCCTCGCGCAGGCGGGCGAAATAATGCACGGTAATCGTCACGATACGGACCTACACATCGACGGGCCTGTCGAGCATTATAGCGGGATGGGCGAATTCACACATTTCGACGCGAACGGGCGGGCGCACATGGTGGACGTCGGCGCCAAGCCGGTCAGTCACCGGGTCGCGGTCGCCGAGGGAACGATCCACATGCAGCCCGAGACGGCGGCGCGGATCCGCGCCGGAGACCACCGCAAGGGCGACGTGCTCGGTGTGGCCCGGGTCGCCGGTATCATGGCCGCCAAACGCACCGGGGAACTGATCCCGCTCTGCCATCCGATCGGGCTGACCCGGGTGGCGCTGGATTTCGATACCTGCGCGGACCGGGTTCGGGTGCAGGCGACCTGCGAGGTGCAGGGCCAGACCGGGGTCGAAATGGAGGCGCTGACCGCGGTCAGCGTGGCCCTGCTGACCATCTACGACATGTGCAAGGCGGTGGATCGCGGGATGCGCATTGACGGCGTGCGGCTGCTGGAGAAGCACGGCGGTCGAAGCGGCAGCTGGGTCGCGCCCCCCCAACCGGGAGAACCGAAATGAAATGGCTTTTGCGTCTGCTGAGCCTGCTCGGCGTCGTGGTGCTACTTGCGGCGGTGGTCGCGGTGTTCCTCGTGGCCACCTTCGACCCCGGCGCGTACCGTGAACGCATCGAGGACCGGGTGACCGAGGCAACCGGCCGCGAATTCCTCCTTGCCGGCGACATCGGCCTGACGCTGTTTCCCACGATCGGACTGCGCCTGGAGGACGTCAGCCTTGCCAATGCGCCGGGGTTCGGTGACGCGCCGTTCGCCGCGGCCGAATCGGTTGATGTCGCGGTGGCGATGCTGCCCCTGCTGCGCCGGCAACTGGAAGTGCTGCGTATCGATGCGGACGGGGTCTCGCTGTCGTTGACCCGCGAACAGGATGGCCACAACAACTGGGACGACCTGGCCGAACGGCTGGCCGGAGATGCCGCGCCGCCCGGTGCCGGCAACGAGCGGGGCGATCGGGAGCGTGCCGTGCTGGGCGATTTCTCCGTGGCAGGCATGGACCTGACCCGGGTGCGGGTCGAATGGGACGATCGCCAAGCCGGCACGCGCATGGTGCTCGATCCCGCGAACCTGCGGCTGCGGCAGTTCCAGCCCGGCGCGGATGCGCCGCTCGAGATCGACGGCTCCATCCGGCTGGAGGAACAGGGGGAGGAGACCGGTGCGATGCATCTGCGCCTCGACGCCCTGTTGAACGCCGACCCCGCGGCCCAGCGGTATGCGTTGCGCAACCTTGCATCCGACCTGGAACTGCAACTGCCGGGCATGGCAGGGCTGCTGCAGTCCCGTTTCACCACCGATGTGTCGCTGGACTTGGCCGCCGGCGTGTCCCGTATCGAAGGGCTTTCCGCGGCACTCGGAGGGATGGAGCTGGTGGGGCGGCTGGAGATTCGTGAACTTGGGCGCGAGACCCTCGCGTTCGAGGGGCAGCTGCGCAGCAACACCTTCAACCCGCGCCTGCTGCTTTCCGAACTGGGCCTGAGCGTCCCGGATACCACCGACCCCTCGGCGCTGCAGCGGATGGAACTGGAACTCGCGGTCTCGGGCAATGCCCGCGAGTTGGCGCTGGATCCGCTGCGGATCACGCTGGACGAGTCGACGCTGCGGGGCGATGCCGGTCTGCGACTTTCCGGACCGCGGCCGGCCGTCAGTTTCATGCTGAAGGGGGATCGGCTGAACCTGGACCGCTATCTGCCCCCCGAGGTCGAACAGGCGCGGGTATCGGAGGCGGAGCCGCCGCCCGGCGCCCCCCCGGTGCCCGAGGAGGTTGATATTCCGGTGGAGCTTCCGGCAGAACTGATGCGTGCGGTGGATCTCGACGGGCGTCTGACGCTGGAGACGCTGACGCTGCTGGGCCTGACCCTGGAGGCGATCGAGGTCAATCTGCGCGCCCGCGATGGCGAGTGGAAGGTCGAACCCCTGACCGGGCGCGGGTACGAAGGCCAGGTCGAGGGGCGCGCCACGGTCGATGCGAGCGCAGCGGTACCCCGCTACGCGCTGGCCGTGTCGCTTGCCGGGGTCGCGATCCAGCCGCTGCTGGGGGCCCTCAGACAGGACGAAGGCCGCCTGGTCGGCACCGGCAATCTTGCGCTCGACGTCACCGCCGCCGGCGCGAGTGTCCGCGCGCTGACTTCCAGCCTGCATGGTAGCGGCGACATGCGGTTCGTCGATGGCGCCGTCCGCGGGATCAACGTCGCCAGGATCATCCGCCAGGCCGACGCACGCCTGCGCGGGGAACGGCTCGAAGACGACGGGGAGCCGAACCAGACCGACTTCACCGAACTGAGCGGTAGCTTCCGGATCCTCGAGGGCGTGGTACACAACGAGGATCTCGTGGCCAGTTCGCCCTTGCTGCGGGCCACCGGGCATGGTTCGGCAAACCTTCCGGAGCAGACCCTCGATTATCGCGTCGACGCGACACTGGTGGCCACGATCGAGGGGCAGGGCGGGCGCAGCCTCGACGATCTGCGCGGAGTCAACCTGCCGATCCGCATCTCCGGAACCTTCGCCGACCCCCGTTTCCGGCTCGACCTCGACGACGTCGTTCGGGAACGCGTCGAGGACCGCGTCCGACGCGAGGCAGGGCGGTTGCAGGATCGTCTGCTGGAACGGCTCGGGGCCGATGAGCCCGGTGGCGATGCCGATCCGGCGGCCCCCGCGGACGCGGAACCTTCCGGATCCCGCCGGATCGAGGACGAGCTGCGGCGTCTGCGGGAGCGTCTGCGCTAGCGATGCTTCGCCTGCGGTGGTGGACGCTGTCGCTGCTGCTCGTGGTGTGGCCGATGCTACTCACGGGCACGGTTTCCGACATCCACGTTGCCTTCGACGGTGCCCGCGTGGAATTCCGTCTCGATGCGCTGGTTCTGGCCGCGGCCGAGGATGTGCGCGCGGTGGTGCACGACTACGAACGCCTGGACCGCGTGTTTCCCCTGGTTGCGGCCAGCCGGCGACTCGAGGGACGTGACGAGGGCCTGGAGCGGGTTTTCACCCTGATGCGGGGCTGCATCCTGTTCCTGTGCCGGGAACTCGAACACACCATCGATATCCGGACGGTACAGGACAGCTGGTCGTCCGCGGTCACGGTGCCGGAACTCAGCCGGGTCCGGCGGGGACAGTTCTCCTGGCTGATCGAACCCGGCGCTGGAAATCCCGAACACGCGCGAATCCGGATCTACGGGTATTTCGAGCCGGATTTCCGCGTGCCGCGCTTGGTGGGTGCACCCCTGGTCCGAATGCGGATCCTGTCCGAGTTGCGCGAGAGTGTCGCGAGTATCGAGCGCGCCGCGCTCGAACATGCGGCAGCAGTGCGATGAGCAGCGGCTTTGCCTCGCGCCTGCTCGCCTGGTTCGAACGCCACGGGCGGCACGGACTGCCGTGGCAGCATCCGAGGACGGCCTACCGCGTGTGGGTTTCCGAGATCATGCTGCAGCAGACTCGCGTCGAAACCGTCGTTCCCTATTTCACGGCCTTCGTCGACCGTTTCCCCGACCCGGAGACGCTGGCGGACGCACCGTTGGACGAGGTGTTACATCTCTGGTCGGGGCTTGGCTACTATGCCCGCGCCCGGAACCTGCACCGTGCCGCGCGGGTTGTGGTCGAGCGCTACCGCGGCGAGTTGCCGCAGGAGCCCGCGGCACTCGAGGCGCTTCCCGGCATCGGCCGGTCGACCGCCGCGGCGATTCTGGCCCAGGCTCATGATCGCCCGATGGCGATCCTGGATGGCAATGTCCGCCGGGTTCTGGCACGCCATCGCGCGGTCGATGGCTGGCCGGGGCAGTCGCGGGTACAGGCTACGCTGTGGGGGATCGCGGAGTCGCTGGTGCCGGGATCCCGGGCGGCCGACTACACACAGGCGATGATGGATCTGGGTGCGCTGATCTGTACCCGATCCCGCCCGGCCTGCAGCCGGTGCCCGGTCGCCGGCGACTGCCAGGCGCGCCTGCAGGACCGGGTCGCGGAACTGCCCGCTGCGCGCCCCGGCAGGGCCGTGCCCACGCGCACCCGCTGGGCGGCGCTGGTTCGTTCTCCCGCCGGCATCCTGCTCGAGCGCCGCGCCCCGAGCGGGATCTGGGGCGGCCTGTACAGTCTCCCCGAAGCCGACGAGCGCGAGCAGCTGGTCGACCGGATGACGGCCTGCTGGGCCGGCGTGTGCGAGCAGGATGGGCCGCCCGCCCGGATCGCGCATACGTTCAGCCACTACCGCCTCGACCTGTGGATCGTGAGTTTCCGGCTCCCCAGTGTGCCCTGTGGGATCATGGAAGGGCAGGCGGCGATCTGGTATAAACCGGCGTTTTCGCACGCGGTCGGGCTTCCGGCTCCGATCGCCCGCTTTCTGAGAGATCAGGGGACCCCGCACGATGGCACGAACGGTTAACTGCGTGTACCTGGGCAAAGAGGCCGAGGGACTGGACTACCCGACCTATCCCGGCGAACTGGGCAAGAGGATCTTCGCGAACGTCTCGAAGGAAGCCTGGCAGACCTGGCTCCGGCACCAGACCATGTTGATCAACGAATACCGGCTGAGCCCGGTGGACCCCAAGGCGCGCAAGTTCCTCGAGGAGGAGATGGAGAAATTCTTCTTCCAAGGCGGGGCGGCGAAGCCCGAGGGGTATGTCGACCCGGACGCGTCCAAGTAGGATCGCGGCCCGTCTGCTGTCGCGCCGCGGCGTGCAATTCCGTCCGGCTTGACGCCCGCCCCGGCGACCGGTTTAATACGCCCCTTCGCACCGTTGCGGTTCTCCGCGGTACACCGGCCAGGTAGCTCAGTTGGTAGAGCAGGGGATTGAAAATCCCCGTGTCGGCGGTTCGATTCCGTCCCTGGCCACCATTTCATGTTCCAGCAAGGTCCAAAGAAGTTACCAAGCCGCTGAAAGAGCGGCTTTTTTTGCGCCTGCAAGGTCCCGGGAGATCTAAAGGGGGCGTTTGAGTCATCCCGAGAGAGAGGGGTGCCTTCTGGGGTAATACGTCGACCCGAAAAGGGGGTTACCCCGCTACAGCCACTCACAGACGCCGAAACCCGCGCCCTGAAGCCCGGGGAGCGCCCGGTCAAACGCTTCGATGAGAAGGGGCCGTACGTCGGGTCGGGGTGCCGCTGTCCGGAGCGCTGCGCTGGCGGTTCCGGTACAAGTTCGCTGGCAAGGCGAAACTCATGAGCCTGGGGAGACCTACCCCGATGTCCGCCGCCGCGAAGGCAACCCGGAATGCCCGGGATGAGGCCCACGGCCTTCTCGATCGGCCGGGCCTTCGATTCCACCCCGGCGCTGAGCCGGGGATCACGAGCGTATGTCAGTATGGCGTGCCACCGATCACTCTGGCTTCAATTCCACTACGGTGCGTTGCAGGGCGTCCCAGTGATCGGCGGCCACGGCGGGACTGGCCGCCACCAGCACGCGGCGCACCCGACCGTCGGCCCACCGGTGCCCTGCATTCGGCACCGGCAGGATCGCGACCCGGCCGTCGCCCCCGTGGCCCATGAGTTCGGTGATGGCCGTTGCATCGAGCCCCGCCCGCTGCGCGGCTCGATGGACGGCATAACGAACCATCGCGGCCAGCCTGACCAGTTCGGTTCCGGGCAGGGACCACGGCCCGCCGTCGTCGATCGCGCGTAGACTGAAGGCCTGCGACCGCAGCAACGGCGGCGCCAGCGGATCGAGGTACGGACTCAGTGTCGCCTGCGGTTCGCGCGCCGCGGACGGCCCCGAGATACCGACCCGATCGCCGTCGTTGTTCGGCACCGAGGACCGTGCCGGCTCCATGCGCTCGGGCGCCGGTGCGTGGATCACCGGGGGCGGCAGGGTCTCGAGGCGCTTGAGGGCCGCCACGCCGCGCGCCCGCGCCGCTCGGCGCCCGCCAGCAGGGCCCGGAACACGCGCGCCGGTGACGATCGTTTCCTGCTTTCCTGCACAAGGGGGGGGCGTGAAACCAGGTTCGCGCCTCACATCGCAAGTGTGGTCTATCAGCATGCCCGGTATTTGCCCTTACGGGGAAAGGCACAACGTTCGCCTATACTTTTCATTTGTCCGGTTGAAGATCCGGGCATCGGGTCCCGTGCACCCGAAGACTATCGCCGACAGGCTGGCTGGCCGCTGTTCCGCCCCAGCGTCTTCGTGGACGCGCTCCAAGACCAGGTGACGGATTCGCAGGGTCCGGCAGTGGGTTGAGGTGAAGCGCGGGCCAGTGCAGGCGGCTTCCCCGCCGTCCGCATGCAGCCGGCCGCGCGATATCGAGGGCTCCGGATGTAGGGAACAGCCGGGGCGGCGCCGATGGGCTGCCGCAGAAATAGGGAGGAAGCGCAGTGGCCAGGAACATCGTATTGCTCTCGGACGGCACGGCGAACAAGGGCGGAGTCGGACACGAAACGAATGTCTGGAGGCTCTACCAGGCCTTGGTACATGACCAGCGCCAGCTTCTTTGCTATGACGACGGAGTTGGCACTCAGGACTTCAAGCCGTTCCGACTTGCGGGCGGTGCCTTCGGCTGGGGCCTTTCAAGGAATGTCCGCAGGTTGTACGGTTTTCTGGTACGGAACTGGGAACCCGGTGACCGTATTCTGCTCTTCGGCTTCAGCCGCGGCGCCTTCACGGTACGTCTGCTGGCCGGGCTGATCACCCGATGCGGAATTCTCGACTTCTCGCATTACGACTCGGAAGTCGAGTTGAACCAACGGATACGCGGCGCCTACTGCGCCTATCGGCGCAGCCACTTCCACCCCCAGTTTACGGAGCGGTTCTGCCTGCGACACGCGCGCAAGCTGCAGCCGGATGCGCCGGAAAATGACGTCGATGCCCGTCGGCCACCGATCCGCTTCGTCGGGGTTTGGGACACTGTCGATGCCATGGGGGTACCGTTCGATGAGCTTCGGGATGCCATCGACCTGGTGATCGAGTACAGTTTCCGCGACCGGATCCTCAGCCGCCGGGTGATGCACGGATGCCACGCCCTTGCGATCGACGACGCGCGCAAGACCTTTCACCCGGTGATGTGGGACGAGCGCCTGGAACCCGCGGGCGACGGGCGCATCGAGCAGGTCTGGTTCGCGGGGATGCACTCGAACGTCGGCGGCGGTTACCCCAAGTCGCAGATGGCCAGTGTGGCGCTGCGCTGGATGGTCGAACGCGTAACCGATGTCGATGCGGTACCCGAAGCCGAGGACCATCGGCTGCGTTTCCATCCAGGGGCCATTGAAGCGATTCGGCAGGACGCTGACGTACACGGTCAGCTCTACGACTCCCGCAGCGGCCTGGCCGCATTTTACCGCTACGCCCCGCGTCCGCTGGAAGAAATCCGGCGCGAGTACACGACCGGAGACGTGCGCCTCCACCCCACCGTTTGGGAGCGTATCGCACAGGGAACCGACCTCTACTCGCCGCACAATCTCGGTGCGAAGGTTCAGGACGCCCCGTCTCTGACGGGCACTCACGCCTGGCAGACCGCCATGCGACACTGCCACTCCGTGACGAGGCTGCGGCAACTTCTCTACTTCCTGCTGTTGCCGCTGACGCTCGCGCTGGCACTTTTCTTCCTGCCGCCCGGGGTGGCCAACCTTCTCGCGATCCTCGCGGGTTCGGACGCTTTCCGCCACCTGCCGGTGGCCGAGTCCTGGTTCTTCTCCAAACAGCACCTCTGGGCGCATGGTGCGGCGATCGTGGTACTGATCGGCGTTCTGGTAGGAGTCCGACAGTTCCTCAAGGGCAGGCAAGACGCACTGGCGAGTGCTGGCTGGGCCTCCATCCCCGACTTTGCGCAGGCACGTCCCAAAGGGAGGGAGATCCTCGTCTGGGCTTCCCGCTCATCCTGGCTGGCGGTCGGCCGATTTCTCGCGCGGCTATCCGCCAGCGGCGTTCCGGATCTGATCCGCGCCTTTTTCGTCCGCCTCTTCGCGCTGGTGCTGTACCTGCCGCTCAAGGTCGGCAGCTGGCTCCATTGCCGTTTCTGCTTTCGGGACCTGGATGTTTCCGCGCTGGCCGACCCGCTCCACCTCGATCCTGGAGAAATCCGCACGGTCCATCTCGAAACGCGCGACTACCTCTGCCCGACGGGCATCGAACTCAAACTCGGCGAGCACTACCGCGTTCGGGTAGTCGACTGGAAGGGCTGGTTCGATGCCCGATTCCGCGCCACGCCCGATGGGCTGGAGCAAGACGAAACCAGTCTGCCGGGAATCATGCGCCGAAGCCGTTTCCTCAGGCGCCGCCCCGACCAGCCGCTGCTACGGCTGCTCGCTGGCGTCGGGCGCGGGCGGCCCATCGACATCGGATCCGAGGAGACCTTTGTCAGCCCGCGCACCGCGATGCTCCGTCTGTTCGTCAATGATGTCGCGCTGTTTCCCGGGTTTCCGCTATGGGGTATGCGGGACTTGTTCTACAGCAACAACCAGGGAATCGCGATGATCACGGTCGAACGCATTTCGCGGGAATCCGAGGTCGAATGAACGCGGGCTGCAGGCTGCGGCTGAATCAACTGCATTCCACGCCAGCAGCCATCGCGTCGCAGCCTCTGGGTGAGTGTCTGACGTCAATTATTCTGGCCGGTCGGCGTCAATTACTTTGGCCGGTCGGTGATGGATGATTTACGTCAGTGTCTGAGCTTGTGGGTGGCCTCCTGGAGTCTTCGTGTGTGGGTCTTTTTCCGGTAGCTCTCGCCGCTGAGCTCGATGACGTGGGCGTGATGGATCAGCCGGTCGATGGTGGCGACGGCCATCATGTCGTCAGGGAAGATGCGATCCCAGGCGCTGAACGGCTGGTTGGAGGTGATGATCACGCTGCCAGCCTCGTAACGATGGGCGATGAGTTCGAAGAGCACGGAAGTCTCGGCTTCGCTGCGCTGGACATAGCCGATATCGTCGATGTCCAGCAGCCGATACGTGTCCAGTTTTGCCAGGGCATCGGACAGGCGCAGGGCCTGCTTGGCAGACTGGAGTTCCTGCACCAGGGCCGAGGCCGCGAAGTAGCGCACCCGCAGGCCCTGCTCGATCAGGGCATGGCCGATGGCCGCCGCCAGATGGCTCTTGCCGACATCGGAGGGACCGAACAGCGTCACCCAGCCATGATGATTCCGTTTTGCCTTCGTGGCTCCCGCCATGTCACGGGGCCAGTCGGCTCACCCCAGGGGCGGACGCGCAAGTGCGTCGAGCACTTCGCGGATCTGTGCCTCCAGATGGGGTAGGTCGCGATCGACCGTCTTCCAGACTACCGCGAGATCCACCTTGAAGTATCCGTGTGCGAGAACGTTTCTCGTCTCGTAGGCCTGCCTCAGCGGGAAGTCAGGATATTGCTCGGAGAATTCCGGGAAATGCCGCCGGACGTTTCCTGCTGCTTCGCCGATGACTTCCAGATGGCGGAGAACGGTGTCCTGTTTCTCCTCGTTCGCGAGAAAGCCGACATAGTCGATTTCCCGCAGGTAGCGATCGATGCGTTCGAGCGCCTGCTGGATATGTTCCAGGTATTCCCGCAGGTCCAGCGAGTCGCGCCTGGTCACAGCGCGCGTGCCTGGGTCAGCACGTCGTCTCTCCATCGGTCCGATTATCTTTCTAGCCCTCACGCGGGGGGCTAGTCAACCGATCCTGATCCAGGTTTATCTCAAGTTCCGGCCTGGCCACCGCTACTACCGGCCGTCGGCGTCTCTAGCCGACCCGGAGCCGTCGCCCACTGGTTCTTCGCGAACGACCCGTTACCGATCTGCTGCGGACGCCCGGGGTGGCGGCAGCGCGGGTAACAACAGGTCTGGCGGACCGTGGAGTCGACGGATTGGGGGGTTGATCTCTTTCCCGGGATCACGATGCCTGATACGAGCACTCACGCTCGGAACAGGTAGCGCGGAATCCACCAAACGTAGAGGGCCATGGCGAACAATTCCACCAGCGACTGGAGCACGATCACGACGACGGTCGTCTCCCAGCCGGCAGGGAGCGCCAGCGCAAAGGGCAACACCACGAAGGAATTCCGGGTGCCGAGGCTGAATGCCAGGGTACGACCGCTGCTGACCGGAAGGCTCAGGAATCGCGTCAGCACCCGTGCGATCAGGGCAGCCGAGAGTGCGAAGGCGACGAATACCGGCAGCACCGCGAGCAGCATGGCTCCGGAATCGCGAACCACACCGACCTGTGTTGCCGCGACCAGGAAAACCACGATGGCCAGAAGCGGAACGGGTCCCCAGGCCAGTCGGTCGCGCCAGACCCCACGTTCGGGGCGCGCCTCGATCCAGCGCTCGCTGATCGCCGCCAGGACGAGCGGTACCCCAATCAGGCCGATGGCTGCCCGGGCCAGATCACCGATCGAAAGCACCGAGGCAAATTGTTCGGACGGCAACATCAACCAGAGGTACATCGGCAGTAACAGGAACTGCAACAGCAGGTTCAGGGGGGTGACCGCGATGGCGCGGGCCGGGTCGCCACGGCCGAGTTGGGTGAAAGCGATATACCAGTCGGTGCACGGCACCAGCAGTACCAGGAGCACTCCGAGGCGCAGGGCCGGATCGTCCGGGAGCACCAGCACCAGGCCCCATACCAGGAGCGGAATGAGCACGAAATTACCAATCAGCAGCGCGAGCAGGAAGCGCCGATCCTGAAAGGCGTCGCGCAGGTGCAGCAGGGGTACCTGCGTGAACGTGCTGTACAGCAGGGCACCGAGCACTGGCCAGACCAGCGGCTCGAAGAGCGGACCGATATCCGGATCCCGAATGCCGAGCGCGAGACCGCCGACGATTGCGCCAAGGTACAGCCAGACCTGATGACGCTCGAGGATTAACCGATTGAACACGGAAGCTCGGGGGCGCCCGGTCTCAGCAGCAGTAGTCCCTGCCCGCTTCCCGCATGGGCGGGCAGCGTACGCTTCCGTAGGGGCAGAACACACAGCAGTCGCCCAGCTTCGGCCTGAGCAGTGCATGACAGGCCTGACACTCGTAGTACCACTGAGAGGCGTCTGAAGGCATGGTCTCCGTCTTTTTGTACGCGGACTCGGGCCACGTCAGCGTTGATTTCGAGAACGATCATCGCCTTTGCAGTTCCGGCCGGGTTCCGGGGCTCATGATCGAATCCGAGGGTCCCATGGCGCAAGCCTGTTGCAGCTTACGGGAACCTGATTATCACGAAACCTCCTCAGCCAGTGCGATACCTCTCCGCGTCGGTCGTCATTGCGAGCGAAGCGCGGCACTAATGCGCGCAGCGCATTGAACAGCCGAAGGCTGGCCCGCAGGGCGAGCGCAGCGAGTAATCCAGGCGGCGCGGGGGGACCATCGCCCTCTGGATCGCCACGTCCCGCCACGCTGCGCTCGCGGCTAAAGGCTTCGCTCCTCGCGATGACGCTGGTTTCGAAGATGGCCCAGTCCAGCTTGCGGAGCTTCCGTGATAATCAGGTACGGGAATGGGACACGGCTCTGAGTTCTCGCGTTGGAAAGGGCGGGGAGGGGCCCTCGCGACCTCAATGGAAGGACTGTATAAGGCTGGGCTCAGACCCCGGACCGGCCCCGAAAGTCTTTTCGCGACTCAAGAGAGTCTCCCGGCATTCGACGGCAAGGGTCCGCAATGATTCAGGTTCCGGCCTCCGTGGTTCACCGCCTCCAACTGCTCAGCGACGTGTGCGACCGCTCGGGAACGCTGGCGGATCGGAAGCAAATGACATATATTCCATCGGTACGCGGAATATTGGAGTACCAGATGCCTCGCTGCGAACACCCATCAGCCAGGCCCCCTGCAATCCCGGCGACCGAGCTTCTTGGTCATGCGGCCGAGTTTTTTCGGGCGATGGGCGACCTCGAACGTCTCCGTCTTCTCACGATGCTTCAGGAAGGCGAGCGTTGTGTTGGTGAGCTGGTCGGTGAGCACGAGAAACTCAGCACCGTGTCCGCGCGCCTGCAGGCCCTGCATCGCGCCCGACTGCTGCACCGGCGTCGTGAGGCCCGGCACATCTACTACCGGCTCGCCGACGAGCACGTGGCGAGTCTGTTGAACAATGCGCTGGAACACGCGGCGGAGCGGCTTGCGCCACCGTTACGACCCATTCCAGAGGACGATTCCGATGAGCTGCCAGAAACATCCTGATCACGATCACGAGCATGGCCCGGGTTGCGGGCACACAGCGGTAGAGCACGACGGTCACGTCGATTACTTGCACGACGGGCATCTCCATCATCCGCATGGGGACCATGTCGACGAACACGTGATCGCCGTGAGCGCAACCAACCCCGATCAATGCACGCCGGCCCACGACTGCGGCGGTCACGAAGCCGGTCACGTGCACGGACCGGGCTGCGGGCACGAGCCGGTGCCACATGGCGACCACATCGACTATCTCGTGAACGGCCATCTGCATCACCCGCACGGGGATCACTGCGACGACCACGGTCCCTTGAAGGTCGTCGGCTAACGGCGTTTGCGCACGCCAGACGCTTCGCCTGTGGGAGGGGTGCGTTCAGTTTCTCTCGCCCGAGCCGAACCCGGATGCACCGAACCCGGCTTGTCCGGCCGGTGAATCCGGGGAACGGGTCGCGGGAGTCACCACTTCGAGGAAGCCCAGCCACACGGCGCGTGCCTCGGCGCGCGTTCCGCGCACGCGGATCCCTTGGTACAGCGCATAGCGCAATCCGGCCTCGACATGCCGGAGCTGCCTCTCGTCCAGAGCTCGCAGGTACGGATCCCGTTCGGGCGGAAGAGCGTCGAACAGGGCCCAGCAAAGACGATCCCGGGCCACTCCGACCCCCCACTGCGCCGCGCCCGTCAACACAGCACGATGGGTGCGCGGTGCGAGGTACTCGATCAGCGGGCGGTCGTCGGTATTGATGAGGGCCTCGGCGAAGAAACGGCTCTCTTCGGGATTACCCGCGTAGAAAAGCAGGCCCAGCGCCTCGTAGTACTCGTCGGCCCCCTCGTATTCACCGAGCAGGCGGCGCGCGTTGCGAACCAGCACCTCCGGGTCGAGCGGTTCGGCCGTATTGCGGCCGAGCAACGCGACGATCGACCGACTCGGGTACAGGTCGCCGCGCCACAGGGTCAGTTCCGGAAACACCGAGGCCATGGTCGTGCCGATGATCGCCAGTTCCTGCATCGACACCTGGTACAACGGGATCCACTGCACGTACATTCCGCCGGGCTTCAGCCGCTCGGCCGCCAGCCGGTAATGATCCTGCGTGTAGAGGTTGCCGGTGCCCGCCTTCCAGGGGGTGAACAGGTCGGCAATGATGGCATCGAAGCGCTCGGGGCTGCGTGCCAGGCAATGGCGGCCATCCTCCGCGTAGATCGTTACCCGGGAATCATCGAACAGTCCGTTCACCCAGGGCTGGAAGCGGTCCCGCGCCAGATCGACCACCTCGCCCAGGAGCTCGCAGACCACCACGCGCTCCACTGGTAGCAGCAGCGCAGCGCCGGCGGTGATCCCGCTGCCCATGCCCAGGAAGAACACAGTCTCCGGGGGCGGGTGCACGAGCAGCGGGATCAGCGTCTGGTTGCGCTCGGCGATCGCGGCATGCGTGCTGCCGAGCGTGTAGTAGTTGTTCGCACGGATGCTGAGGCCATCCTCTCGCTCGATCACCGCGGCATGTGCGGCGTGCCCTTCGCGCAGCGCGACCAGCGTTTCGCCGTGGCTCGCATCCACCCGGACCGGAGAGGCCGTCAGATCGATTCCCGAGCGCGTGTAGACGAACCCCGTGGCCACGGACCGCGCCCGACCAGGATCAGGATTAGGCTGATTGGCGGCAGCCGCAGACGGCCCCCCATCGCGTGCCCCGCCCGGTGTTCAACGGCGCTGTCCAAGCCCCGGATCGGGTCCGCAACAGCGACAAACCCTCATCGAATTCCATGGCAGGTGCGCTCAATGCGCCGGCCTCGCGTAGCCCGGCATGCCGTGCGGCGTCTGAGGCGAGGGGATCTGCTATGTTCGTGGGAACACGGATGCGCTGGCCCCCCTGGAGGATGCTGATGTCTGAACCTCACGGAGATCGGGACTTGCCGGGCTCGCCCGTTGCGGAGGAACTCCGGCCGGATGATCTGCGCCTGGCGTGTCCGCCGGGCACTCTCGATTTCGAGACCACAGAAGACGTGGACGACCTGGATCGGGTGCTGGGGCAGGATCGCGCGCTGGAGGCGCTTCACCTGGGAATCGAGATCCCGCACCAGGGGTACAACCTGTATGTCCTGGGTTCGACCGGGCTCGGCCGGCGCACGATGGTCAACCGCCTGCTGCGCGAGGCGGCAGCGGGCCGGCCCGTGCCCAGTGACTGGTGCTATATCAACGATTTCGAGGCACCGCACCGGCCCCGGGCGCTGCGTTTGCCGCCGGGGCTGGGCCAGACCCTGCGCCGGGACATGCAGCAGGTGATGGAATCGATCATCACGGCGTTGGCAACGGCGTTCCAGAGCGAGGCCTACCGCGCCCAGGCGCAGGAGATCCACGACGATCTGAAGGAGCGCGATGAGCATGCGTTTGCCGCGCTGCGGGAGAAGGCCGAGGCGCGCAACGTGGCGTTGTTGCGCACCCCCGGCGGGTACACCCTGGCACCGATGCGCGACGGCGAGATCCTGAGCGCAGAGGAGTTCAGCAAGCTGCCGGAAGGCGAACAGAAGGCCACCGAGGAGGCGGTCGAGGAACTGAAGCAGGATCTTAGGCAGCTGATCGCCCAAATCCCGCGCTGGCAGCGCGAGGTCCGGGAACGTCAGAAGGAATTGAACCTGAGCGTATCCAGCCTGACGCTCGATCAGCACCTGGGCGAACTGCGGCGCAAGTACGAGGAATTGCCCGAGGTGCAGCGTTTCATCGACGCGGTGCGCGAGGATCTGCTGGAAAATTCTGAACAGATCCGCAGCCTCGGCGAGGACGAGCAGGGTGGTCCGAACCCGGCGGGGCAGGCGGCCCGGCAGCTCAACCGGTACAAGGTGAACGTGCTCGTGGATCATGCCCACCACCAGGGGGCGCCGGTGATCTACGAGGACAACCCCACCTACCAGAACCTGGTCGGGCGCGTGGAGCACACGGTGCAGTATGGCACCCTGGTGACCGATTTCACGCTGATCAAGGCGGGGGCCCTGGCACGGGCCAACGGCGGCTACGTGGTCCTGGATGTCGATCGGCTGCTGGGCCACCCGTTCGCCTGGCAAGCGTTGAAGCGGGCGCTGCGCGCCCACGAACTTCGGGTCGAGTCCCTCGAGACCATGCTCAGTCTCGCGAGCACGACGACCCTGGAGCCCGAGCCGATCCCGCTCGATCTGAAGGTGGTGCTGGTCGGCGATCGGCTGCTGTACTACCTGCTGCAGGAATACGATCCCGAGTTCGGCCGCCTGTTCAAGGTGGCGGCAGATTTCTCGGAGGATGCCCGCCGGGATGCCGACGCCACTCGGCTCTATGCCCGCCTGATCGCGACCCAGCAGCGCGCCGGCGGGCTGCGGCCGCTGACCCGGGACGCGGTTGCACGCGTGATCGAGCAGGCCGCGCGCCGGGTATCCGATGGCGAGCGCCTGTCGCTGCACCTGGGGTCGCTCGACGACCTCCTGCGGGAAGCCGACTACTGGGCCGGCAAGGCCGACTCGGAACGGGTGGACGAGGCACACGTGGACCGGGCAGTGGATGCCCGCATCCAGCGCCTGAGCCGGATCCGCGAGGACGTGCACGAGGCGATCACGCGCGGTATCCAGCTGGTGGACGTCGATGGCGACGAGGTTGGACAGGTCAACGGGCTCTCGGTGATCAGTCTCGGCGAGTTCAGCTTCGGGCGTCCCTCGCGCATCACCGCCACTGCGCGCCTGGGTGACGGCGAGGTGGTCGATGTCGAACGCGAGGTCGAACTGGGCGGTGCGATCCACTCCAAGGGGGTGCTGATCCTGTCCTCGTACCTCGCCTGGCGGTACAGCACTGACCAGCCGCTGTCGCTCTCCGCGAGCCTGGTCTTCGAGCAGTCCTACGGCCCGGTGGAAGGAGACAGCGCCTCGGTGGCCGAACTCTGCGCACTGCTCTCGGTGTTGGCCGGTGTGCCGGTGCGCCAGTCGCTGGCGGTCACGGGCTCGGTGAACCAGCACGGCGTGGTGCAGGCGATCGGCGGCATCAACGAGAAGATCGAGGGCTTTTTCGATGTGTGTGCGCGGCGTGGTCTGACCGGGCATCAGGGTGTGGTGATGCCGGCCAGCAACCGGCCGCACTTGATGCTGCGCCGGGACGTGGTGGAAGCGGTTCGAGCCGGCCGGTTCCATGTCCACGCGGTGAGCCACGTGGACCAGGTGGCGGAGTTGCTGACCGGGCTGTCCGCTGGAGAAGCGGACGCGGAGGGGCGCTGGCGCGCGGACAGCCTCAATGCCCGGGTACAGGCCCGACTCAGCGAGTTGGCGCGCCTGCGTCAGGCTTTCTCGGCACGTGGCGGTGGTGGAGATGACGGAGCCTGAGTTGCGCCTGCGCCGCATCCTGCTGGCGCTGGATGCCGGCGGGGCGGTGCCGTCCGCGCTGTCGCTGGCCGTGACGATCGCTTCGCGCTTTGGTGGACAACTGGAGGCTTTGCTGCTGGCGCAGGCCGAACTGACCCGCGCCGCGGAGTTTCCCTTCGCGAGCGAAGTGAGTCTCCTGTTCGGGCTGGAGCGGCCGTTGAACGCGCCAATCATGAGGCGCAGCCTGCAAACGTTGTCGGCACGGGTACAGTCGATGATGACGCAGCTCGCCGATCCGGCGCGGATCCCCTGGTCGCTGCAGGTCACCGAGCGCAGGCAATGGGAAGGGCTCCTGGCGGCGCCGGGTGAAGGCAGCCTGCTGGTGCTCACCCACGCGGGCCATCATGTACTGGCATCGCTGGCCCCGGCACCGGGTGGGCTGTACCTGCTGCACGACGACAGTCCCGCCGGGCAGCTGGCGCGGGCACTGGCGGTCGCGCTCGAGCCGCAGTGCGCGCACACGCGCTGGTCGGATCCCGGGGACGCCGGATTGTCGCCGGCCGCGGACGTGCCCGAGGTAGCCCGCCTGCTCGCCGATCTGCGACGGCTTCGGCCCGGGATCCTGATCCTGCCTGCGGCGCGGTACCGGGAGATCGAAGGGGTGTTGCGGCCGCTGATCGCCCGGCTTGAATGCACCGTCCTGCTGGTTGGCTGAAGCCATCGCGGTTGGCGGCGTTCCAGGGTCCGCGCGGGGTTGGGGGTTGACGCCACCAAGCGCGTGTACGACGGGCGCCAGCGCCGGTCGGCCGCGGCGCGGGCCTGTTCAGGATTCGGCCAGTTGCGGCCCGCTCGACTCGGGAAGCGCGGCACCCGTGCGGGACAGGATGCGGCCTCCGGCGATCGCGAGCACCTCGCCCGCTCCGACGGGCTCCCAGCGTTCGGCGGTCAGCGGGACGCTGGCGATCAGCGTCACGCGCTGGTGTGCTTCGGTGAGGCCGAGGGTCAACCCCTCGATCGGTTTCGGGGCGCGGCCCTCGATCTTGGCCGGGCAAGTCCGGCAGAGGGTGAACAACCCCGGTGGCTCGATCCGGCCGCAGGATTCCTGGGTCCGCTCGTGCCCGTGCGCGAACAGGTATTCGCTGTCGGAGTAGAGGAAGTTGGCGGGGCCGAACGGCCGCAGTAGCGCCGCGAAACGGCGGACCACTTCCAGGCGCAGATCCAGCGGCGGGGGTTCTGGGGCCTCCCACAGCGGCGCCAGGCGCGCCAGCAGCAGGCAGAATGCGTGTTCGGAATCGGTGTCGCCGATGGGCCGGAAACGTCCGAGGTCGGGCGCGGTGGCTTCCTCGATCCCGATCAGGTCGCCATTGTGGGCGAACACGTGCATACGTCCGCCCAATTCGCGTGCGAACGGCTGCGTGTTCTCTAGCGAGACGGCCCCCTTCGTGGCTTGGCGCACGTGGGCGAGCACGAGCCGGCTGCGGTACTGCTGTTCGCTCAGGAAGCGGATTCCGCTGCTCTGGCTGGCGGCCCCGGTCTCGCGCAGCCTGCGCACGTCGCGGCCCGCGTAGAACGCTGCACCCCATCCATCCTTGTGCGGGGCGCGCAGTCCGCCGCGTTCCGAGAACGCCTCAAGCGAGATCGACAGTGTTGCCGGTTCAAGGCTGGACATCGCGAGCAGTTCACACATGCGGAGGCCCCGCAGGGAATCGCAGCGCGTTCTCGCGCGAGGCGGTCGATACCGGGTGCTGGCGGTTGCGAGGCGGCATGGAAAAAGTATCAGTGGCCGGCGGGTCCGGGTCAAACCCAACCGCCGAGAGGTCTCCATGACAACGGGCCTCAGGGGTCTGTGCCGCCGGTGGGCCGCACAGGATCCGGAGTGACACGCGGTCCGCGGGGTCAGCGCGGGCCGTAATGGCGCATCTTCCGGACCACCCGGTCGATTTCGACATCAGGCAGCAGGCGCGGGCCGCCGAGGCCCAGGCTCAGGATGTACTGGTGGGCCAGTGTCTCCACCTCCCCCGCGAGCCAGAGGGCGCGCTCGAGTCCGGGTCCGGTCACGACGACGCCGTGATTGGCGAGCAGGCATGCGCTGCGATCTTGTAATGCCTCGACCACGTTGCGGGACAGCGCGTCCGTTCCAAACGTCGCATAGGGGGCGCAGCGGATGTTCGGCCCACCCGCGGCCGCGATCATGTAGTGGAGTGCCGGAATCTCCATGCCGCAGATCGCAAGGGCCGTGGCATGGAGGGAGTGGGTATGCACCACCGCAGCGATCTCGGGGCGGGACCGGAGGATGGCGAGATGGAAGCGCCATTCGCTGGAGGGCCGCTGACCAGGGTTGTGTTTGCCGCGGGCGTTGATGAAGACCATGTCTTCCGGCAGAAGCCGTTCGTAGGCGATTCCCGACGGCGTGATCAGCATGCCGTCGCGCCAGCGGGCGCTGACGTTGCCCGACGTGCCCTGGTTGATCCCCTCGCGGTTCATGCGCAGGCAGGTGTCGATAATGCCTTCCCGCAGCGACCGTTCCGCAGTGTCTGTTCCGGATTGACGCACGATTGACCTCGCGCCCCTATTTCGACCCGCTCCTGCGCGGAGATCGGGGGCTGGTGTTCGTGGGGAGGCGAATGACGCCGGATCCGCGCTGTTCGTCAGCGGCGAGGATCTGGCCGAAGGCCTCGGAAATGGGCATTGGATGGCTGATGAAAAAGCCCTGTGCATAGGTCACGCCATATTCTCTGAGCAGTTCCAGCACCTCGGCGCTGCCGACATACTCGGCCACCGTCTGTTTGCCGAAACCGTGCGCGATGTTGATCATCGCCTGCACCAGCAGGCGATCGTCGGGATTGCGTTCGAGATCCCGGATGAACAGCCCGTCGATCTTCACAAAACTCGCGGGCAACTGGCGCAGATAATGGAACGAGCTGAATCCGACACCGAAGTCGTCCAGCGAGAAGTGGCATCCCAGTTCGCGGATGCGGGAGATCATCCCCTTGGCCTTCACGAAATCGGTGACCGCGGCCGTTTCCGTGATCTCCAGTGTCAGGTGCGAGGCATCGATTCGATGTCGCTGGAGTTCCTTCGCCAACATGTCGTAGAGGTCGTCGGAATGCAGCGAATGGGCCGACAAATTGACTGCCAGATGCAGATCCGGGCGGGATCGGTGCAGCCGGCGCATCAGGTCGAGCGCCTCGCGCAGAACCCAGCGGTCCAGTTCGACGATCTGCCGGCTATGCTCGGCAATCGGGATGAAACGCCCGGGAGACACCAGTTCCCCGTTCGGGCCGCGCATCCGTACCAGCAGTTCGTAGTGGTTGACGTGGTCGTCGGCCAGACGCAACAGCGGCTGCGCAAACAGTTCGAACTTGCCTTCGGCCAGCGCATCGCGCAGATATTCGACCCAGTAAACGCGTTCCTGCACCGCCTCCCGGACCTTGTTCGCGGTGGGCAGGATGTGCCAGTGCCCCGGGCCGGCGTCCTTGGCCTGGTACATCGCCAGATCGGCGCTGGCCATCAGGTCGAGGGGGTTGTCGCCGTGGCGCGGGAACAGCGCCACGCCGACGCTGGCTGTGGTGCGGTGGCGCAGCCCCCCCACGGGCAGCGCCACGCGTTCGAGCCGCCGGGCCACGCGTTCGGCGAGGGCGGTGGCCTGGGGTTCCTCGGCATCCCGCAGCAAGATGCCGAATTCATCCCCTCCCAGCCGCGCGACCATCCCGTCGGCACCGACGACTTCTTCGAGCGCCTCGGCGACCAGGTTGAGCAGCTGATCGCCCGACTGATGGCCGCTGAAGTCGTTGATATCCTTGAATTGGTCCAGATCCAGGAACAGGATTGCGCCGCGCGCGGACGGGCGTTCGAATGCCTTGTCCATCGCCGCCTGGAAGGCACGCCGATTCGGGAGGTTGGTCAGCGGGTCGTGGCTGGCGAGCCAGCTCAGGCGCTCCTCGGCGGCCTTGCGCGCAGTCACGTCGAGCCCTACCGAGATCACCGTGGCGTTGCCCGTTTCCGCGTTGTGCAGCGGGGCGTGGTACCAGGCGACCGTGCGCGGCTCGCGGTCGCTTCCGAGTAGTGCGGTCTCCTCCTGCGAAAGCGGCTCCCCGGACGCTTGGTCTGCGCCGCCGTTCATGAAAATGTCCCGGAAGCGCTGCCCCCGGATCTCGTCTGCGGACAGTCCGACCAGGCTCTGGCCATAGGCGTTTACCAGGGTGATGCGTCCGCCCGCGTCATGGGTCACGATGATCACCCGCGCCGTATCGAGCAGCCGGTTCACGAAATCACGCTGGCGACCCAGTTCCGCCATACGCGCCGAGAGTTCCCGGTCGCGGGCCTTCACGCGCTCCTCCAGAGCCTCGAGCTGCGACGACAGATCCAGGGTAACGACGTCCATCAGGTCGATCTCGTCGGCAAGCTGCCTTCGTGGCTGCCCGACGGCCCGCCGTACCGCCTGGAATTCCCCGCGGGCCAGCAGCGGAAGCTGCTCCGATAGCCTGCGCAGGCGATCCATCGGTCCCCACAGGATGCCCAGGAGCAGCAGTTCGGCGGCGAGCCAGCCGCTCAGTGCGACTGCGAGGGCGGTACGCGTGTCCTGCCGGATGGCTTGCATCTGTTCGGTGATGTCGGAGATCAGCAGCAGGTGTCCCGCGCGGCTGCCGGGAGTCACCTCCAGCGGCAGGGCGGTCAGTTCGTAGTGCTGATCCTGCCAGTCGAGTTGCCGCGGGCTGTGCACCAGCGTCTCCAGCGGCCAGAGTTTACTCGCCGCGTGCAGGACGGGCCGGGTGTGGAGTTCTCCGGTCAGGATCGCCACGTTGCCTGACCAGGGCGCGAGATGCCGTTCCGGAACGAGATCGGGATCCGGATGGGCGCGATGGATCAGCAGCCCGATGTCGCTTCCTGAGATGCGCTGGGCGTTCAACGCGACCTCGGCGAGCGAGCGCGACAGCACCACCGCGCCTCCGAGCACGCCTTCCACCAGCAGCGGCACGATCGCGTACTGGCGGCATCGGGTTTCGCACCAGAGCGCGTGGCGTGGGGCCTGTTGCTGCAGGGCCTCGCGAATCCAGTCGGTGATCGGAGGTGCTGCACCGCGTTCGGGATGGCCCAGCGGCTCGCCCCAGGTCCCGAGGTGCTCGCCTTCGGCCGAGAAGATCAGTACCTCGTCAATGCCCACCTCGAGCTGAATCACCGGCCACTGCGGATCGAACGAGGCCGCGACGGCCGACCGATCGCGACGTTGCAGCGCCGGACCCATGCCGCTGAGTGACGGGAGCAGGGAGCCCAGTTGCTGCAGGTGCTCCCGGGAGCTGACCATTGCCACTCGGCTTTCGCGTGCCTGCCGCTCGTGGATCACCTCGCGGTGCTGCTCAAACTGCAGGTTCAAGTTCGCATGGCTGAGCAGTGTGTACATCACCGCGAGACCGAGCAGCACCAGGCTGGTTAGTAACAGCGCCCGCCACTTCAGGCTCAGGAACGGGCGCCGGGACCGGCTGGTGCGGGTCGGCCTCGTCGAAGGATGTACAGGACCGGGCATCGTGATCGCGGATCAGAAGCGCAGGGAGGCCTGGCCCAGCAGCATGTCCCAGCGCCGCGAGGTCGCGGTGGGGTCGGGGTTGTCCGGGCCGGGCAGCCAGCCGGTGCCATCCACCCGGTGGTACTCGGCCGCGAGCATCAGATTTGGGTTGACCTGCCACTGCAGGCCGACGCTCCAGTCCTTGGCGAAGCGCGTGTGTGCGGGCAGTCCGGTGGCCTGCGCGAACCGCTGGCCGGACCGGTCGTTGTGATCGGTATAGAGGACGTCGTAACGCAATCTCCATGTCCACTCGTGGTTCAGGCGGCGGGAGTACTCCAGGTAAGCGCTTTCGCCGGTTACGTCGAAATCCATGAACGGGGGGTTGAAGCCGGCCAGGCTCGAAGGACGGCGGGCATACTCGCCGGTGAGACTCCACTGCTCCGCGTTGTATTGCAGCGAAAGGATCCAGGGTGTAAAGCTGAACTCCACATTGCCGGGCCCGTCGGGGGGCGAACGGAACCGGGCACCGGTGTCCGCAGCGCTGAGCGCCGCGATGATGCGGCCTCCGTCATGTTCGTACAGGGCCTGGCCGATCACCGACGTCTTGCCCCGGAACGATCCCGGTTGTTTGCTGCCCATCGCGACCCACTCCAGGTCTTCCCCGGTCTGCGGCCTGCCGATCCCGAGGCGCAGGCGCACATCGCCCGCCGGGAGGTTGCGGTCCGCGTAGACCGCGACGCCATCACTCGACAGCGCCAGCGACCGGGTGCGGTCGAAATAGATGGACTGCGGAAGCAGGATTCCCGGCCGGGTGAATGCGACATCCCGGGTCTCGTTGAACAGGCCGAAGGGGTTCTTCGCGCGTCCGACCCGGATGCCCCAGTGGCCGTCGGGTCCCGCGTGCATCTGACGGTCGACCAGCAGGTAGTCGATGGCCGGCTGGGCATCACTGCGTTCTCCGCCGGCGCGGCGGCTGATCACCTGGCCGGCGATCAGCGTATCCGGCCGTGGACGTACCGAGGCATTGAGCCCCAGTTCGATGAACTGCAGGCTCGGGCGATCGCTGCTGGGCCCGAAGAAATTGTTCTGGTCGGTCACCACGACGCCTTGGGTCGCGAACCCGTGCAACTGCAGATTCGTTGGACGGGGGGCGCTCTCGCCGGCCCCGGCCTGCAGCGGCGGGAGCAGCAGGATCCCGGCGAAGGCGGCTGCCTTACTCCACCGGGATGATTCGAACGCGCGCATTGATTGCCTCCCTTGTCGCGTAGCCGACGGCGCCCGGTGTCGAGGCCACCCGTTCCACCATTTCGGTTTCGCTGTTGACCCGTTGCGGCGCCTGGCCGGACCCGGAAAAGATCTGGCGGTCCCAGGCCAGCCGAAGCTGGTGCGGGAAGGCACCCAGCACCACCTTCGTGAACTGGACGTGCACCGGGTGATCATCCGGGAGAACGAATACCCGCGCGGCCTGCCCATCCGGCCAGCTGCGTTGGCGCATTGCGAAAATGGCTCGAACCGAATGCGCCGCCAGTGTTTCGGCCGACAGGTCGGCATGCCCTACCACCAGCACGTCGTCGGACGCAGACGCCGCGGGCATCAGGAGCACGAGGATCACGCCTGCCAGGATCGTCGCCAGCATTCGTCCCCCGGCCGTCGTGGCATCGGCCACGGCCATCCCGAACGGGATGCGACCGGACCGGCTCCGTGCAGCGCCCATGAGCCCCTCGCTGATCGGGTGTTCACTCCCTGGTGCAGCGGCACTGGCAACGCTGAATTCGACAAGCCGCATGTCCCGATATCGTACTTCATGGACTATAGGGCCGTATGGCAGGGGCTGCAAAGATTGTGTCCGGAAGAATGCCTGTTCGATTCATTGCCCCGCGACCGAAAATCACCGCCGGCGTCGGCCGCGGCTTCCCCGGGGGCAGGCCCATTACTCGCGGTACCGGATCAGCCGGCGCCTGCAAGCTCCTCTCCTTGTCAATGAATGCGATCGATCGCGTGGGACGTTCCAGCAGACCGACTATTCCCCATCGTGCCCTGATGTGGCAAGCTGCCATTG
This sequence comes from Thioalkalivibrio nitratireducens DSM 14787, assembly GCF_000321415.2. Taxonomy (NCBI): domain Bacteria; kingdom Pseudomonadati; phylum Pseudomonadota; class Gammaproteobacteria; order Chromatiales; family Ectothiorhodospiraceae; genus Thioalkalivibrio; species Thioalkalivibrio nitratireducens. Next base: position 3,710,566 of record NC_019902.2, on the reverse strand, counting down.
CAATGGATCGGGTGCGGGGCCGTGTATTGTTTGCAATGGCGAAGCCCTCTGGACCGTGCATTCAATAGGGCGGCCGGGGTTCGCCAGGCTTGCAAGAGCGCGCTTGCAGGAACAGAGGTTGAAGCGCATTCGAGGTGCATCGATCGACGCGGGGAGATGCGGAGGGTCATGCCGGAAGTGATGTCGGGCGGGGGGCTCCACGGATTTGGCAGCGGCCCGGGCAATTCGTCGGCTCACGTCACGCAGGCCCATATGTGTTGTTCGGCGCGCGGATGACCAGCGACGCAAAGGGGGTGGCGTGAACGATGTATCCCTGGTCCAGACTTTCGGTAAATACTTCGATCTGGTGGTGCCCGCCGAGGGGTCCGAGGAAATGAACGAGATCTTCCGGATCCGATACGAGGTCTACTGCCGGGAATTCCATTTCGAACGCGAGGAGGATTGTCCCGGGGGAATGGAAACCGACGAATATGATGCACGGTCCTGGCATTGCATGATCCGCCACCGGCCTACCGAGCATGCCGCAGGCTGTGTCCGGCTGATCGGCTGCGACCCGGGGGAGCCCTCGAGTCGCCTGCCGCTGGAAAGCAAGTTCGGCGACAGCCTCTTCCACTCGGAACTTCGCCCGGATCTGATGGACCGTGGCACGATCTGCGAGATCTCCCGCCTGGCGGTTCATTCGACCTTCCGTCGGCGGGTCGGCGAGTTGAGCACCCCGCTCGGCAACCTGGCGTCGTTCAGCTTTGCTCCCGACCAGACCCGGACTTTTCCCCTGGTCACGATCTGCCTGTTCATGGCGGTCCTGATCGTCGGCGGGGCGCAGGGCAAGGAGCACGGTTTCGCGATGATGGAGCCACGCCTCGCGCGATTGCTGAAGCTCAGCGGCTTCCGTTTCACCCGAATCGGCGAGACCGTCGACTACCGTGGCACGCGGGCCGCCTATTACATGGACCTCGCGCGTGCCCTCCGGGTGGTTCGTGCGTCGCGTGTTCTCGGCAAGCTCTACACTGCGGCACAGCGTCGGCTGGAGGGAGCGACGGGTTGGAGGCAGACGGCGTGAACGGGTACGAGGCCGGGAGAGCCGTCGTGGTTGCGAGTGTCCGATCGGCAGGGACCGCGGCAACGTGGCTGCGGGAAACCCGATACCGCGGGTGGGGCCCGATGGTCGGCTGATCACGATCATGGACTGGAAGGCGCTGCAGAACGGTTCGGATATCCGCGGCATCGCGATGGGCCCGCGCGCGGAACTGACCCCCGAGGTGGCGCATCGGCTGGGCAGGGCATTCGCCGCCTGGCTCGCCCGCTCGCTCGAGCGGGCGCCCGAGGGGCTGACCGTCGCGGTCGGTCGGGACAGCCGCCTGACGGGCCCGGACCTGATGTCGTCGCTGATGCAGGGGCTGGCCCGTGACGGGTTGCGGGTATTCGACCTGGGGTTGGCCTCGACACCTGCGATGTTCATGAGCACCGTGACGCCCGGCTATGCCTGCGACGGGGCCGTGATGCTGACTGCGAGCCATCTCCCTCCGGACCGCAACGGCTGCAAGTTCTTTACACGCCAAGGCGGCCTGAACCGGGACGATGTCAGCGTGCTGCTGGAACTGGCGGAGTCCGGCGACTTCCTGTCGGCACCCGGCACGGGAGCGATCATGCCGGTCGATTTCATGACGGTGTACGCGCGCCAGCTGGTCGAGCGGATCCGGAACGGGGTGGCCCATCCGGAGCACCCCGAGCGGCCGTTGCAGGGCCTGCGCATCGTGGTGGACGCCGGGAACGGCGCGGCGGGTTTCTTCGTGGACCGCGTGCTGCAGCCGCTGGGCGCGGACACCACCGGCAGCCAGTACCTGGAACCCGACGGCACCTTCCCGAACCATGTCCCGAACCCTGAACATCCGGATGCGATGGCCGCTCTCACCCAGGCGGTGACGGCGCAGCGCGTGGATTTCGGAATCGTGTTCGATCCCGACGTCGATCGTGCGGCCGCGGTGGATTCCGACGGCCGCGCGATCAACCGGAACCGGCTGGTCGCCCTCGCCGCGGCGATGGTGCTGCGCGAACATCCGGGTTCCACCGTGGTGACCGATTCGATCACGTCGGACGGGCTGACCGACTTCATCGAGCGCGATCTCGGGGGCGTGCATCGCCGGTTCAAGCGCGGCTACCGCAACGTGATCAACGAGGCGCTGCGGTTGAATGCCGCGGGGCAGGAGTGCTGGCTCGCAATCGAAACCTCCGGCCATGCGGCATTGAAGGAGAATCATTTTCTCGATGATGGCGCCTACCTGATGGCGATGCTGCTGATCGAACTGGCCCGGGCCCGGCGCGAAGGCCGAAGCCTGGGCACGCTGATCGCAACACTGCGTGAACCGGCAGAGAGCGCCGAGATCCGGATCGGGAACGACGACCGTGATTTTCGCACCAGCGGCAACCAGGTGATCGACGCGCTGCGCGCCCGGGCCGGCGTCGAGCCCGACTGGAAGGTGGTGCCTGACAACTACGAGGGTGTGCGGGTCGCTTGCCGGGGTGCCGGCGAGCGGGGCTGGTTCCTGCTGCGCCTCTCGTTGCACGATCCGGTGCTGGCGCTGAACATCGAGTCCGAAACCCCCGGTGGGGCCGGCCGGATCGCGCACCGCCTGCTGCCGCTGCTGCAGGGGTTCGACGCACTCGAACTGTCCGCGCTCGAAACGGCGGCGAAAGGTCCGAGCGGCTGAGCGCCCGCGGAAATCCGTAGGCTGCTGCGGTGGTCTTGGTGGTCCTGAAGGTGCCCGGCATGGGAGCCGGCACCGAGGCCCCGGCTCGGGATCCGGTGGCCCGGTCGTTCGGTTTCGGGATCGGCCTGTTCAACGCGGCACGCGTTTGCGGCTCCCGAGCGCTGACCGGCACCGATGCGGTCCCGGGTGGGCTCGAGCAAAACGGTGTGGCTCTGGGCCGGTCCGGGCCATCGGCGCATCCAGCGGAAGGAACTGCCGCATCCCTGCGTCCTGATTGTTCAGGGGGTGCCGGATTCGCGGCGCCTCCGATCAAGACCCGCATCTACCCGGACAGGAGGCGATATGCAGATTCTGCGTGGTTTCGTGTTGTTGGGAGCCGTCACGGCACTGTTCCCGATGGCCCCGGTGACCGCCGAGGAAGAGTTCCCGCTTGCGATCAACGTGCGCCAGATGCACATGGAGACGGCGCTGACCGCCGCGCGGGCGGCGATGGCGGCCTGCCGTGCCGAGGGAATCCAGGTCGGCGTGACCGTGGTCGACCGCCGGGGGACCGAACAGGTCGTGCTGCGCGATGTCGTTGCACCCCACCTGACCCTGGCTGTCAGCCGCATGAAAGCCTATACCGCCAACGAAATGAGCGTTGCCACTTCAGCCCTCGAAGAGGATGGCCCTGACAGCCCGCTGGCGCATGTTCCCGGGCTGTTTCTGGGAGCCGGTGGCGTGCCGATCGAGGCCGGAGGCGTCTATTACGGTGCGATCGGCGTCAGTGGGGCGAGCACGGGAATACAGGATGAGGCCTGCGCCCGGGCAGGCGCGGAGGCCGTGGAGATCGAGCTCGAAATGAGCCTGTAGGTGGCCACACGTGCCGGAACCCGCCGCGGGCGACAAAGGCCCGCGCGGGTTTGGGTAGCCGGCCCCTGGGGGGTGGCCGTGCCTGGCCGGCGTGCAGACCTGCACGGGGCAGGGCAGCATTGACCGGGCCGGAGTGGAGGTCTAGTCTTGTTTCTATGGCCCTACAATATGTAGTGCTCGGACCAACTGGTTCCACCACCGATTGTGGAAGGCGGAGGAGTGCACCCCGCATGCAAGGTAGCCGCCCACTGCAGACCACTCCGTCCCTGGCCCCGGAGGTTCCGATGCAGCCCGCATCCATCGAGATATGGGATCAGAAATACCGCCTGAAGGGCCAGGACGGCGCCATCCTGGACCGCGACATCGACGGTACCTGGAAGCGCGTGGCGCGGGCGCTGGCCGACCTCGAGGCAACCCCGCAGTTGCGCGAACACTGGCACGAGCGTTTCCTCTGGGCACTACGTCAGGGGGCGATCCCGGCCGGGCGGATCATGGCCAATGCCGGTGCGCAAGAGCACAAGCCGGCGACGTCGACCATCAACTGTACGGTCTCGGGCACCATCGGCGACTCGATGGACGACATCCTGAGCAAGCTGCACGAGGCCGGGATGACATTGAAGGCCGGATGCGGCATTGGCTATGAATTCAGCACCTTGCGCCCTCGGGGTGCGTACGTGTCGGGGGCCGGCGCCTATACCTCCGGGCCGCTGTCGTTCATGGACATCTACGATAAGATGTGCTTCACGATCTCCTCGGCCGGCGGGCGCCGCGGGGCGCAGATGGCGACCTTCGATATCGGGCATCCGGACGTACTCGAGTTCATCCGTGCGAAGCGCGCCCCCGGGGCATTGCGCCAGTTCAACCTCTCGCTGCTGATCACTGCCGATTTCATCGCTGCGGTGCAAAACGACGCCCGCTGGCCGCTGGCCTTTCCGCTCACCGACGTCGAGGCGGCGCAGGGTGTCGTCGACCTCGACGATCCGGAACAGGTTCTGTGGCGTGACTGGCCGGTTACCGAGGGCTACATCACCAACGCGGCGGGGCAGGTCGCCTGCCGCATCTACCGCACGATCCCTGCCCGCCGGCTCTGGGACGTGATCATGAGTTCCACCTATGACTTCGCCGAGCCGGGATTCATCCTGGTCGACAAGGTCAACGAGATGAACAACAACTGGTGGTGCGAGGAGATCCGGGCCACTAACCCATGTGTCACCGCCGACACCTGGGTGCAGACCGCCGGCGGTCCGCGTCAGGTCAGCGAGTTGATCGGCCAGCCCTTTCTCGCCCGTGTCGATGGCCAGGATCACACCAGCGGGCACGAGGGCTTTTTCAAGACTGCGACCAAGCCGGTGGTCGAGCTCCAAACCCGCGAGGGCTATCGTCTGCGCCTTACCAGCGATCACCGGGTGCGCCGTGTCACTGCCTTTACCCGTTACCGCGCCGAGACCGAATGGTGCGAGGCAGGTCAGTTGCGCGCTGGGGATCGGGTATTGCTCAACGACCATCGGGCCAACAGCGAGTGGAGTGGCAAACATGGTCGCAACGAGGGCTATCTGATAGGCCTTTTGCTGGGCGATGGTACCCTCAAGCGGAACGAAGCGGTGCTGTCGGTATGGCGGCCTGCGGCGGTTGCCGATAGTGCCGATGCCAGCCTCTCCGGTGGCATTCAGGCGGTGATGGCCGAGGCGCTGGCCGCGGCCAGACAACTGCCACACCGGGCGGACTTCCAGGGCTGGTACCCAGCGGTCGGGCGCAACGAGTTGCGTCTGTCCACCGCCGCGATCCGCGATCTGGCCCTTGAACTTGGCATGCAGCACCGCAACAAGGCGATCACCCCGGTCATCGAGGCCGAGTCCAGCGCGTTCTGTCGCGGCTTCCTGCGCGGCCTGTTCGATGCCGACGGCTCGGTACAGAGCAGTCAGCGAAAGGGTTTGTCGGTACGCCTGGCCCAATCGGACGTCGCCATCCTCGAAGCCACTCAGCGCATGTTGCTGCGCCTGGGGATCGCCTCCACTCTCCATCGCGACCGCCGCGCGGGCAACACCTCCCTGTTGCCCGATGGCAGGGATGGGCAAGCCGAATATGCTGTTCGGCCACAGCATGAGCTGGTCATCAGCGGGGAAAACCTGCAGCAGTTCGACGTCCAGATCGGCTTCGCCGACAGCGACAAGGCCGCCCGCCTGCGCGGTTTGCTGGGTCGCCACCGGGGCAAGCTCAACCGAGAGCGCTTCACCGCACGGGTCGAGGCGGTCGTCCCTGCCGGGGTCGACGATGTGTACGACGTACAGGTGCCCGGCATCAACACCTTCGATGCCGGCGGTTTGCACGCCCACAACTGTGGCGAACAAGGACTCCCCCCCTACGGTGCCTGCCTGCTGGGCTCGATCAACCTCACCAGGTTTGTCGTCGATCCCTTCACCGACAAGGCCCGTCTCGACTGGGACGCCTTTGGCGAAACCGTCTCGGTGTTCACGCGTATGCTGGACAACGTGGTCGAAGTCAATGGGTTGCCGCTAGCCGAGCAGCGCGACGAGATTCTGCGCAAGCGCCGCCACGGGATGGGCTACCTCGGGCTCGGCTCGGCGCTGACAATGCTGGGGATGAAATATGGCGACGACGACTCCCTGGAATTCACCGAGCGCGTGACCCGGGAGATGGCGCTTGCCGGCTGGCGCGCCGGGCTCGAACTCGCGCGCGAGAAGGGTCCGGCGCCGATCATGGACGAGACGTTCACGGTGACCGAAAAGATGCTGCGCCTGCGCCCGGAAATGGCGCGAGACGGGGTGAAGGTAGGCGACCGGCTGCCTGGACGGATTCTGCATGCGCGGTACAGCCGCTATATGCAGAAGATCGCCGAGGTCGACCCCGAACTGGTCGAGCAGCTCGCGGATGAAGGCTGCCGCTTCACCCATCACAGTTCGATCGCGCCGACCGGCACCATCTCGCTGTCGCTCGCGAACAACGCGAGCAATGGCATCGAGCCGAGTTTCGCGCACCACTATGCGCGCAACGTGATCCGCTCGGGAAAGAAGTCCAAGGAGAAGATGGATGTGTTTTCGTTCGAACTGCTGGCCTACCGCGAGCGGGTAAACCCGCGCGCGATGCCCGGCCCCGAGTCCGAGGATGAGCGCCTTCCGGACTACTTCGTGACCGCCGACGACATCGCGCCGAAGCAACACGTCGACGTTCAGGCGGCGGCACAGCGATGGATCGATTCGTCCATCTCCAAGACCGCCAACGTACCCACCGACTTCCCGTTCGACGCTTTCAAGGACATCTACCTCTATGCATGGCAGCAGGGCCTCAAGGGCTGCACCACCTTCCGTTTCAACCCTGAGGCCTTCCAGGGCGTGCTGGTGAAGGAGAAGGATCTCGCGACGACCACCTACCGTTTCATGCTCGAGGACGGGACGTGCATCGAGGCGAAGGGCAACGACGAGATCGAATACGACGGCGAGGTTCATACCGCTGCGAACCTCTACGATGCCCTGAAGGAAGGGTATTACGGCAAGTTCTGACGCGGGGCGAGACGATGGCGATCCGGATCGACAGGAAGATCGTGGGCTACGAGGTTGCGCGCGAGGAACCGCAGGGTGAGCAGTCGGAACCCGCACCTGCGGCCCCGGCAAGCAAGGTCGTCCAGATGCACGAGAAGCTCGAGCGGCCCGAAGTGCTGATGGGATCCACCTACAAGATCAAGACGCCGCTGTCCGAGCACGCGCTGTATGTGACCATCAACGACATCGTGCTGAATCCGGGTACCGAGCATGAGCTGCGCCGGCCTTTCGAGATTTTCATCAACTCGAAGAACATGGACCACTTCCAGTGGATCGTCGCGCTCACCCGTATCATCTCGGCGGTATTCCGCAAGGGCGGGGACGTGACCTTCCTGGTCGAGGAGCTGCGTTCGGTCTTCGATCCGCGCGGCGGCTATTTCAAGAAGGGGGGCAGGTACATGCCTTCGCTGGTAGCCGAGATCGGCGATGCCATCGAGGGGCACCTGCGCATGATCGGCCTGATCCAGGACGACGGCCTTGATGAACACCAGCGTCAGCATCTCGAGGAGAAGCGCGCCCAGTTCGAGGCCAGTCGCAATCTTGCCTACACCGAGACCGATCCCGGTGATCCGTTCCCGCCCGGGGCGCAGCTCTGCAGCAAGTGCAACACCCGCGCGGTGGTCTCGATCGACAACTGCATGACCTGCCTGAATTGCGGCGAGAGCAAGTGCGGCTGAACCCGATCACGGCCCGCCTTCCTGCCGCGCGGGGCGGACGCCCGCCGCGCCGGGGCGCATGATGGCAACGCGGCAGAGCCCGTCGGTAGACTGGAGCGCAGCGACGGCGCACGAACGGCTCGAGCCCGAGTCTTGCCCGGAGAACCCATGATGACGAACGCTGCCCGTGAAGATCCGGGTGACCGGCACAGAGCCATCGAGGATCTGACCCGCATCGCACTGTCCGGCGAACGCCGGCTTCAGCGCCTGGAGCGGCTGTTCCGCTGGACTGCCCTGCTGTTCGCAATGACCCTGGTGCTGGGATTCTATGCCCTGGTGCAGCTGTTCAGCGCTGGGCCGGCCCAGGCCCAGCTCGGGTGGCCGCATGTGGCGCCGACGCCGGCGCCGCATCCGGTCCCAGAGGCGATCGCGCCGCCGCCACGGGTGGCGCCGCTCGAGGATCCGGTCGAGCAGCCCGCGACCGGCTTCCGCTCGCGGATCGAGTCGCTCCGCGATCAGATCGCCGGTGCCGAGGATCATGCGTTCGATCCCGGACACCTGCTGGCGGTGATCCTGCATGACATCCGGGATGTCCTGCACGACACGCGTGTCGCGCTGGAGGTGATGCCGCAGATGGGCGACGACATCCGGCAGATGCGGGCCGACATGGGACGCATCGCGGCCACAATGGGCACGATGGACCAGAAGATGACCGGGGTGACCGTGATGGCCGAGGAGATGCGGCGGCTCAACACCAATATCGACATCATGACGACGTCGATCGATTCCACTATGGGGCGGATGGGACGGATGATGCCCTATTTCTGGTGATCCGATGGCTGCGCGATCCCGGGATCGACGCTGCCCCGGTCAACTTGCGATCGTCTGTGCCCGCTGGCCGGCGTTCGCGGTGGCGCTGCTTCATGCCGGTGCCACGGCCGGGGCCGAAGTGCCGCATACGCTCGACCCGATCACGGTCACTGTCACCGCCCCGCGACTGGAGGTGCCGCTGAGCGATCTCCCGGCCGCGGTCGACCGGGTCGATCGGGAGGACGCGACCCGGGCACGCCAGGGATTGCAGCTCGACGAGGCGCTGAACCGTGTCCCGGGCCTGTTCGCGCAGAACCGGTACAATTTTGCACAGGACGTGCGCCTGTCCATTCGCGGATTCGGGGCCCGCGCGCCCTTCGGAATCCGCGGCCTGCGGCTGCTGCAGGACGGAATCCCGGAAACCACCCCGGACGGCCAGTCGCAGGTGGATGCGATCGACCTGCTGAACATCGACTCCATCGAGGTTCTTCGGGGCCCGAACGCGGCGCTGTACGGCAATGCCACCGGGGGCGTGATCGCGATCGGAACACTCGACGGCAGCGACCCCCGAGGTCATGGCGCGGGCCTGCTGGCCGGAAGCCACGGCTTCCGGCGTATCGAGGGCGTCAGCGAGGCCGCGGCGCAAACCGGTTCCTGGTCGCTGACCGCGCACGAGCTTCGCTATCCCGGCTACCGCGAACAGGCGCGCGCGGAGAAGCGGCTGCTGCGGCTGCACGCGCAGCAGTCACTGGAGGCGGGCGACCTCCGGCTGCACCTGCGCGTGCTCGATGCCCCGCTGACCGAGGATCCGGGTGCGTTGACCCGATCGGAGCTCGACGCCGACCGCCGCACCGCGGCGCCGCTCGCACGGGTGCTCGACAGCCGCCAGTCCGCCGAACAACTCACGCTGGGTGCGCAGTGGCGCCAGCGGGCCGGGGCAGGCGAACTGCGGCTCGGTGCATTCGTCACACGCCGGGATTACGCCCAGCAGCTGCCGTTCTTCGGCAGCAGCCAAGTCGCCTACGAACGCCGGTTCGAGGGGCTTCACCTCGGCTACGAGCGGGATCTCGGTCCCACGCGGGCGCTGATCGGTTTCGATCTGGAGGGCCAGCGTGACGACCGCACCCGTCACTGCATCAATGCCGCGCTCGAGCCTTCCTGCGCGCCCCCGGGTCAGCCCGAAACCGGGCCACTGGCGCTGGACCAGCGCGAACGCGCCCGGTCCCGGGGGGTGTTCCTGCAGACCGACACTTTGCTGGGATCGGACTGGAACCTGGTCCTGGGAGCGCGCCACGACCGGATCCGCTTCGGCATCGACGATCACCTGCGTGCGGGTGGTGAGGATCTCTCGGGGAGCCGTGTCTTCGACGAGACCAGCATCAGCGCGGGTCTGGTCTGGCACTGGCGTCCCGGGCACCGGGCATTCGCGAACGCTGCTTCCGCGTTCGAGACGCCCACTTTCACCGAGTTCGCGAACCCGGCCGGGACCGGGGGCTTCAACCCCGACCTGGACCCCCAGCAGGCGCACAACGTGGAACTGGGCCTGCGCGGTGATGCTGGGCGGCTGTCGTACGATCTCACCCTGTACAGCGCCCGGGTGCGGGACGAGTTAGTGCCGTTCGAACTGGACTCGGATGACGGGCGCACCTATTTCAGCAACGCGGGGCGGACGGCGCGTGACGGGATCGAGCTTGGGCTGGAGTGGCATTCGCCCGGGGGGCCCTGGAGGCTGCGTTCGGCGCTGGCATTGAACGACTTCCGCTATCGCGAGTTCACCGATGCGGCGGGCGCCGACCAGCGGGGCAATCGGCTGCCGGGGCTGCCCCGGCAGCAGTGGTTCCTCGAGGCGGCATGGAGTGACGGCCCGGCCTTTTTCGCGGTCGACGCGCTGTACACCGGGCGCCGCAACGCCGACGACGCGAACCGCGTGACGGTCGGATCGCAGACGACAGTGAATCTTCGCGCGGGCAGGCACTGGGACCGGGGGGCGTTGCGCACGGAGGGTTTTCTCGCGCTGAACAACGTGTTCGATGCGCGCACTATCGACAATGTCCGAATCAATGCACGTTTCGGGCGCTATTTCGAACCCGCGCCCGGACGTACCCTGCTGGCCGGCGTGCGGGTGTACGCCCGGCCCTGACCCGCGGCGGGGCCTTGCGGGTCAGGATCCGCGTGGCAGCACGCCGGCTGCGTCCAGCGCCTCGCGCCACAGGGAGCGCTTGGCGTGGTACCCGAGCCGTGCATTGGCGGGGCTGGTGGATGGCAGGCGCCAGGCAGCGATGCCCAACGCCTTTACTTCCCGCATCCGGCGGGCGCTTTCCGCGCCATTGTGGACGATCATGCGCAGTCGGGGGGCCTGCCGCAACAGCGTGCCGAGGTCGTTGGGCACGGCGTCGCGTATCGACGAGTCCAGGCTACCCGGGCGCACGCAGGTGGCGTAGACGTCCCAGAGACCGATCCGGCGCTCGAGCAGGTAGCCGATCCGCTCGGAATAGTCCCGATCGTGCAATGGCTCGCCGAGCAGATCGCCGAGAATCGGCCAGAACTGGTTGCGCGGGTGAGCATAGTACTGGCCCGCCTGCAGTGAGGCGACACCCGGGAAACTCCCCAGGATCAGCAGCCGAGTGTCGGCGCGCAGCACCGGTGGCAGTGAGGTCAGCACGGCGTCCCCGCGGGATGGTCCCGGCCCAGGGCCGGCGGCGGGTCGCAGCCCCGTCATCGGGCATCGCCCGCCGCGGGCCGGTCCCGGCACTTGCGGCAGATCCCGTGGAGTTCCACGACCTTTCCGGTAATCGAGAATCCCTGTGCCTGGGCGGCGTGGTCCAGGGTCTCCCTCAGGTTTTCCGGCTCCATCTCGTGGATGTCGCCGCAGCCATCGCAGATCATCAGCAGGGTTTCGTGGGCCTCGCCCGGGTGATTGCAGGCGACGAAACCGTTCAGGCTCTCGATCCGGTGGATGAACCCCTGCTCGAGGAGAAACGCCAGGCTTCGGTAGACCGTCGGGGGCTTGATGCTGCGGTCGGCGGAACTCAGCGCATGAATCAGGTCGTAGGCCTTGATCACACCGTCGGTCTTCAGGATCTGCTCGAGCACCCGCCTGCGCAGGGAGGTCAGGCGTACACCGCGTTTCGAGCACACGCGCTCGGCGGTATCCAGTGCCTCCAGCGGCTGCGTCGATGCCATCCCGGTCTACTCCGATTCCTGCACAAATGCTGTAAATATACCCGATGGGCGCATGCTGCCGGGCACCCACGCGTGCGATGGATCGCTGGGAACGATCGCCGCAGGCGTTGATCTGGATCATCTTTCGCGGCCGAAAGGGCAGTAGACTCGGTGCCAATTGGGGTGTCCGCACCGCAACATCCGCACCTCGGACCATGCGCGGTGTCCCGGTTCGACATCGGGTTGCGGGTGCGGTACCCTCGATTCACGGGATCATAATCCATATGCTGGCGTTCGGCTGGATTGGAGAGAAGCCTTGAAGAAGTTCCGGTCTGAGCGGTTGAAAGACTGCACGGTGTGCGTACTCACCCTGGCCGTCGTGGCGGGTGTGCCGATCATGACCTCGCTGAGCGTGCTGCTGTTCTTCTGATTCGGCCCACGGACAGGGGTGCACCTGTGCCCGCTGTCCCTGTCGCCTCACTGTCCCCCGGTCGTCTTGGCTCTACTGTGGGCACGCGCTCGGTCGTTTCCGAACGAGCCTCCTGAAGCGGTTCCAAGCGGTTGCGCGCGGGTCGGTCCTGGTTCACGCTCATGTCTGACAGCGTGCGAGGCCGGAGCCTGCGCATGCGGGCCCCCGCGAAGGCCGGCGTTGCAGTCGAGCGGGTCGCGGAGCCCATCCGACCCGCGCGATCGGCGGGGGGATCGCATCAATCCGCTGCTGTGGGGCCGTTCCGTGTTGCGGGCGGGGCGTTGGCGTGCCTCGCGGTGGCGCCAAGGCCCGGGGGGTCTCCATTGGCCCCCGGCTCGTTCCCGGACCCGGCCGGCGATCCTCCCGCTTCTTCGGCACCGATGCCGGTGCTCGCGCTTTCTGCCGCCGCATCGGTCCTGAGATCGGCTATAAGAGGGAACTGTTTCCCTTTTCTACGTGCCTGTGGATGTGATGCTGATACGCTGGCTGATGTCGTTCGTGCTGCTCGCGCTTCCCCTCGCCGGCTGCGGTGCCCCCGCTGTCGATGACATCGAGACCGGAGACCTCGATGCGCTGCTCGAGCGCGGCAGCCTGAGGGTGGTCGTCCCTGGAACCGCGCTCGGAGAGCCGTCGTTGCCCCGCCAGGGGTCGCCGATGGCGCTGCAGAGGGAACTGGCAGAGTCGTTTGCCGCGTCCCTCGGTCTGGATCTGGAGCTGGTTCCGGTGTTCCGGCTCGGCGAGATGCTGCCGCTGCTGGAACAGGGTCGAGCCGATCTGGTCGCTGCGAATCTGACCGTGACCGAGGCCCGCCAGGAGCGCGTCGATTTCTCGCTGCCGATCGATCATGTTTACGAGGTGGTGCTGGTCTCGGCCAGCGACGAAAGCATCGAGTCGATCGACGATCTGAGCGGGCGCCGGATCATGGCCGATCCGGCCACCTCGTTCTGGGAAACCCTGTCCGCGTTGCGCGAGGACCATCCCGACCTGCACCTGCACCTGCTGCCGACTCCGGATCACTTCGACGACGAGGCGCCGCTCGACATGATCGCGGCCGGGCATATCGACGCCACGGTTCGGGACAGCAACATCGCGGAGATGTATCTCGGGTACCGTGACGACCTGCGCCGGGCGTTCGTGCTGGGCGAGCGGCAGGCGATCGCCTGGGCCGTGCGCCGAGATACGCCCGACCTCCTCGCGGCGCTGAACCGCTTCCTGACCACCGAGCAGCTGACGCGTCCGCGCGAGGTACAGTACCTGGGGGATCTGCCTGAATTGAAGGAACGCCGGGTGCTGCGAATCCTGCTGCCGAATACCGCGGCCTCCTATTTCCTCTGGCGCGGGGAACTGGTTGGTTTCGAGTACGAACTGGCCAGGCGTTTCGCGGAACAGCAGGGCATGCGCCTCGAGGTCGTGGTGCCGCCCCGGCCGGATCTGGTCTTCGAGTGGCTGGAGACCGGGCGGGCCGATATCGCCGGCGGTTTCCTCGAGATCAGCGACCTGGAGGAGGTGCGTCCGGTCTCCTACACCCGGCCCTGGCATTTCGTCCAGCCCTACCTGGTCAGCCGGGCCGGGGTAGGTGAAATCGACGACTGGGATGCCGTGGGCGGCAGCACCGTTGCCGCAGCTGCGGACAGTCAGCTCTGGGAGGAACTGAGTCCGCTGTCCGCGCAGCACGGATTCACGCTGGTGCCGCTCTCCATGGTCGGCGATGCAGAAGAGGTGGTTCTGCGTCTGTTGGCAGGCGAGTTCGATTACGCGGTGCTCGAGGAACACCTGCTCGCGGTCGAATTGGCGCAGCGCGACGACATTCGCCGGCAGTTCCCGGTCGGAGAACCGATCGAACACGCCTGGGCCGTGCGCCTGGCCGACCAGGCACTGCACGAGGCGCTGAACGAGTTCTTCCGGGTGGAGTACCGTGGCAAGATCTACAACATTCTGTATCGGCGATATTTCCGGGATGAACGCAATATTCGGCGCCACCAGGACGAGCGCGTGCGGGGGACCGGGCAACTCTCGCCCTGGGACGACCTGGTGCGCCAACACGCGGAGCCGCTGGATTTCGACTGGCGGCTGATCGTCGCCCAGATGTATCAGGAGAGCCGTTTCGACCCGCAGGCCCGCTCGCCCTACGGGGCCACGGGGCTGATGCAGCTGATGCCGCGCACCGCGGCCGAACTGGGGGTGAAAGATCTCACCGACCCCCAAGCCAACGTGCGCGGCGGGATACGCTATCTGCACAACATGCGCGAACGGTTTTCCGACGATCTGTCGGTCGCCGACCGTGTCTGGTTCGCGCTGGCCGCCTACAATGCCGGTCTCGGGCATGTGATCGACGCGCGCCGGCTGGCCGCACAGAAGGGCTGGGACCGGGACCGCTGGTTCGACAACGTCGAGAATGCGATGCTGCTGCTTTCGCAGCGCCGCTACTTCTCGCAGGCTCGCCACGGCTACGTGCGCGGTAGCGAACCGGTGGCCTACGTCGACCGCATCAGTGCCCGCTACAAGGCATATGTACAGTTGACCGAAGAACAGCTGGTGCAAGTCCCAGAGGCCGCGGCAGGCGGTTCGAACGGGCTCGCCGGCCGGGTTGCACCGCTTCCGAATTGAACTTCCTCCAAGGAGACAGGAAATGAGTTGGGTAATCGACCTCGCCGAACTGACCATGGGCGACGTCGCCCAGGTGGGCGGCAAGAACGCCTCGCTGGGCGAACTCTTGGGCAATCTCGCCGAGGCGGGAGTCCAGGTTCCCGGGGGCTTCGCGACCACCGCGGATGCCTTCCGGGCCCACCTGGCCCAGAACGGGTTGGATCGTCGCATCCAGGAGCGTCTCGCCGGCCTGGACATCGACGACATCCAGGCGCTGCAGTCCGCGGGTCGGGAAGTGCGCGACTGGATCGAGCAGACGCCGCTGCTGCCGGAACTGGAGGCCCAGGTCCGGGAACACTATGCGCGTCTCGGCGATGACGTGCCGGTGGCGGTGCGATCCTCCGCGACCGCGGAGGATCTGCCCGAGGCCTCGTTCGCCGGTCAGCAGGAGACCTACCTGAACGTCCGCGGCATCGACGCGGTGCTGCGCGCGCTGCGCCAGGTTTTCGCGAGTCTCTACAATGACCGAGCGATCGCCTACCGCGAGCACCAGGGCTTCGCGCACGACGAGGTGGCATTGTCGGCCGGCGTGCAGCGCATGGTGCGCTCGGATATCGGCTGCAGCGGCGTGGTGTTCACGCTGGATACCGAGACCGGCTTCCGCGACGCGGTGTTCATCACCGGTGCCTGGGGGCTCGGCGAGACCGTGGTGCAGGGTTCGGTGAACCCCGACGAATACCAGCTGTACAAGCCGGCCCTGCGTTCCGGCAAGAACGCGATCATCGGCCGGACCCTGGGCAGCAAGGCGATCCGCATGGTCCTGACCGACAGCGGCGGCACGCGCGTCGAGGATACACCCGAGGATCTGCGCACCCGCTTCTGCCTGTCCGACGAGCAGGCGCAGACGCTCGGCCGCTACGCGGTGGCGATCGAGGATCACTACGGCCGTCCGATGGACATCGAGTGGGCCGAGGACGGCGAGACCGGGGAACTGATGATCGTGCAGGCCCGGCCCGAGACGGTGGAAAGTCGCGTCGAGGTCGGGGTCAGCGAGAGCTACCGTCTCGCGCCGCACGACCAAAAGCCGCTGGCGGTGGGCCGCGCGATCGGTGCCCGCATCGGTGCCGGCCGCATTCGCGTCGTCGAGTCCCCCGACGCGATGCACGCAGTGGAACGGGGCGACATCCTGGTCGCGGACATGACCGACCCGGACTGGGAACCGATCATGAAACGCGCCTCCGCGATCGTGACCAACCGTGGGGGCCGCACCTGCCACGCGGCGATCATCGCCCGCGAGATGGGCATTCCCGCGGTGGTCGGCTGCGGCGACGCCACCGAGGTGCTGACCGACGGCGTCGAGGCCACTGTGTCCTGCGCCGAGGGCGACGACGGCTACGTCTACGACGGGCGGATCCCGTTCGAGGTACAGCGAACCTCGGCCGGCGATCTCCCGCCATTGCCGGTAAAACTGATGCTGAACGTCGCTAACCCAGGGCGTGCCTACGCTTTCTCGCGCCTTCCCCACGCCGGCATCGGGCTGGCGCGACTCGAGTTCATCATCAACAGCCACATCGGCATTCACCCGCTGGCGCTGCTCGACTATCCGAAGGTGCCGGAGGACGTTCGGGCCGAGATCGCGACGCGCATCGCCGGCTTCGAAAGCCCTGAGGATTTCTTCGTGCGCCGCCTCAGCGAAGGCATCGGTACGCTCGCCGCGGCCTTCGCGCCGCAGCCGGTGATCGTCCGGCTGTCCGACTTCAAGAGCAACGAATATGCGCACCTGCTCGGCGGCCGCGCCTATGAGCCCGACGAGGAGAACCCGATGCTGGGATTCCGGGGCGCGTCCCGGTACCTCGCGGACTCGTTCCGGCCCGCGTTCTCGATGGAGTGCCGCGCGCTGAAGCGCGTGCGTGAGGACATGGGGCTCGACAACGTGCAGGTCATGGTGCCCTTCGTGCGCACCCTGGACGAGGCGCAAGGTGTGCTGTCGGTACTGGAAGAGGAAGGGCTAAAGCGCGGCGAGAACGGGCTCAAGGTGGTGATGATGTGCGAGATCCCCTCCAATGCGCTGCTGGCTAACCGGTTCCTCGATCTGTTCGACGGCTTCTCGATCGGGTCCAACGACCTGACCCAGTTGACCCTGGGCCTGGACCGCGACTCCGCGCTGGTGGCCGCAGGCTTCGACGAGCGGGACGACGCGGTGAAGGCACTGCTGTCGATGGCGATCCGCACCGCGCGCGAAAAGGGCAAGTACGTGGGCATCTGCGGCCAGGGCCCGTCGGATCACATGGACCTGGCCGAGTGGCTGGTTGCCGAGGGCATCGAGAGCATGTCACTGAACCCGGACTCGTTGATTCCGACCTGGGAGCGGCTTGTCGAGGTCGTGGCGAGTGGCTGACGCAGGGCAGCCGCAGATCTACCTGCTCTCCGACGGAACCGGGATTACCGCGGAGACGCTGGCCAGAACGCTGCTCACCCAGTTCGACGGCCTGCACCCCGGCTGGCACTTGCGCCCGTTCGTGCGCAGCCGGGAACAGCTCGACGAACTGTTCGCCCGCATGCGGTCAGGGCGCCAGCCTGCCCTGGCCGTGGCCACGTTCGCGGATTCGCGGCTGCGCGAGCAGCTCAGGCAGTGCCCGATTCCGGTACTGGACATCTTTTCCGATCATCTCGACCAGCTCGAGCAGGTGTTTGGGCGCAAGGCCGAGTCGGTCTCCGGTCGGGCACACGGCATCGGCGACATTGCGCGCTACGACCGGCGCATCGAGGCCCTGAACTTCACGCTGGCTCATGACGACGGCCTTGCCACCGGCGACATCGGGCATGCCGAGGTGGTCCTGATGGGCGTGTCGCGTTCGGGCAAGACGCCGACCTGCCTCTATCTCGCGATGAACTACGGCATGTTCGCGGCCAATTATCCGCTGATCCCCGAGGACCTGACCGGGGACACCCGGCTGCCCAGTTCACTGCGCGGGTTGCGTGGCCGCTTGCTGGGGTTGGTGATCTCCCCCGAGCGGCTGGCTGACATCCGCGAAGGGCGGCGGCCGGGAAGCCGCTACGCGAGCCTGGCCCAGTGCCGTGCCGAGTGCCTCGCGATCGACGAATTCCTGTTTCGTGAGCGTATCCCGCGCCTCGACGTGACGCATCTGTCGGTCGAGGAGATCGCGACCCGCGTCAGGGCCGAACTCGGCTGAAACGGCCTGGCGCCGACCGCGAAGCTGCAGGCCCCGATCCGCCGCGAGGCACTCTATACGGGCCCGACCATGCGCGCAGGGGCCAGCAGCCGTGCGTCCGTGTGCAACCAGCCGCGTTCCGGGGTCAGGTCCGTGCAGACAGATCGCCTGCATCGGGCGGCAGGGTCCGTCCCGCTGAAGGCACCCGGCTGCGACGCGTGGACGCGTTCAGTCGGCCGGGAAGTTCACGACCGTGGTGACCTGCGCCTCGACCACCGCGTTCTGCGGCTGCTGGAAGTCGAGTTCGTCGACGGCCAGGCGTTCATCTTCATCCGCCGCATCCGGATCGGGTAGGCGTTCCTCGTCGGCCCGGCAGGTGAAAGCCACCGTGTAGTCGCCCGGAGGGAGGAACGCGACGGTGTAGGAACCCTCGCCGGTGGCGTCGAACGTCACCGCGGAGGTCGCGAATGGGGCCGCCGTCGGCACGGTCTCGTCGGCGTTGATGTCGCCCGGGACCCGGTTCCAGCCTTGGTAGACGTAGACTGCATTGCCGGTCATCGGGTCATGGTCGCTGCACAGACCGCTGCTGCCGTCGAGCAGCGGCAGGGCCACCGTGCCCGCGATGCGCCCGGTGTTCTGAACGGCTTCCACCCGGAAGGCCGGGCGCAGGAAATAGCACGAATTCCGGAAGGCGGCGGGCTGATGCAGTGCCTGGCGCAGGTCGAAATCGATCACCACGGCCGCGAAGCCATCCACCGGGACGCGGAACGGACTGGCCAATTTGACCCCGGTGTTCGCACCGCTCGGAACGAACAACGGTACCAGCGCCCCGGTTTGATCCACGACCACGTGGGAGCCGGCCAGCGGATCCTGCCCGATGCACTCGCCCGGGGTGCGCGCGGGCGCCTCGAGCACCAGCCGGGCGTGCTCGTACACACCCGCCGGCACGCGCTCGTCCTCGAACAGCGGGAACGTCGCCCCGTGCTGGTAGTCGAGAAGGTTGAATTCGAGGGCGGCCCCGAATTCGTCGCGGACGTCGACGACCACCCAGTCATCCTCGCCGGCTCCCTGCAGACGCAGTTCCAGCGCGATCACCCGGAGGTTCACGGCCTTCAGATCGTCCACGGCCGCGTCGGTGATGCTGGCGCTCAGGTGCCCGGTGCCACCCTCGGAACCACCACCGCCACCGCAGGCGGCCAGTTGCAACATCGCGATGCCGGCAAAGGCCAGGCCCGCAAGCATTTTCGGGTTCATCATCCTCGCTCCTTCTCGCATACGCGGACCGGATGGCCGCCGTCGCACGGTTTGAAGATAGTGCCA
Source organism: Thioalkalivibrio nitratireducens DSM 14787 (assembly GCF_000321415.2). Taxonomy (NCBI): domain Bacteria; kingdom Pseudomonadati; phylum Pseudomonadota; class Gammaproteobacteria; order Chromatiales; family Ectothiorhodospiraceae; genus Thioalkalivibrio; species Thioalkalivibrio nitratireducens. The sequence continues at coordinate 3,691,273 of NC_019902.2, read as the reverse complement.
GCGCTCCGACGGAAAGACCGACTCCTTCACAAAAGAGCGCCGTCATGCGCTGCCCGATAAGGGCCACACTTGGTTTTCCCGACGTTGTCGTGGCATCGAGATGGCCGGTGGCAGGTGAGAGAAAGTGGCCGAAGGCCGTGATCGGCGATCCGGTGCCGGGGCGCCGCGGGGAGCCATCGCGTGCGCTCAGCGCCCGCGGGCCCGGCGCGTGTTCGGCGGAGGTACGGTGAGGGACCGGCGCAGTTCATCCAGTTCCCGGGCGAGGCGCGGGATCGACACCTTCTCGAGGGTGCCGAGTTCCTGCGCGAACACCGAGACCCGCAGCTCCTCGACCCGGTAGCGGAACCGGAGCACGGCCGGATCCTCCGGGTGGGCGGCGCGCAGGCGCTTGGCTTCGTCCCACATCGGTTCGATGTCGACCCGCAGGCGCCGGTCCTTGTCCGGCGTGTGTTCCAGACGCTCTAGCCGGCGTGTGATGGCCTGCAGGTAGCGGGGCAGCTCGCGCAGCACCTCCGGCGGCGTGGCCAGCAGGAAATCCGCGGGCACGAGGTGCGCGAGCTGGTCGCGGATGTCGCGCCCGGCCTCGATCCACGACAGTGGCAGGTCGCCGTCAAGCCGGCGGCGCAGGTCGTGCCAGTCGGCGAGGATCCGCGCCGAGAGCTGCGCGAGTTCCATGGTGATCGCACTCAGCCGGGGCTGGCCCGCCTCGAGCCGCCCGCGAAACGCCTCGGCGTCGCACGGCCACGGGGTCTCGGCCAGGAACACCCGTTCGGCTGCGGCGGCCAGGATCTGCTCGCGCAAGGCCTCGCAGTTGCCGAGTGCCGCATAGTGCAGGCAGGCGCGCTGAATGTCGGGCAACTGCCGGCGCAGGTCGCGCACGATCCGGTGCGACCCGAGCAGGAACAGCCGGCGCAGCCCGCCGCGGTGCAGCCGGCGGGCGTTGTCGGGATCCGATTCCAGGCGCAGCGACACGCTGTCGCCGGCATCGACCAGCGCTGGGTAGGCGCGCAGCTGTGCGCCCTGGTGTTCGAACTCGACGAACTCCGGCAATGGCCCGAAATCCCAAATGGTGATCCCGTCGCGGGCGATGTCGTCGGGGCGGGTGGCGTCGAAGTGGGCGCCAGCGCTGTCGCCGAGGCCGCGCTTCAGCGCCGGCAAGTCGCGGCCGCTGGCGGCTTCGGCACCGTCGGGTTCGAGCACGCGAAAGCGCATCTGCAGGTGCGGTTCCAGCTGCTCCGGACGCCAGGCTTCAGCGGGCACGCGGGTGCCGGTGATCGCTTCCAGCGCTTCGGTCAGCGCGGGCAGCAGCGGCCCCTCTGCAGCGGGCATGCGCTCGAGCGCGGCGCGCGCGAATTCCGGGGCCGGAACGAAATTGCGGCGCAGTCCCTTCGGCAGGCTGCGTAACAGCCCGGTCACACGCTCTTCCAGCAGCCCCGGCACCAACCAGTCCCCGAGCCAGTCGGGCAGGCCGTTCAGCGCTGCGATCGGCACCGTCGCGGTCACGCCGTCGTCCGGCTGGCCGGGTTCGAAGCGGTAGCCCAGCGGCAGGCGGATGCCCTGGATCTCGAGCGCATCGGGATAGGCGCCTTGGGGCAACGCGGCCCCGGGCTCGTTCATCAGTTCCGCGGGCTCGATGCGCAGGAGGTCCGGGTCTGCCCGTTCGGCCCGGCGGCACCACGCCTCGAAGCCGGGGCCATCGACGATTTCGGGGGGCAGGCGGGCGTCGTAGAACGCGCGCAGGCGATCTTCCTCGGCGAGCAGATCGCGCCGGCGTCCGCGCGCCTCCAGTTCGGCAATCTCGGCGACTGCGGCCCGGTTCGCGGCGAGTCCGCGCGAGCGCGAGCGCAGCTGGCCCTCGACCAGCCCGTGCTGGATGAACAGCCGCCGGGCCTCCTGCGGATCGTGACGGGCGAAGTTCACCGGTGCGCGCGGCGCGACCACCAGCCCGTACAGCGTGATCCGGTCCCAGGCGCCGACGCGCCCGTCGCGCGCCTGGAAATGCGGCTCGTGGACGTGGTGCTTCAGCAGATGCGGGCCGACCTCCAGGATCCAGTCGGGACGGATCGACGCGACCTCGCGGGCATAGACGCGAGTGGTTTCGGCGATCTCGGCGGCCATGATCCAGTCCGGGCGCTTCTTCGCGAGCCCCGACCCGGGGTGGATCTGGAAATGCCGGTTGCGCGTGCCGAGGTAGTCGCCGCGTTCGGTCTTGCGGCCGACATGCCCCAGCAGGCCCGCGAGCAGCGCCTTGTGCAGGGGCTCCGGGTCGGCCGCTTGTTCGTTGCGGTGCAGATCGAGTTGGCGCGCAAGCGTCGCAAGCTGGGCGCGCAGTTCCTGCCATTCCCGCATGCGCAGGTAGGACAGGAAGTGTTCCCGGCACCAGCGTTTCAGCGCACTGCTGCCGAGCTCCTCGCGGGTACGGTGCCAGGCGTTCCAGATCTGCACGATGGTCAGGAAATCGGAGCCCTCGACGCGAAAGACGCGCTGTGCCTCGTCGGCGGCCTGAGCGTGCTCGGCCGGACGCTCGCGCGGATCCTGAAGTGCCAGAAAGCTCGCGATGGTCAGCGTCTCGGTCAGCACGCCGCGCTCGCCGCCGGCAAGCAGCATCGCCGCGAAGCGCGGATCGACCGGAAAATGCGCGAGCCGGCGGCCGTGCGCGGTGATGCGGCCCTTGCCATCGACTGCGTGCAGTTCCTCGAGCAGCCGGTAGCCGTCGCGGATCAGCCGCGGGTCGGGCGGATCGACGAACGGGAAGTGCCGGGGATCGCCCAGCCCCAGCGCCGCCATCTGCAGGATCACCGCGGCCAGGTTCGAGCGCAGAATCTCCGGGTCCGAGTGTTCGGGCCGCAGCGCGTAGTCCTCGTCGCTGAACAGCCGGTAGCAGATGCCGGGGCCCAGGCGTCCGCAGCGGCCGGCGCGCTGGTTGCAGGAATCCTGTGCGACCGGCTCCAGGCTCAGCCGCTGTACCCGCGAGCGCCAGGAATAGCGCGAGATCCGCGCCAGCCCGGTGTCGATCACGAAGCGGATGCCGGGCACCGTCAGCGCGGTTTCCGCGACGTTGGTCGCGAGCACGATGCGCCGGCCGGGGTGGGGCCGGAATACCCGGCTCTGCTCCGCCGCCGAGAGCCGGGCGTACAGCGGCAGGATCTCGGTATGCGCCGGCTGTTCGCGGCGCAGGCGCAGCGCCGCGTCGCGGATTTCGCGCTCGCCGGGCAGGAACACCAGGATGTCGCCAGGGCCTTCGCGGCAGCACTCGGCGACTGCGTCGGCGATGCCGTCGAACAGGTCGCGTTCGGGGCGGCTGCCGGCGGCGGGTTCCCGGGAGGGGTCGTCGTCGGGTGCCTGCAGCGGGCGGTAGCGAACCTCGACCGGCCAGGCGCGCCCCGGGACTTCCAGGATCGGCGCGTCGCCGAAGAAAGCGGCCAGCCGTTCCGGATCCAGCGTCGCCGAGGTGATGATCAGGCGCAGATCCGGCCGGCGCGGCAGCAGCCTTTTCAGATAGCCCAGCAGGAAGTCGATGTTCAGGCTGCGTTCGTGGGCTTCGTCGATGATCAGCGTGTCGTAGCCGAGCAGGTCGGGGTCCTGGCGCAGTTCCGCGAGCAGGATTCCGTCGGTCATCAGCTTGATGTGGGTGTCGGGGCCCGTCTGATCATTGAAGCGCACCTTGTACCCGACCGCGGCGCCGACCTCCGACCCCAGTTCCTCGGCGATGCGCGCCGCCACCGATCGGGCGGCGATCCTGCGCGGCTGGGTGTGCCCGACCCGTCCCCGGCGGCCGCGCCCTGCATCCAGGCAGAGCTTCGGCAGTTGCGTGGTCTTGCCGGATCCGGTCTCGCCGCACAGCACCGTGACCGCGTGGTTCTGGATCGTCGCGACGATGCGCTCGCGCGCGGCATGAATGGGCAGGTCGTCCGCGTAGCGGGGCTCGGGCAGCGTCGCGCGGAACGCCTCCGCCCGCAGCAGGGCTTCGTCGAGGTAACGCGCGGCCTGCGCGAGCAGGCGGTCCGCCGGTTGCTCGCGCGCGAGGCGCCGTGTGGCGCGGTCCAGCAGCGTGCGCAGCGCGGCCTCGTCGCGGCGAAGAAGGTCCGGGATCCGCGCTTCCAGCTCCCGGACCGGCGCAGGCGGCGCCGGAGTGGTCATCAGCCGGAGGCGGGCAGGCGCAGGGCCTCGATGTTCTCGCGCCGCAGTCGCTCCAGGGTGCGGTTGACCTGGGCGTCGCTGTCGAACGGTCCCAGGTACACCCGGTGGAACGTCTGCCCGTTTACTTGGACCTCGCGGATGTTCGCCTGCAGCCCCATCATCGCCAGCCGCGCTTTCATCTCGTCGGCCTGCGCGTACCGCCGGAACGAGCCGGTCTGCAAGAGCACGCGGCCCTGGGGTTCGGAGCGGCTTTCCGGGGTCGGAGCCGGTTCGGGGGTGGCGACCCGGGGAGTCGTGGGCGCCGGCGGAGGCGGTACCCGTACCTCATCCTGGGGCAGCAGCTCGTAGAACTGGAAGCGGGTGCGATCCTGCGGGACGGGCTCGGGCCTCGGTTCCTGGGCCGGGGGCGCCGGAGTGGCCGTCTCGCCCTGGGTGAGCCAGCCGGGATCCTGCCCCATCCGGTCCGCGCCCTGCAGGTAGAACACCGCCGCGACGGCCAGACCGACCAGCATGCCCGCGAGCAGCCAGACCCATCCGGGAATCGGACGGCTGCCGTGTTGCGGGGCCGGCCTGCGCCGGACCTTGCGTGCCTGGGCCATGTTGAAATCCTAACCGATCTTGAGTTTGCCGGCGCGGCCGTTCCGCGGTCCCGCAGCGCCGGAAAGCGGGTGGCGCGCAAGCGCTGCGATCTGTGGGCTACATGCTCTCGGGAGCACGGACACCGAGCAGGCCCAGACCGTTCGCAAGCACCTGCCGGATGCCGCCGATCAGCGCCAGCCGTGCCCCGATCAGTTCCTGATCCTCGGCATTCATGAACGGCACCGCGTTGTAATAGGCGTGGAAGCCTGCCGCGAGGTCGCGAAGGTACTGGGCCAGCTGGTGCGGTTCGTGCGCGAGCGCGGCGGTCGCCACGAGTTCGGGAAAGCGGTCCAGCCGGGTCAGCAGGTCCGTCTCCGGGTCCAGCGTCAGGCGGGACACTTCGGGGCCGTTCGCGGCGGCGGCGGACAGCCCGCGCTCGGCCGCCTGGCGCTGCACGCTGGCGATGCGCGCATGGGCGTACTGGATGTAGTACATCGGGTTGTCGTTGGACTGGGTCTTCGCCAGTTCCAGGTCGAAATCCAGGTGCTGTTCGCAGCGGCGCTGCACGTAGAAAAAGCGTGCCGCATCGGAGCCCACCTCGTCGCGCAGTTCCCGCAGCGTCACGAAACTGCCGGAACGCGTCGACATCTGCACCCGCTCGGTGCCGCGGTACAGGATCGCGAACTGGACCAGCAGCACGTCCAGACGCGCGTCGTCGAGGCCCAGCGCGCGCAGCGCGGCCCGCACGCGGGCAACGTAGCCGTGATGGTCTGCACCCCAGACGTTGATGATGCGGTCGAAGCCGCGCTCGAACTTGTCGCGGTGGTAGGCGATGTCGGACGCGAAATAGGTGTAGTCGCCGTTCTCGCGGCGCACCACGCGGTCCTTGTCGTCGCCGTACTCGGTGGAGCGGAACCAGAGCGCGCCGTTGTCCTCGTAGAGCGCACCACGTTCCTGCAGCAGCGCGACCGCGGCGTCGATGGCTCCGGAATCCGCAAGACTGCGTTCGGAGAACCAGTTCTGATAGTGCACACCGAACGCGCCGAGGTCGTCGCGGATGTCGTCGAGGATCGCGTTCAGACCATGGTCGAAGAACTGCCGGTACAGCGTCGGACCGAGCAGTTCCCGGGCGCGTTCGACCACGGCATCGATGTAGGCCTCCTTGTCGCCCCCATCGGGTTCGTCCGCCGGCAGATCGCGCAGCACCGCGTCGGCAGGATGCACGCCGGCATCGTTCAGCAGCACCGCGAGGTCGTCGGCGATCGCGTTGACGTACTCGCCCCGGTAGCCGTTGGCCGGAAACGGCAGCTGTACGCCGCGTTTCTGGAGGTAGCGCAGCCACACGCTTGCCGCCAGGATGTTCATCTGCCGCCCGGCGTCGTTCACGTAGTATTCGCGTGTCACGTCGAAACCGCAGAACGCGAGCAGGTCGGCAACCGTCGCTCCGTAGGCCGCGCCGCGACCGTGACCCACATGCAGCGGGCCGGTCGGGTTGGCCGACACGAACTCCACCTGCACGCGCTGCCCCTGACCGACGTTCGATCGGCCGTAATCGGCGCCGCCATCGGCGATGGCCGCGAGGACCGCGAAGCGCGCGTCGTCGGCGAGCCGGAAGTTGATGAACCCGGGGCCGGCGACCTCGACTGCGGCCAGCCCTGCCACATCGGGCAGCGCCGCCGCGATGCGTTCGGCGATCTCGCGCGGCTTGCGGCGGGCGGGCCGCGCCAGTTGCATCGCAAGGTTGGTTGCGAAATCGCCGTGCTCGCGCTCGCGGGCGCGGGTCAATTGCACCTCGACGCCGTGGTCCGGGGGGAGGGTGCCTTCCTGCACCAGCTGTGCGAGCGCCGTCTCCAGCGCTTGGACGAGCGTTTCTTTCAAGGCCGTGGTAACCGGTTGTTCCAAATAGCCCGCTATTCTAACCGCAAGCGCCGCTCGAGTGGGCACGGCCACCGCAGGCAACAGGGCTCCCGAATAATCACGCCTTTCGGAACACCAGGTTAGTCCCGTAGGGCGGAATAGCGCAGCGTCATCCGCCACACGGCGTTCCCAGTGCCCAGGCGCCCGCAGCATCCCCGGGGCGCCGGATGGCGGATGACGGCCTTCGGCCTTTTCCGCCCTACGCCTCTTTCATCATCGGGGGTGGCCGCGTGCGCCATGAGAGTTAATCCCGAGATCTCAGGCGAGGGTGATCGGGTCGACGTCGATGCTGATGCGCAGGTTGCGCGGGGGCGGGTGCTCTTCCCAGTGGCGCCGTGTCTCGCCAAGGGTGTGATGCAAGGTGGCCCGGCGGCTACTCGCCAGCAGAATCTGCTCGCGGTACCGGCGATTCACCCGGTGCCGTGGCGCGGGCGCCGGACCCAGAACGCGCACCTCGCGCGCGTGGCGGCGCAGCTCGCGCGCCATCTCCTCGGCCTGGCGCTGGGTTGCCTCTGGGCCGGGGCCGTCGACCCGGACCAGCGCCAGGTATCCGTACGGCGGCATTCCCGAATGGCGCCTCTCGTCGAGCAGCGGTCCGACCATGGCCGCATAGTCCCCGGCGCGCAGCGCGCGCATCAGCGGGTGTTCCGGGTGCCCGGTCTGGATCAAGACCTCGCCGGGATCTCCGGCACGGCCCGCGCGGCCGGCGGCCTGTAGCACGAGTTGCAGGGTCTGCTCGGCGGCGCGCAGATCCGAACTGAACAGGCCCTGGTCGACGTCGATGATGCCCACCAGCCCGACCCTCGGAAAGTCGTGGCCCTTCGCGAGGATCTGGGTGCCGACGACGATCCCCGCGTCCATCGCGCGGATCGTTTCCAGGCTCCGTTCGAGGGCGCCCCGGCGCCGGATGCTGTCGCGGTCCAGGCGCATCAGCGGCGTGTCCGGAAAATGCCGGGACAGAGCCCGTTCCAGGCGCTGGGTTCCCACCCCGAGGTGGCGCAGCGGCTGCCCGCATTGCGGGCAGGATTCGGTCAGCGGCTGGGTGAACCCGCAGAGGTGGCAGATCGAACGCCGGATCGAGGCATGGACGGTGAGATGCGCGTCGCAGCGCGGGCAATCGGCCACCCAGCCGCAGTGGTCGCAGGTGAGTACCCGGGCAAAGCCCCGCCGGTTCAGCAGGATGAAGCACTGGCGCCCCTGTGCCAGCGTCCTGCGCATGGCGTCGAGCATCGGGGCGCTGAGACCTTCGTCGGTCGCGTGGACACGGGTGTCCAGGCAATTCACCGCGGGCGGCCGGGAGCCGTCGGGACGCGTGCCGAGGCGCAGGTGGCGGTAGCGTCCGCTGCGAGCCTTCTCCAGCGTCTCCAGCGTCGGCGTGGCCGACCCCAGCACCACCGGCAGCGACTCGATATGCCCACGCAGGATTGCGAGATCGCGGGCATGGTAGTGCAGGCCGTCCTGTTGCTTGTAGGCGGGGTCGTGCTCCTCGTCGACGATGATCAGTCCCAGCCGCGGGAGCGGGGTGAACAGCGCCGATCGGGTACCGAGCAGCAGGGGGCGTTCGCCGCGCCGTGCATCGTCCCAGGCGCGCAGGCGTTCCCCCGCGGCCAGCCCCGAATGCAGCGCCGCGACCTGTCCCGGAAAGCGCCGGCTGACACGCTGGATCAGCTGCGGGGTCAACGCGATCTCGGGAATCAGGATCAGCACCTGTCCGCCCCGGGCGAGGCTCCGGGCGGCGGCTTCCAGGTACACCTCGGTCTTGCCACTGCCGGTCACACCGTCGAGCAGAAATACCGTGGGCCGGCCCGTCTGGCCAATGATCTCGGCGATGGCATCGCGCTGCTCCGGGGTCAAGGGCACTGCCGGGCCGCCGTCCTCCGAGGGTTCGGGGGTTCCCGAGGCTGCGGGCTCCGCCGCAAGAAGCCCGCGAGCGGCCATGCGCTCCAGCTCCGCCCGGCGCAATCCCAGCCCGGTGAGATCGTTCAGCGCGTCGCGGGTCAGCGGAGCCCGGGCCTCGCGCAGCGCGTCGATCGTCGCCTGCTGGCGCGGCCCGATGCGCCGGGGCTGGTCTGCGTCGATATCGGCACGCCAAAGAGATTCGGGAACGCGCGGATCCGGCAGGGGGGCGCCCCGCCGGAGTGCCGGCGGCAGCGCGTTGAGCACGACCTCGCCCAGCGGATGGTGATAGTAGCGGGCGGTGAAGCGCAGCAGTTCCAGCAACGGTGCGGTCAGCACGGGATCCGGATCGATCAGGGCGCCTAGGGCCCGGATCCGGGAGGACGCGACTGCCGGGGTCTCCACCGATTCCATCACCACCCCGACCGTGTCGGTGCGCCCGAACGGCAGGCGGACCCGCTGTCCCGGGAGCGGCCGAAGCTCCGGCGGGCAGCGGTAGTCGAACAGCCGGTCGAGTGGGCGGTCGATCGCGACCCGGACGAAGGTTTCCTGCGGCATAAGGGCAGTCTACGGGATCCGGGGGGCAGGTGAGTTATCCACGAAAGCTGTGGATAACTTTGTGGAAAGAATCGGGGTATCGGCCTGAACCCCAGGTTCTGCAAGGGGATGTGTCAATCTGGTTAAAAAATGCCCAGAGTCGCTAGGTCCAATAAAAACAGACACTTGTGGGATGTTTATCGGGGGTGGCGATAGCAACCTGCTCTATCCTGGGTACGCCGGCAGGTTGCACCGGTCTTGTGCATAACCGCAACCGGTCCCCAGAAAACGCAAGGCCCGGGACATGCCCGGGCCCTGAGCCGACAACGGGGGTGTCCCCGATTCAGCTGATCTCCTTGATCGCGGAAATCAGTTCCGATGCAACCTTCTGGCCGTCGCCGTAGAGCATGCGCGTGTTGTCGGCGTAGAACAGGTGGTTCTCGATGCCCGAGAACCCGGCGCCGCGTCCCCGCTTGACCACGATCACGTTCCTGGCCTGGTCAGCGTTCAGGATCGGCATCCCGTAGATCGGGCTGTCCGGGTCGGTGCGGGCGATCGGGTTCACCACGTCGTTCGCACCGATGACCATCGCGACGTCGGCAGTCTTGAACTCGTTGTTGATCTCGTCGAGGTCGTAGATGATGTCATAGGGAACGCCGGCTTCGGCCAGCAGCACGTTCATGTGGCCGGGCATGCGGCCCGCGACCGGGTGGATCGCGAATTTCACCGCGACCCCACGCTCGATCAGCAACTGTGTCAGCTCCCAGATCTTGTGCTGGGCCTGCGCCACCGCCATGCCGTATCCGGGCACGATGATCACCTTGCTCGCAAAGGCCATCATGATGCCGGCGTCCGGCGCCTCGATCGGCTTCAGGCTGCCGGTGACCGCCTCGGCCTCGCCGCCCCCGCCGCCGCCGAACTGTTTGAACAGCACGTTCGAGAGCTTGCGGTTCATCGCCTTGGCCATCAGCTGGGTCAGCAGCGTGCCGGCGGCACCGACTACGACCCCGGCGATCATCAGTGCCGGGTTGTCGAGCACGAAGCCCTTGAAGCCGACCGCGAGCCCGGTCAATGCGTTGTACAGAGAGATCACCACCGGCATGTCGGCGCCACCGATCGGCAGCGTCATCATCACGCCGAAGGCGAGCGCGAGCACGAAGAACAGCAGCAGTACGAAACCGTTCACATCGCCGCCGCTGAGCGCGAGCGACAGCCCCAGCAGTAGAGTGATCGCGAACACCGCGAGGTTCACCCACTGCTGCGCCGGGAAGTGCACGGTCTTGTCCATCAGGCCCTGCAGCTTCGCGAACGCGACCATCGAGCCGGAGAATGCGACCGAGCCGATCAGCGAGCCGAGCACCGCGATCGTGAGCACCACGTCGGAGGCACCGGGCTCGGCCTGCAGCAGGTAGATCGCGCCGATTCCGGCCGCGGCGCCGCCGCCCATGCCGTTGTACAGCGCGATCATCTGTGGCATGTCGGTCATCGCGACCCGCTTGCCGCTCCACCACGCCAGGCCGCCGCCGATCGCGATCCCGAGGATGATCAGCAGGTAGTTGACCGTACCCTCAAGTTCGGGGTGGGCGAAGGTGACCACGGTCGCGATGACCATGCCGGCACCGGCCCAGACGATGCCGCGCCGCGCGGTGGTCGGCGACGACATCTGCTTCAGGCCGACGATGAACAGGATCGCCGCAACGAAGTAGGCGACGTTGATGATGGTGACGACCAGGCCCATTACTTGTCTCCCTTGCTGGTCTTGAACATCTCCAGCATGCGTTCGGTCACCACATAGCCGCCGACCGCGTTACCGGCGGCGAGAATCACCGCGACGAAGCCGATGAGCTGCTCCAGCGGGGTAGCCGCGTGTCCCAGTGCCACCATCGTGCCGACGAGTACGATGCCGTGGACGAAGTTGGAGCCCGACATCAGCGGTGTATGCAGGATCACCGGCACCTTGGAGATCACCTCGTAGCCGGTGAAGGCCGCGAGCATGAAGATGTACAGCGCGACAAAACCCTCGATCATGATGCGTCTCCCTGGATCGCTTCGCGGGTGGGGGCGTGGACGATCTCGCCGTCCCGGGTCAGGCAGCTGCTGGCGATGACCTCGTCGTCCCAGTCGGGGTGGAACTCGCCATCCTTGAGCATCGGGCTCAGGAAATTGAGCACGTTCTTCGCGTACATTTCGGATGCGTGCAGCGCGACCTGCGAGGCGATGTTCAACGGTCCGTGGATGATCACGTCGCCGTGTTCGATGGTCTCGCCGGGCCGGGTCAGTTCGCAGTTGCCGCCGCCCTCGGCGGCCAGATCGACGATGACCGCGCCAGCCTTCATTCCCTCGACCATCGACGCCGGGATCAGCTTCGGAGACGGGCGCCCGGGGATTGCCGCGGTCGTGATCAGCACGTCGGCCTTCGCGATGTAGGCGGCCAGCGCCTGCTGCTGCTGTTTTTTCTCTTCCTCGGTCAGCTCCCGCGCGTAGCCGCCCTCACCCTCGGCCTTCACGCCCAGATCCAGGAACTTGGCGCCGAGCGATTCGACCTGCTCCTTGGTCGCGGAACGCACATCGTAGGCCTCGACCATCGCCCCCAGGCGGCGGGCGGTGGCGATCGCCTGCAGGCCGGCGACCCCGGCTCCGATCACGACCACCTTCGACGGGCGGATGGTGCCGGCGGCGGTGGTCAGCATCGGGAAGAAGCGGCACGACAGGTCGGCCCCCATCAGCGCCGCCTTGTACCCGGCCACGGCCGCCTGAGAGGACAGCGCGTCCATGCTCTGCGCGCGCGAGATGCGCGGGATCAGTTCCATCGCGAAGCTGAGGATCTTTCGGGTCTGCAGCGCGGCCACCACTTCGGGGCTGCGATGGGCGTGGAAGAGGCCGACCAGGGTTGAGCCCTCCGGGAGCTTCTCCACCTCGGCGGCCGTGGGCGGTGCGACCCGCACCATGACATCGGCTTGCGAGTACACGGCGTTGCCGTCCAGGAGGTCCACTCCGGAATAGGCGCCATCCGGGAAGCGCGCGGCCAGACCGGCACCCCGTTCGATCTGTACCGACACACCCATCTTGCCGAGGCGCGCGGCCACGGCCGGGTCCAGGGCTACCCGACGCTCGCCGCTCGCGGTTTCCTTCGGCACGGACAATCTGACTGGCATGCGCTCTCTCCCCGGGCCCGGGCTGCTGCGGGCCGCTCTGGCGGATCGTTCTCTGAATGTGGCCGTCGCACCGGGTTGGTGCGCCACGGCAAAAGCGACGGGGGAGTGTAGCGGAATCGACCACTGGCTTAAACCTGACCGAAAGGCCTGCCGCGCCGACAGGCCGGTCTCGGTCGGCCGGGAAGCAGCCCGGTGGCGTGTACCGGTGCAGAAATTGCATTCCGACCCGCGCGTGTTTATTGTCCTGCGAGTTCAGGCGAGACTTGGGAGCCCCCCATGGTGCCGCTGCAACAGCAGGTTCTGCGTACGGACGCTTCGGGAATGCCGCTGGAGTGGATCGATTACCAGCAGGCGGTCCGTCTTTACCATGGCGGGCAGGTGGCCTACACCTGCGGCAGCCTGCTGTACCGCGTGCGTGGCGGGATCAGCGCGCGGACCGGGTGTCGCTCGGTCGTCGAGGTCAACTCCATCGTCGCCACGCATGGAACCAATCGTGCGCTCCACAAGGGCTACGTACCGCCCCTGAACAACGGCACGCTGTTCCGCCGCGACGCCCACATGTGCCTGTATTGCGGTAGCCATTTCCCCGCGCACGACCTGTCCCGGGATCATGTGACGCCTCTGAGCCAGCAGGGGGAGGATAGCTGGACCAACGTTGTCACCGCATGCAAGCGCTGCAACAACCACAAGGCCGGACGGACCCCGGAGCAGGCGGGGATGCAGCTGCTGGCGATCCCGTTCCGGCCCACGCACGCGGAGTACGTGTATCTGAAGGGGCGCCGTGTGCTCGCCGACCAGATGGACTTTCTGCAGGCGCATTTCCCGCGCAGCAGCCCGCTGCGTGACCGCCTGCGGCAATCCCGGGGAAGCGCTGATTACGGAAACACTGAACAAAGCGCCCCGTCATTGTGAGCGAAGCGCGGAAATCCAGGTGGACCCAAGAAATCAGTGTCTTATGGATCCCCGCGTCGCTTCGCTCCGCGCGATGACGAATTGGCAAGCGCTTCCTTGAGTCGGCGGCGCGACGAGCGGAGGTTTCAGCCGCGCTCGATCCCCGTCCCTGGTATCCACCCTTGAGGGAAACCCGTGAAATACCTTGGTGAAGCCGACTACACGCATGGCAGCCCGGCCCGGGTCGGTGTGCTGGTCACGAATCTGGGCACTCCCGATGCACCTACGCCGAAGGCGCTGCGCCGATATCTGAAACAGTTTCTCTGGGATCCTCGCGTGGTCGAGGTGCCGAGGCCGCTGTGGTGGCTGATCCTGAATGGCGTGATCCTGAACATCCGGCCTCGGCGCAGCGCCCGAAAGTATGCCTCCGTATGGACCCAGGAAGGATCCCCGCTGCTGGTGATCGCCCAGCGCCAGGCGGAGGGTATTCGCCGGCGCCTTGCGCAGCTGGAGGCGGAGCAGATCCCCGTTGCGGTGGGCATGCGCTACGGCAACCCGTCGATACCGGACGCGTTGAACGAACTGCGCGCGGAGAACGTGCGCAAAGTGCTGGTGCTGCCGCTGTACCCACAGTATTCCGCGAGTACCACCGCATCGACGCTCGATGCCGTGTCGGAGGAGCTGAGGCGCTGGCGCTGGGCCCCGGATCTCCACTTCCTCTCCGGCTACGAGCGTGAGGCGGGTTACATTAATGCGCTCGCGGCCAGCGTGCAGGAGCACTGGGACCAGCACGGCCGCGCGGAACGGCTGATCATGTCGTTTCACGGAGTGCCTCGGCGCTACCTGCTGGCCGGCGACCCCTACCACTGCTTCTGCCATGCCACCGGCCATGCGCTGGCACAGGCACTCGGGCTGGAAGATGGACGCTGGCAGGTCAGCTTCCAGTCGCGATTCGGCCGCGAGGAGTGGCTGCGCCCCTACACCGACGAGACCCTGGCGGCGCTTCCGGCGCAAGGGGTGAAAAGCGTCGAGGTGATCTGCCCCGGGTTCTCCGCTGACTGCCTGGAAACCCTGGAGGAGATCGGCGACGAAAACCGGGAGATCTTCCTGGACGCCGGCGGCGAGCATTTCGCCTACATCCCGGCCCTCAACGACCGGCCGGACCACCTGGATTTCCTGTCCGACCTGATCCTGCGCAACCTCCGGCCCTGGCTCGATACGCTCGACAACGACCGCGAGCGGCTCGCCGACGCCCGCCAGCGCGCGCTGGAACTCGGCGCGCCCCGATAGGGCTGGCTTCCGTGCCCATGGCAGAGACCGAGATCGGGGCAGTGATCATTGGCGACGAACTGCTGAGCGGCAAGCGCCGGGATCGCCACCAGGCCGCGCTGATCGCGGCGCTCGCCGAACGGGGTCTGGAACTCGCCTGGGTGCGCATCGTCGGCGACGATGCCGGGCTGCTGACCGCTACCTTCCGCGAGACGACCCGCCGCGATGCCTGGGTCTTCAGTTTCGGCGGGATCGGCGCCACCCCCGACGACCGCACCCGGGCCTGTCTGGCCCGGGCACTGGGACGCCCGCTGGTGCGCCACCCGGAGTTCGTCGCGCTGCTCGAGGGGCGGTTCGGCGCCGAGGCCTATCCGAACCGGGTGTTGATGGCCGATCTGCCGGGGGGGGGGCGGGCTGATCCCGAATCCCGTGAACGGTGTCCCGGGTTTTCACTGCGAGCGCCACTTCTGCGTGCCCGGTTTCCCGGTGATGGCCGAGCCGATGGCGCGCTGGGTGCTCGCCGAGTATCTGGCCCGCCTGGCGCCGGCGCAGGCGCCGGTGGAACGGTCGCTAAGGGTGCACGGGATTCCCGAAAGCCGGCTGGTGCCGCTGCTGAACGACTTCGAGGCGCGGTATCCCGAACTGCGCATTTCCAGCCTGCCGGGCAGCGTCGGCGACGTGCCGCGTGTGGAACTCGGGGTGCGCGGGGCCCCGGCACCGGTCGCGGCGGCCTTCGAGGAACTCCGGCAAGCGCTGGTGGCTGGGGGCCTCGTCGCCGGCGAGCACGAGATCGAATGGCTGTCCGGCGGCACCCCGCCCTCGGTATAGTACGGGCTGCGGGTTTCGCGGCAGTCGCGGGCCACCTTCCTTCCTCTGGAGCGCTACGCGTGGAAACGACGGGCTGTCGTTCGGACGCCGAACCCGGCGATGCCCTGGCATCGCGTGGATGGGTGGTGTTGCCGCGATTCTTCGACCCGGGCCTGGTCGCGGCGCTGCGCGACGAGGTCCATCGCGCCGGGCTCGTCGGAATGCGCCGCGCCGGGATCGGCCGTGGCCGGCAGCGTCGCGTGCTGGATGCGGTCCGGGGCGACTGGATCCGCTGGCTGGACGGTTCCACAGCGGCGCAGCGAGAGTTTCTCGAACGCCTCGAGGATCTTCGAATTCGTATCAATCGGGCGCTGATGCTGGGGCTGTTCGAAGTGGAGGCCCACTTCGCATTGTACCCGCCGGGCACTGGGTACGAGTGCCACCTGGATGCGTTCCAACAGGACAATCCGCGTCGGCTGTCGGCGGTGCTCTATCTCAACCGGCATTGGCGAAGGTCACAGGGAGGCACTTTGGCGATCCATGATGCCCGGGGCCAGATCGTCGAGCATATCCTTCCCGAGGCCGGAACGATGGTGCTGTTCCTGAGCCAGACGGTGCCTCATGCGGTGTTGCCGACGCGGCGCTGGCGCGCCAGCATCGCCGCGTGGTTTCGCGTCCGAGACATTGGTGATGGGCCCGGAACGCGGTAGGGGTGCCGGGGATGCCTGTCCGACGTTTGCGACCGAAATGGCTGTCGCCCGGGTCGTCGCCCGGGTCGTCTCCGGGGGCTCGTTCCGGTGTGGACCGTGACGACGGGCTGCGCGGGAACGGCGCGAGGTCTGCACGGAACCCGCCCGACCCACTCCGCCCCCCGGCCGTTGGGCTTGGAGAAGACGCCGCTAGGGTCGAGCCGACCCGCCAGCGTTTTCGGTGGCTGCACTGGACGGTCGGCGTTGTGCTCGCGCTGGCCGTCGTGGTGGCGGTCCAGTGGCTGGTGGGCTGGGCCGAGATCTGGGCTGCCTGGCGCGGTGTGCCGCCGCAGCTGCTGGCGCTGGGGGGCGGGCTTGCGCTGCTGAGTTACAGCCTGCGCGCGATCCGCCTGGCCACCGTGGCCGGCGGGCTCGAGGCCCGGGCCACGCCGCTATCCTGGTTTCGGATCACCGCATTGCACCTGGCGGCGATCAACCTCGTGCCGGCCCGTGCCGGCGAGGCAGCTCTCCCGCTGCTGATGCGCCGCCATTGCGATGTTCCGCTCGGGCGTGGCGTGGCCCTACTGGTCGCGATCCGTCTGCACGACCTCGTCGCGATGGCGACGCTGGGGCTCGCGGCCCTGACATGGTTGCTGTACGGCCCCGCGCTGGCGGCGCTGGTGCTCGCGGCCCTCGCTGCGGCCGGGTGGGCGGGGCTTGCTGTCGCGCCCCGGGTGCTGTTGCCGTGGGCGGCTGGCGGTGCCGCCTGGCTGAGGGCGGTGAGCTGGCCGCTGCGGCTGCTGCCGTCCCGGCTGGGGCGGGTGTACCTGCTGACGCTGGCGGCCTGGAGCGCCAAATGGCTTTCGCTGGCAGTCATTGCCGGCGCCGTCGCCGGCCTCGAACCGCTGCAAGCGCTGGTGGCGATCGGAGCCGCCGAGATCGCGGCCCTGTCGCCGATTCAGGGGGTGGCCGGTGCCGGCACCTTCGAGGCGGCGGTGGCCGCGGCACTTGCGTTTACCGGGCTGGATGCCGCAGCGGCGCTGCACGCGGCCGTGGTGCTGCATCTGTTTCTGCTGGGCGTGTCGGTGCTGCTCGGCGCGGTGGCCGCGCTGTTGCCGCACCGCGGGGTCCGATCGTCGCCCAGCGAGTCCTCCCTGTAGCGGTCGGCTGCGTATAATCGGCGGTTCCTCCACGCCGAACCCCTGCGCATGTCCGAACCCGTCCCACCGCCAGCGCCTTTCCTGTCCGTGATCGTGCCGTTCTTCAACGAGGCGGAGAATGCCGAGAAACTGGTGGAAGAAGTGACCACGGTGCTCGGCGACTACCGCGGTATGTGGGAGTTGCTGTGCGTCGACGACGGCAGCGACGACGGTACCGCGGAGCGGCTGGAACGCAAGGCGGCAACAGTGCCGGAGCGCATCCGGGTGTTGCGGCTGCGCCGCAACTTCGGCCAGACGGCCGCCCTGCAGGCCGGAATCGACGCCAGCCGGGGCGAATTGATCGCGATGCTGGACGGCGATCTGCAAAACGATCCGGCCGACCTGCCGCGCATGGTGGACGAACTGCTGGAACGCGACTTGGACCTGCTGACGGGTTGGCGCCGCAACCGTCAGGATGGGTATTTCCTCAGGTTGCTGCCCTCGAAGATCGCCAACGCGCTGATCCGTCGGGTGACCGGGGTGCGTATCCGCGACTATGGCTGTGGCACGAAGGTCTTTCGCGGCGAAGTGCTGCGGCGGATCCGCCTGTTCGGCGAGATGCACCGCTTCATTCCGGTCTGGATCGCGGGCGTGACTGCGCCGTCGCGAATCGGCGAGACCCCGGTCCATCACCGCCCGCGCACCGGCGGGCGTTCCAAGTACGGGCTCTCGCGCGCCTTCCGCGTGCTGCCCGACCTGCTGGCCGTTTTCTTTTTCCTGCGCTACCGCGCACGTCCCGGCCATTTCTTCGGGTCGATCGGCATCGCTTTCGGGGTGATCGGCACTGCGATCATGGCCTGGCTGCTGATCGCGAAGCTCGGTTTCGGGCAGGACATCGGTGATCGGCCGCTGCTGCTGTTCGGGGTGCTGGCACTGGTGTTCAGTATCCAGTTTCTGACCACCGGGGTTCTTGCCGAGCTGCTGGCGCGAACCTATTTCGAGTCGCCCCGTGCCCCGTCGTACCTGCTGGCCCCGGGCAGCGAGCCCCCCGGCCAACACGGCGAGCGGCCTTCCAGCGGCGGCGGCAGCCCGCCGGGTGCGGCCGATGCCTGAGCGCCGGCGGCTGCCGGCCCTGCCCGGCGAGGTGGGGTGGTGGCTGGCGGTGGCCGCTGCGATCCTGCTGGCATTCTTTTTTCGCCTCGGGGCCTGGCCGCTGTTCGACCTCGACGAGGGAGCCTTTGCGCAGGCCACTCGCGAGATGATGGCGAGTGGCAATTACCTCGCGACCTGGCTCGACGGACGCCCGCGCTACGACAAGCCGATCTTCAGTTACTGGATGCAGGCACTCGCGGTGCAGCTGTTCGGCGCGCGGGAGTTCGCGTTCCGCCTGCCGTCCGCGCTCGCCGCCTCCATCTGGGTCGTCGCGGTCTTCGCGTTTGCCCGGGGCCGGCTCGGCACGCCGGGTGCCGCTGCCGCGGCACTGCTCATTGCGCTCGCCGCCGGTTCCATGGTCATCGGCCGTGCCGCAACGGCCGATGCCTGGCTGAACCTGTGGCTGGCGCTGACCTTCCTGGAGATTGCCCGCTGGCAGGAGGCTCCGCGCCGTTCGATCCTGCTGCGTGCCTACCTCTGGATGGGCCTGGGCTTCCTCACCAAGGGCCCGGTCGCAGTCGTGATCCCGCTGCTGGCGAGCCTGGCATTCTTCGCATCCGAAGGTCGGTGGCGGGAGTGGCTGCGCGCCGCGTTCGACTTGCGCGGGTGGGCGGTGTTCCTGGTGGTCGCGCTGCCCTGGTATCTGCTGATCCTCGCGCAGGAAGGTGCCGACTTCTTCTACGGTTTTTTCGTGGAACACAATCTGCTGCGCTTCCTCGAGACCCGCGAGGGCCATGGCGGCAGTGTGTTCTACTATCTAGTGGTGCTGCCGCTGGTGCTGTCCCCGTTCGCCGGCTGGATGATCTCGGCGCTGCGCCGCTGGCGTCAGCGGCCCCGGGGCCTGGAACGCCTCGCCTGGATCTGGTTCGGCGTCGTATTCGTTCTGTTCTCGCTTTCCAGCACCCAGTTACCGCATTACATCCTCTATGGAGTCACGCCGCTGTTGCTGGTGCTCGCGATGCACCGGGACCAGCTGCGCAGCCAGTGGCTGGCGTTCCTGCCCGCACTCCTGCTGTTCGCGCTGATGCTCGCCATGCCCTGGATGCTGGCATTCGCCGCCGGGCAACTGGACCGGGCTTACGAGGTGGAACTCGCCGAGCGCGGGCTGGCGATTCTCGACGGGCGTTACCTGGTGTCGATTCTGGCGTTCACGGTGGCCGCGTTCACGATCGTCTGGGTGCGGCAGCTGCAGATATGGCACCGATTGATTGCGATTGCGGCGCTGCAGGCGCTCGCGTTGACCACGACCTTCATTCCCGCGGTGGCCGCGATCCAACAGGGTCCAGTGCGCGAAGCGGCAGAGATCGCGCGCGACCTGCAGGCCGACGTGGTGGCCTACAGCATCAACATGCCGAGCTTCAGCGTGTACCGTGGCATGGCCACCGAGCGCCGGATGCCCGTACCCGGCGAGGTCGCGGTGACGCGGTCGCACGCGGTGGCCGACATTGCCGCGGCATATCCGGATTGTGAGCTGGACATTCTGTATCACGAGGGCGGGATCGTGCTGCTGAAAGTGCTTCGGGAAGGAGGGCGCTGTGACGGCGCATGACGTTCGCGGAATCGAGCGCATGCGTCGGGAACTGGACCGCCTGTGGCCCGAACCAGGCGGCATGCGGTCGGCGTCCGGAGACCGCTGGTTGCTCGGTGGCGGGGCGGTGGCCATCGCGCTCGCGGCGGTGATCTGGTACCTGGGCGGCCCCTTCGCAGGTTTCCTGTTCCTGAACGGGGCGCTGGAGTGGTTGCCCGACGCCTTCTGGGGGCTGCTCAGCAGCGCCGGGGATGGACTGGTGCTGGGGGTGCTGGTGCTGTTCGTCGCGCGGCGTCACCCGCAGATCCTCTGGGTTTTCTTCCTGGGCGTGATTGTGGCCGGCATCCTTACCCACGTGCCAAAGGGGCTGCTCGACCTGCCGCGTCCGGCCGCGCTGCTCGAATCCGGCAGCTTCCGACTGATCGGGCCCGAACTGCACTCCCAGGGACCGCCGTCCGGGCACGCGCTGGCGGTGTTTCTGGTCGCCGGTGTCGCCATGTATTTCCTGCGCTCCGGGCTTCTGCGCCTTATGGTGCTGGCGGGCGCGGCACTGGTGGCGATCAGCCGCGTCGCTGTCGGTGCCCATTGGCCGCTCGACGTAGTGCTGGGCAGCGGCCTCGGCCTCGTGGGCGCATGGTTGTCGATCCGGATCGCCGAGCGGTTTCCCTGGGGGCGCCATCCGTGGGTCTACCTGGCCACGCTGGCATTCTTCGTGGGTGCAGCCGGGGTATTGCTCGTCGTTTTCGATCCGGGGTATCCGCTGGGGCGGGAACTGAGTGTGTTCGTGGCCGCGAGTACCCTGGTCGTTGTCGTCCGGCATCACTTGCTCGAGCCTGCATTGCTTGGAGCCGGAGTGCCCAGGGGTCCGCACGGGCCATCGGCTTAGGCACAGCAGCCCCTGGCTGCAGGCGCCTCGACGGGAACTGCTGCCGCAGGAACCGGGGACCTGGATCGCGGGGAATCTGGGCCGGGGGGCATCAACGCCCCTGGCGAGAGAAACACGGACCAGTGTTGCCAGATCAGCACTCGGTACGTTCTGCCATCTTCAGCGCGTCATCCACCTTGATGCCAAGATACCGGGCTGTATCTTCAAGCCTTTCTGTGACCCATCGGGAGTTGTACGGCCCGCAGGTTCTGGGTCCTGCGGTAGACCAGTGTCGCCTTGGCCCGGCCTCTGCATGGTCGGGTGGGAAGGTCGCGCCTCCTGCACCATAGACTCTGGTCACGACGGTTCCGGCAGCCTGGTGATGATCCCGTCCGGAATGGTCTCGCTGGCCGACGGAGCGGCACTCAAGGAGGGACTCCCGGCCACCGGCACGTTCAGCAGCAACGCGGACGCGCCCCCCGAACCGTAGCTGCGGTAAGTTGACGGGGACCACTCGAGGGGTGGCGCTCCACGCGCCGCCCCTTGTGCGTTACGGATTTCGGCAGCCGCCTCAGCGGGTTTGCTCGCCGTATGCCTAAGCCGTGGGTCGGTAACCCGAGTCCGATCCCGAGCTCTCAAATCCACTCGAAACGACGAAGAACCTCCTTACACGACCTGCATTTCATGCACCCTCTACGCACAGTGTGCGCATGGCGCAAATCATGGCTCATGCTGCGGGCGCAACTCTCAATCTGCACCGTCGTCGGCCCGTCGCATACCGGTCAGATCACTTTGGGCGTCACGTACGCGCTCAGTCGGAGTCCCTCACTCATCCGGAACGCGCTGCTCCTCAGGGCCGTTGGCTGTCTCTACCCGACCCTGAGCGGCCTCCCCGGAGCTCGGTGTGAGCGGCTGAAGTCCACCCAGGCCAGTCAGCGGTGATGGGAGAGTGGCTGGAGTCGGACGTAAATCTGACGTTCGGAACCAGTTCTCTGGATCTATATGCGGTCCTGCCGGACCTGCCGTGGAGCCATACGGATGATTGCCTGCATCGAGGATCTGACGGTGATCGAAGAGATCTTTCACCCATCTCGATGCGAAAGCCCTGAAGCTGGACGCTTTGATACGCCCTCCCTGCTGGCTGCCGTCTATTGGGCCGACCGGGTTTCCCAACGATCACCTCAAGGCTCCGATGCCGGCGGCGCGGCCACGGGTTCGACTGGCCACGGTGCCGGCATGCACCGAAGAACAGCGCGGCGAACACGCGGGTTCGCGGGATTCGTGCCTGGTGCGACGCTCCGTGGGGCGTCTCAGACCAGATCGACGCCCGACCGGACGGGCCAAGGCATGCTAGAACCGACTGGCAGGGCCGGACTTGCGCCGAGCCAAAAGGCGATCCATTCTTCCTATACTCCGCATTGCGGTAGATATCGAAGTGCGCCTCGAGGAGCGCATTGCCGGGGCGCCCCGTCAAGGCGACCACGCAGCACATTGACGAATGCGCCGGCGTATTCTCCAGGGAAGCCTTGCCGTAGGGGTCAGCCGCCGGCTTCGTCGCCCCAGATTTCTTCAAGGCGATCGTCGCGACCGCAGCGCCAGCGATAGAACTTGTAGCGCACCGGGTTTTTCCGGTAGTAGCCCTGGTGGTAGTCCTCGGCCGCGTAAAAGTTCTCGAACTCGAGAATCGGTGTAACGATGGCTTGGTCAAAGCGCCCGGACTGCTCGAATCTTTCGAGTGAGCCGCGGGCCTGTTTCATCTGCTCATCGCTGTGGGCGAAGATGGCGGTACGGTAGGCATCGCCGCGGTCGCAGAACTGGCCACCATCATCGAACGGGTCCACGTTTCGCCAGAAGACGTGCAGCAGCTCGGCGTAGTCGATGACCTCGGGATCGAAGACGACCTGCACCACTTCCCGATGCCCGGTGCCGCCTCGGACCACGTCCTCGTAGGCTGGGTTCGATACGTGCCCGCCGCTGAAGCCCGAGATGGTTTCGACGACACCACCGAGGTCGTCGTAGGGCGGTTCCATGCACCAGAAGCAGCCGCCGGCAAACGTCGCCCGCGCCAGGTTGTCCTCGGCGTCATTGGCTGCGCCGGCGAGCGACGCCGCGAGAAGAAGTGAGCCGGCGAGGGCGGCCAGGACAATGACGCGATGGCCCAAGCGAACGGTTGCGAGATGAAACAGGGTTGGCATCATTACTGCGTCTCGACGTGGGTTGGTGTCAATTTCAGTCGAGGCGACAGCGCTTTCCGGAGCGCCCGGCGCAAGCGCCATCAGGCCTCGCGAAGCTCCGGCAGGGGGTTGCCCTTGGGGACGAAGTTCAGCGCCACGCCGTTGTTGCACCAGCGCTGGCCGGTCGGATCGGGCCCGTCGTTGAAGACATGGCCCTGGTGCCCGCCGCAATGCGCGCAGTGATACTCGGTGCGCGGAATGATCAGCTTGAAATCACGTTGG
Organism: Thioalkalivibrio nitratireducens DSM 14787; assembly: GCF_000321415.2. NCBI lineage: Bacteria > Pseudomonadati > Pseudomonadota > Gammaproteobacteria > Chromatiales > Ectothiorhodospiraceae > Thioalkalivibrio > Thioalkalivibrio nitratireducens. Next base: position 3,668,253 of record NC_019902.2, on the reverse strand, counting down.
GTGCCGAGGTGCTCGTCATTGATCGGCTGCCAGAAACTCGGCCAGCCGGTGCCGGAATCATACTTGTGAGCGCTGGCGAACAGCGCCAGGTTGCAGCCGGCGCACACGTAGGTGCCGTCGCGCCACTCCTTGTCCAGCGGGCTGGAGAAGGCCGGTTCGGTGCCGTCGCGGCGCAGTACGCGGTATTGCTCCGGGGTAAGGATCTCGCGCCATTGCCGGTCGCTCAGATCCAGCGGCTCGAAGGGGCGGTTGTCTTGCGCGCCGACCGGCTCTCTCCGACAGCCGCCCAACCATAACGCTGGCAGGGCAAGGGACAGTCCTGCCAGCAGGCGGCGGCGCGACAACGCAGGGTAACGGTTTTTCATACCTCTATTGGAGCAGGTTTCGCGGCGTTGGTTCGTGAACACGCTTGCCTGGCCGGGCACGAAGCAGTGGGCGAGTGCGGCGGGGTCGTGAGTTCCGACCAAAAGGGTTCGCTGGTGCCCGGGAAGCTCGCCGACCTCGTGATTCTCTCGGAGGATCCGACGGCGATGGACCCTGAAACCCTCGACCAACTCACCGTCGTCGAGACGATCAAGGAAGGCAGGACAATCTACAACGCGGGGGAATTCGGAAATACGGACGGTCTCGCTTTTCGTCCCCCCCGCGACGGGTCCGATCCGTTCGCCGCCTTCCTCCGCCAGGCCGCCGTTGCGCGCGACATGGAGGGCGCCGGCAACGGTCCGATGATCCGCGCCATGCGCCGGATGGCGGCCGAGGCCCCGCATGATGGGACGCGCGGTGCGTCGCAGACGTGCTGGTCTCGGCCGTGGCGCGGATGTCCGAGGCACGATGACGACTGTCGCGTGGCGACCCTGAGCCGTCCGACGGACGTGAGTCGTCAGCGACCGGACAAGATCAAACTCCGGACGGGATTCGCGCGCATGCGTTTCCCAGGGGGCAATGGCCAGTCCTGAGACGACCAAGCTTCCGGCAGTACATTAGACGGACGTCATAGTCATGCTCGCTATCGCGTTATCACCGTCCATGTCCGGATGGCTTGGGAGTGGACACTAGAAAGCAAGGGTGCCACACTTTGTCAAGCGTGGAACATAAGGAATGCATATGGCAGTCGCTGAGAACGAGGTTCAGGTTGGCGCCCAGGGCCGGATCGTGATACCGGCCGGCCTGCGCAAGGCGCTGAAGCTGAAGCCCGGAGACCGATTGGTCGCCCGAACGGTCGGTGAAAGTCTGGTACTGGAGCGTCGAGAGACCGTCGAAAAGAGATTGCGCGACCGGTTTCGGCACATACCTGGGGATGTTCGACTGGCGGAGGAACTGATCGCCGAACGGCGTGCGGAAGCAGCGCGGGAAGTCCGGGAGCAGTGAGCGCGGTTCTCGATGCCTCGGCTCTTCTGGCGTTCCTGCATGATGAACCGGGTGGGGAGGAGGTCTCTCCAGCTCTGGAGGGCGCCCGCGTCTCTGCCGTGAATTGGTCGGAGGTCCTGCAGAAATCGCTACAACGGGGCGTGGATGTCGCAGGGATGCGGCAGGAATTCACCGAGGTGGGGGTGAGCTTCGAGCCCTTCACGCCGCAGCAGGCCGAGACGGCTGCATGGCTCTGGTCCCATACCCGGAATCATGGGCTGTCGCTTGCCGATCGGGCCTGTTTGGCGCTGGCGATGGACAAGGGGTTGCCGGTGATCACCGCCGACCGGGCGTGGGTCCGGCTCAATCTCGATATCGAGATTCGGGTTCTTCGGTAGGAAGTGCCGGTAAGATCCAGGGCAATCCCGCGCACTGCGCCTGCGGGGCACAGCTGCGGCGGAGCCGCCCCGGCCATCGCGAGCCCGGCGACTAACATCGCGGCCCCGGTTCAGGTCTCGGGCGAGACGACGATGTCCCGGGCAACCGATTTCGTGGCGCGCTGCGCGGTGTCGCCACAGTGCCGCGGGGGGGCGCGTTCGAGCAGGTTGCGGACAGAACCGTGCGCGCGGTTGTTGCCCGCTATGAGCCGACCCCTGCCAGTGGCTGTCTCTTGGCGACCCAAACCGGGCAGTCGCCGAGGAGGGATCGGAGGCGGCAATCAGGCGCCAAGCCGACCGGTTTCCCTCAATCGGTGTCCGATGGCATCCATTGCGTCCACGGGAACGGGCGCTCATCGGACTCGCCGGTGAGGAAGCGGGCCGTCACCGCCAGCCAATGTGCGATGCCCTGACCGAAGCGGGCGATAGCGGCGTTCCGCTCCTTCGCGAACAGCATCCAGAGGAACTGGAGGATTGCGCAGATCCCCAGCACGGTCTGCGCGAGATTCACCAGCATCACGAGAACCAGCATGATCAGGCCATGCAGCCAAAGCTTTTCCGGGCGCGGCAGCGCGGGGTGTTGGGTCGAATTCATCGGTCTTGCTCCTGGGCGCGAAGGGCAGGGAAGCGGCGCATACCTGTGCCAACGGTAGTCCAGCGGCGAAGTGGTGTTCCAGGAAGATCTGGTCCAGAGGTGGCAAGTACATCCTCGCATCTAGGATCTGCTGTCGCCTGCAGGGGGTGAGGCACCAACGCAGGAATGCGCCGGGATGTGTCGCGATTCACCCCGCGTTCCCTGATAGGCTTGGCAACATGGCGATCGAGGTTCGACCCGCGACCATGCAAGAGCAGGGCAGCGCTTTGCCCGGACCAATGGGTGTGTTGTCTGCGAGTTGAGATCCCCGGCCGCGCTGATCGTCCCCGCTGGGATCGACTGGTAACAGTTGGAGGCCACTATGAATCCGCTCAAGAACGCGTGTTTGGGAGCGCGTGTGCTTCGGGCCGTCGCGGTTCTGCTCCTGTTGCTGCCGGCGCATCTGTCCCTCGCAGGCGAAGAACGGGAAATCGCCTGGCGGGAGGCCTTCGTGACCGTTGATGCGTCACTCGAGCCGATCGAAGGGCATGATGGCCATGCCGTTGGGCTGATGCGCCAGCGTGGCTTCGCGTTCTATGACGACGGTGACCTCGCGACGGTGAGCGCATGTATCACTTTAGCTGCCTGAAAAAAGTGGCACAGGGGGCTGGCGTCACGGCGCATCTGCTGGTAGCGTGTGGTGCCCATGGGACAGAGCGACAGGGTGCTGCTGCGTTACCGAGGCCGCGATGTGCGTGCCGAGGATCTCGCGACGATTCGCGCGCAGATCGCGCAGGCGGCCACGGCACAGGGAGCGGCCCGCGGTCGCAGCGCGATCGCCCGACGACTGTGTGAGGGGTGGGACTGGCGGCAGGCGAACGGGGCGCTCAAGGAATACGCCGCGCGGGATCTGCTGCTGCGCCTGGAAGAGGCCGGGCACATCCAGTTGCCGCCGCGGCTGCAAGAGAAGAACAATCACGCGGTCCCGGATTATCGGCAACGGCCGCTGTTCGAGGAGCGGCCGCTGGCCGGGCGGGTGGATGCCTATGGGGTGCTCGAGATCCGCACGGCTGAGGGACCTGAGCGCTACCTCTGGGATTATCTGGTTCATCACCACCATTACCTGGGGCGTCCCAAGCTAGTGGGCGCGTACCTCAAGCAATTGGTGTGGCTCGACGGGCAGGTGGTGGCCTGCCTGGGTTGGCCAGTGCCGCCTGGAAGGTCGATTGTCGGGACCGCTGGATCGGCTGGACGCCCGAGCTGCGGCGCCAGCGTCTGGTCGGGGTGGTGAACAACGTCCGCTTTCTGATCCTGCCGTGGGTGCGTGTAGAGCATCTGGCCTCGAAGGTGCTGGGGCAGTCGCTGCGCGGGCTTGCCGCCGCGTGGCAGGCCCGGGTGGGGCAACGCATCGTGCTGGCGGAGACCTTCGTCGATCCGGCGCGCTTTGCCGGCACCTGCTATCGGGCGGCCAACTGGCAGTGCCTGGGCCAGACCCGGGCCATGCCAAGCGCGGCAATGCCTACCGGGCACATGCCGTGTCCAAGGACGTCTGGGTGCGGCCGCTGACGCGCCGCTGGCGGCCGGCGCTGCTGGAACCATGACCCGCGAGGAGGCCTGTGCGCTGCTCGACGGGCCGCGCGAGGTGGCCGTGGCCAAGATCCTCGAACTCGCGCACAAGGCCGAGCAGTGGGACCGGCAGTCGGCCCCCGACGCAGACCCGCTGCAACCCTCGGCGACGATCGCCTCGTTCCAGAAGCCGGCGGCGCCACGGCGCCGACGCAAGCCCGGGCGCAAGGCGGGTCATCACGGGGCTTGCCGGCCGGTACCGCAGACCATCGACGCGCAGGTGGAACACCGGCTCGAGACCTGTCCTGACTGCGGACACCCGGTCGGGCCCGCCGTCCGCTCCCACACCCGCCTCATCGAGGATCTGGAACCGGGAACCGTCAAGACCCATGCGCACACCGTCCACGGCCACTGGTGTGGTCACTGCCGCAAGATCGTCACGCCCACGGTCACTGCGGCGCTGCCGCGCGCGACGCTCGGCCTGAACCTCGTCATCTACAGCGCCTGGCTGCATTACCGTCTCGGCATCAGCGTGGGCAACTTGGTCACCATTCTCCAGCAGCTGTTCGGGCTGCGCGTCAGTGCCGGCGGACTCACCCAGTCCTGGATCCGGCTCGGGGAGACCCTGGCGCCCTACGGGGTGCAGCTGGAGCAGGCCATCCGCCAGGCCGGTGTTCTGCACGCCGACGAAACCGGCTGGCGGGTCAACGGCACCACCCACTGGCTCTGGGCCTTCTGCACCGAAGACCTGGCCTATTTCCGGATCGAACGCCGGCGCAATGCCGCGGTGGTCTTGGCCGTTCTGGGCGAAATCTTCGACGGTTTGCTGGTCTGTGACTTCTACGCCGCCTACAACGCGGTCGAGACCTGGGCCAAACAACGCTGCCTGTTCCACTTGTTCGCCGAACTGCGCCGGGTCGATCAACGCAATACCTCGATTCCCTGGCGCGACACCCGGCGCCGCATCCAACGCCTGTTCCAGGATGCGATCCGGCTGAAGCTGCGCCGCCCCGAACTGGAACCGAGCGTCTACCAACGCCGCAAACGACGCCTGCACCAACGCCTCGACGAACTGATCGCCACCTCGTTCCAGGATAAAGATGCCATGCGCTTGGTCAAACGCCTGGGCAACTTCCGCGGCGAACTGCTGACCTTCCTGGATCATGATGACCTGCCGCCCACCAACAACCGCGGCGAGCAAGAGATGCGCAAGCCCGTGCTCACCCGCAAGGTCTGCCAGCAGAACCGCTCCGAAGCGGGTGCCGAAACGCACGCCCTGCTGCTGTCCCTGTTCCGCACCGGCGAACTGCAAGGACACGAGCCGCTTGCCTTCGTGCGCCGTCTGACCGAGGCTGCCATCGCTGGGAAACCCCTCGAACTCGTCCGGCCCGCACCGGCCGCCCAGGCCGCCTGAGACACCCCACCCCTCGGCGCATCCGGCGCCAACCGTTTCAGGCAGCTAAAGTCATACGAACGCATGGATCACGTTCGAGCGAAGCGGCACCGAAACGCACTACCGCGGATACGCGGTCTACCGGTTTCCTGATGGCACCACCAAGGTCGGACGATTCACCGGTGGCGGCGACCCGGCGGGACGCCAGACCGGTGAGTTCATACTCGAGGCCGGTACCGGGCGGTATCAGGGTATTGCCGGCAGTGGCACCTTTGTCGGCCAGGGATTCCCGCCCCATGGTGACATCGTCCTCGACGTCAGCGGGACCTACTCAATCGCGAAATGATTCGGGTGCGTGTTGGTCGGGTGGCCGCCGGACGAAGCTTTGCGCCGGGTCGCGGAAAGGCGCGTGATGCGAGGGTCTTGAGTCGACCCAGAGCGGACGGGTGCCGTGGGGCGCATGTGGGTCGGCTGTCGAGCGGGTGGCCGCCATCCGCATGCCATTATCCAGTAGGTCTCCCCGCCGGCTCGGAGAAGACTCTTGCTTGCGATGCGAACCGGTTGGGAGCGTACGGGGATCTATTGACTTGCCGGTAACGCCTGCCGTGGCGATACTGCCGCTCGGAAACCACATAGGCAGCGCGCCGGGTCCAGCGAATGGCGATCAGCGAGCAACGGCGCCAGAAGAAACTGGCGAACAAGAAAAAGAAACGGAAGCTGACGGCCCGACCCGCGGGGGATGTTGCAGCCGCGATGCCGGTGGCGTCGAGTTACGCCCAGTTCCCCGTGCACGAATGCCTGGTGCCTGACGCTTTGTTCGATACCGGTTTGGGCTCCGTCATTTGGGCGCGACGGACACCAGAGGGAATGATCGCAGCCAGCGTGTTCCTTGTCGATGTCTTCTGCCTGGGAGTGAAAGACGCGTTATTCGACGTCAGGAGCGCGCTCGACTACGAACGCAGGCTGAAGTCCAGGTTCATCGAAATAAACGGGCTCCAGGAGTTCGAAAGCCTGCACCCGGCGTGTGTTCGAAAGCTGATCGAGGGCGCCGTGCGCTATGCCGATACGCTGGGGTTTTCTCCCCATGCCGACTATCGGAACGCGAAGGGAATCTTTTGCGACGTCGATGCCCAAGCCTGCCCGACAGCGTTCGCCTATGGACAGCATGGGAAGCCCTTCTATATTCGTGGGCCGAGCGAGTCGGTTCCGCAGGCGACGCGCATCGTCAAGCAGCTCGACCGGGTATGCGGCACCGGAAACTTCAATTTTCTTGTGGCATCCGATGAGTAAGAACACGGTAACGTTTCGTTTGCGCTCTGCGTCGCTTTCGACGACTCCAACCCCTCGGGCGGTGACGTGACGGAGGTAGATACCCTGCTGGAAGGGATGCTCGTCGATGCTCATGGCGACGATGAGCAGCTATGGGCGTTGCGTGAAGGCATTGAGGAGGGCCTTAATCTGCCGATGGATGTTCACGTCGTCGGGGAGCCGCTCTCGCTCATCGCCGTCGACTACGATGGCAATCCCCGCCGGGGTCTGACTGCCCGCTGCCTTCGCGAGGACGGCACCGAGCATCGCGTCACCTTTGCCGATATCCAGCTCGCACCCGACGCCGCCGGCTATCCCTATTTTGCTGCGTACTGCGCCTGGCTCGGTGTGCAGCCAGCCGGGGCCCAGCAGCCAGCAAGCGGCTCAGGGTTGAAAGTGCGGCGCCACAAGGCGAGCGACGAGGACATCGACCTCGCGAAGCCCGTGGATCTGGTCGTGGTTGCGGTGAAAGAGCGGGCTGCGCGCTGCCGGCTTATCGGGAGCGAACGGGTGATCACCCTGCGCGTGGGATCCCTGTACGGGGTGGTGCCCGGCCAGGTCGTCACGGTGCAGGCGAACAAGTACTGGCGCCACAACGGCCACCCGTACCTGTCCGGGAAGATCATTTCCGCTCGCATCGACGCCGCCGCTCTGGGCCTCATTCCCCTTGCGCTGAACGACTTCGGAGCCTGGAACCCAGCCGAAGCGTACTGGGGCGAGGGAGACCAGCCCATCGACGACTGGGCCAAGCCGATCATCGCGCGCGGACCGCGACCGATGTTTGAGATGGAGCAGGTGCTGCCGGGCCGCAATCCGGATGACTTGGACTCCGACCCGATCCTTGCGGCGAATGACCTGAAGCAGGCGGGCGACACGGCCGGAGCGCAGGACATTCTCGCCCATCTGCTCGAGGTGGATCTTCGCTGCCTCGACGCCCATGCGCATCTGGGCAACCTGCATTTCCAGAGCAGTCCTGACTGGGCGATCAACCACTACGAGGTCGGTGTTCGCATCGGCGAGGCGTCGTTGGGCGCGGACTTCGACGGTGTGCTCGCCTGGGGCCTCATCGACAATCGGCCCTTCCTGCGCTGCATGCAGGGCTACGGGCTATGCCTTTGGCGGCTCAAGCGCTGGGAAGAGACCGAGCAGGTGTTCGAGCGCCTGCTCTGGATGAACCCGTCGGACAACCAGGGCATCCGTTTCCTCCTGCCCGACGTCCGCGCGCGCTCGGCATGGGTAATTGATGAAGACTGAACTCTGGCTGCGTTGCCCATGACCAGGAAGATGAAGCCGACCGCCAAGAAGGCCGCCACACGCCGGCCCATCGCCGACCGGCTCATCAGGAAGATGCGCGGCTACGCTGGAGCGAAAGTCGTCGATCTCAGTGCCGTAAGGGAAGGCAGTAAGAACGCCGAGGCCCTGCAGAAGACCGTCGCGAGTCGTGAGACGCTGGCTGACTACCATCCTGCCCACGCGATCTACGTGTACGCCCAGAATCAGACCTCGGTGATGGCAGAACAACTCATGATGCTGCCCGAGATGGACCGTTTCGCCCGGCTATTCGAAAACGCCCAGGACGAGTACGCGCCGAGCGGCCCACCGATGAGCCCGCTCACCCTCTCGTTCTTCACCTGCTGGGCGTTCTTCGACGCCGGTATCGGGCTGGGCCGGGAGACCCTCGGGACGACGACCATGGCGGTCGGGAAGATGTTCGGCATGCACGAGGATCTGCTGCGGGTGATCGGCCTCATGCAGGACTCCCGGATGGCGGTATACGTCCACGAGGGTCTCGACAACGACAAGATTCTCCTGCGCGAGCTGGTGACCAACCGCATCTGCAAGGCTATCTGTCCGTCGGGTTATCAGGGACGGTTTGGGGAACTCTGGTATGCGCGTGTGTTCCCGCCCCCGTTTGCCGGCTTGGACGAACACGTCGTCTTCACGACTCCCTACGTGTTGATCGACCCGGGCGAGCGCGACTGGCTGGCCTACTTTGAGCGGACGTTGCCGCACGAAACGGCCGAGAAGCGGACCGCCGCCTACGAACGGCACATGAAGTGGGGTCCCGCGCGAGACTACTGGCCCGAGTTCGTGTTCGAGGCGTACGTCAACCACCGCCACGATGTGATCTTCCTCAGGGGCTTGCCAGATGTGCCCGAGAGCCGACCACACTCCGAGGCAAACAGCTGACAGGCGTGTAATTTCGGTGGTCGCCGTGTCGCCTTGCCCCGTATGACGACGCGGGCGCTGGTATCCGCGTGCCGGCACCTATGTGATGCAAGAAGGGGTCTCTATGACCTCTCCGAGCTGGTTTAGTCGATAGGGCGCGACGCGGCGGAACCGACCCACACCGGACGGTCGCCGGGGACGCCCGAGTGCCCCCTTTCCAGCGGAGAGCAGACCGCTACGGCGTATCGTCTTCATAGACGGCAGGGGCAAACCCGCCGTCCCGGCCCCCATCGCCCAAGCGCACGGGCCTTCGGGTTGGTCCGAGGATTCGGGATCGCCATCGACGTCGAGGCATGCTCCGCCGGCAAACCCTACGCCCAGCCCGCGCCGGAGTACGAGTACGACCAGTGCTGGTAAGGGGTCTCCGATGGATTCTGTCCGGACATCGGCTCGCTCGGGACACCGTTCGTGGCAGCGGGGATCGGGTTCCCCCTGTATGACGGCTTAAGAGCGGTCCAGGCGCAACGATCCGTTGCCACCCTGTGCTCGCGAACCTCCAGGGGCGCGGCTGCGGCGCGCTGCCACGGCAAGGAGCGACGGTCCCATTCCCTCTCCCCTGCCGAACACAGTTCGTCTGGGCTCAGTCCCTGGGCCTGCGGGCGAGTGCAGGCGCCGCGCGATCGGGTCCATTCCCACCGGAAGCGTTCACCACCAGGTGTAGCGCGCGTTGACCCCTGCAGGCCGAGAGCGGATGCGTCATGGAGGCCGTCGAACGCGTTCCCGGACGGGCCTCGCAGGTTCCCGATGGTGCCGTTGCCGGAGGCGCGGCCGCGAAGCGTTGGTTCGCACTGCGAAATCTCGCTTCTGAGGACAAATCTTTCAGGAAATCCGGGGCTTAATCGGGACAGCCGCGAACAGGCGGGACACGAGAGCCCTGCCCGCCATTTCGTGGAAGATGGTAACTGATTGTTTGTACAGAAAAAGCCATCCTGGCGCGCTGATTGCTTGAACCTTGGGCACGGGGCGCAACCGATTGCGTACCGCGGCAGAAGAATTCACCCGGGAGGAAGCACTGATGACGACATTGAAAGAGCAACTCACGGCGCGAGTCGACGAATACACCAAGTGGGAGAACCGCCGTCAGTATGGAGCCGAGGGGCCCAACATGCGGCGCCTCTGGGTGCTTGCCTGCATGGACGAACGTTTGCCCGTCGACGAGGCGCTGGGAATACGCGCCGACACGCCGGTCGGTGGCGGAGATGCGCATTTGTTTCGCAACGCCGGTGGCATCGTGACCGGTGATGCCATCCGCTCCGCGATGCTGACGATCAATTTCTTCGGCACCAGGGAGATCGTGGTCCTGCAGCACACGGGGTGCGGAATGCTCTCGGCCAACGGCAATGACCTTGTAGCGGCACTGCAGGCCAAGGGGATCGATGTCGACAGCGTGCCGGTCGACCCGTCCCTGCCCGAACTGAGCCTGGCACCGGGAGCGTTCGGAAAGTGGATCGGCATGATGGACGACGTCGATGAGACCTGTCTGAAAACGGTCGAATACCTCAAGAACCATCCGCTGATTCCGGACGACATCGTGATCAGCGGCTGGGTCTGGGAGACCGAGTTCCGGCGGCTGCGCGCACCCACCACCGACAAGGAGGCAAGGGCGCGCACCCAGTACTCGACCGGCACCATGGGGGTCCAGGGCGCACAGCCGCCACGCTGGGCCTGAACCACGTTCCCATTGTCCGGCCCGGCGCCTCGCGCGACCGGGCCGTCCGGTCGACGAACCGCCTGTGGGAGGGCTGCTGATGCCGACCTACGACTATCAATGTTCAACCTGCGGGAATCGTCTCGAGGCCACGCACGCCATCCTGGCGCCCGCCCCGCCTTGTCCGCTGTGCGGGTCGAGAACCGGGCGTGTCATTTTGGCCGCGCCGGCTGTACACGGTGCCATGGCACGTGGCCGAGAGCGGGCGGCCCGGTCCTTGCCGCAGTGTGGCAAGGGCTGCCGCTGCTGCCCCTGACCGATGGCGGCTCTCGCCGTCGACGACAGAAACCATGAGGGAGAATGTTCGTGACTATACTCGTAAGCGAAACGTTGCAACGCCGACCGTGGGACCTGGCCGGTATCGGCGCATCCACGCTGTGTGTGTTGCACTGCTTGGTGACCCCGGCACTGGTGGTCTTCCTGCCAGTACTCGGGGCTCTCGAAGAGCCGACGCACGCCCTGCTCGCGCTGGCGATCCTTGGCATTGGCCTGTTGGCCTTCTGGCCCGGGTATCTGCGACATCGGCGGTGGCAAGTGGTCGCGACGGCCATCGCGGGTTTCGTGCTGATTTCACTGGGGGTGACCACGCCTGACGGTCTGTTGAGTGAATCTGCCGAGATCATCGCAACTGTTGCGGGCGGGGTGGTTCTGGTTGCCGCCCATTCCGCGAACGCCTACTTCTGTCGCTATTGTCGACACTGCGGTGAAAACGGCTGCACGACCAGCTGAGATCGGCTTTCCGCGCGCCTGCACGGGGTCGGATGCGGCAGGTGTTCTGTAGATCGAGGGTCTTCTCGAAGCGAGGTCAGGAACGTGCCGAAGCAGAACTCGCCGACGCTCAGCCCGGTCGGTTTTCTCCAGATGTTTGTCACCCAAAGCCTGCGGACCGCAGGCCAGATGGGTTGCCGTGAATGTGAGACCAGCGTGGGCTACGTCGAGTCGCTGGGGCTGACGGCGGGGCCCTGCCTCGAGCAGATCTGTCGCCAACAGCTCGGCCTTGATGGCCCGATCGACTTCGACGGGTACACCGACATTATCCTCGGCATCAAGAACCAGATCGGCGGCAACTTCTCGCGGGCGTCCGGCGATCCGGGCATGGTGCGCGTCGTCAATTCGCGCTGTCCATTCGGTACCACGGTTCAGAATGCCCCGGAGCTGTGCCGCATGACTGCGAGCGTTTTCGGTGGAATCGCTGCACGGAACTTCGGCTACGCCAAGGTGGACCTGCGCCGTCGGATCGCCGTCGGTGATTCGCACTGCGAGGTCTGCATCCATGTCGATCCGACCCGGTCGGCCGACATCGAAGGCGACGAGTATCGGTACGAGGAAGGGGTTCTGGTCAGTCGACCCAGGAGCGGCAAAGCCCGCGTCCAGGCCACCGCCCATGCCGCGCAGACCTGGTGTGCCACCACCTCTGCGGAGCAGCCTCGGACGGATGCTCGTGGCCAGCAGATCGTCGCCGAGAGCGCGGCGATGCAGCGCGCGATCGACGTCGCTGAACTGGTCGCGCCCACGCTGGCGACGGTCCTGATCAGCGGCGAGACCGGTGTCGGCAAAGAGGTGATCGCGCGCCTGGTGCACACGCTGAGCGACCGGAACGCCCATGAACTCGTTGCCGTCAATTGCGGCGCCATTCCGCAGGAGCTGATCGAAAGCGCGTTGTTCGGACACGAGAAAGGGGCCTTCACTGGAGCATACGATGTCCACCACGGCTATTTCGAGCGTGCGGAGGGGGGTACGCTGTTCCTCGACGAGATTGACAGCCTGCCGATCTCCGCACAGGCGAAGCTGCTGAGGGTTCTGCAGGGGAACGAGTTCGAACGTGTCGGCGGCCGACACACGATGCGCGCGAACGTACGTATCGTCGCGGCATCGAACCAGGAACTCGCCGATCGCGTGGCCGCTGGCCAGTTCCGGCAGGACCTGTATTACCGGTTGAACGTGGTGCCCATCGTCATTCCCCCGTTACGAGACCGGCGTGACGACCTGACGGCACTGACGCAGAGTTTCCTGCGGCGCCTGGCGGCGCGCTATGGCGGAACCCGCAAGATCCTGGGGGAGCGGGCCTGGACACAGATGATGGTGCATCCATGGCCGGGCAACGTACGTGAACTGGAAAACGTTCTGGAGCGCAGCTTTCTGTTCTCCCGGGGTCGCGTGATCGAGTCCCTGGCGCTCGATGGACAGCCGGCACGCCGTCGCTCGCAAGGTGCAGCCCAGGTGGTCAGTCTGAGAGACGTTACGAAGCAGGCAGCCATGCATACCGAGGGGCAGCTGATCCGGCTGGCACTCGAGGAAAATGGCGGAAACGTCAGCGCAGTCGCGCGGCAGATTGGAATCAGTCCTCGTGCAGTGCATCAGAAGCTGAAGAAGCACGGAATCGATCCGCAAAGGTTCCGCGTCGGCCGCGATTGACGTGACAAAACCCGTGTCGCGTGCCGGGTAACCCGTACGGAAGAGCGCAGCGTCATCCGCCACGCGGCGTTCGCGCCTCCCGGCGCCTGCGGAAACCCCGGCGCCGGATGGCGGATGGCGGCCTGCGGCCCCTTCCGCTGCAGCGGACTGGTGGTCTCGAGCATCGCCGGCCGCACGATGCCGTCGCCGAAATCGGTGATTCGGCTGTAGCTGTTCTTGGCCACACCGGCGATTCGCCCAGCCGAGCGTCCACAGCAGACCCAAACACAGTTCGTCGAGGTCGGGGGGCGCCATGCCGCCGGGGACCTTTCTGTACCAAGATACCCCTGTGGGGGACCCCGGTAGATCCAGGACCTTGGGACAGCATCGGACCCCGAGCGGGCAATTAGCCTAGACGGTTGAGCGGCTGCAGCCCAATACAAAGTGGACCGCCATGATCGGGTCGAGAGCCGGCGTTTCGCTCGAGCGTGATGGTGCCACTGGGGCAGGTCCGATGACCAGAGGCTTTCTGGATCTCGGCGAAGTGCCGTGTTTTAGGTGGCCACATTACCCAATACCGCTTCACGTCCCTGGGATCATTCAGCGGTGCCTCTTTCGGGCGCTCGATCGTCTAGGATTCGAGTCAGACAAGGCCAGAAAACGAGAGGGGATTCCCATCATGCGCCGCTTATTCCTATGCCTCGTTGTTCTGTTCATGCCGTGTGCCCCAGCGATGGCCGATGAGGTTGCGGATGCGCTGCGCTCCGCGCTTGAGGCATACGAAGCGGGTGACGTCCCCGCTGCGCGCGCGGATGCCGAATACGCTGTGCAATTCGTCGCCCAACAGAAGGCGGCCGGGACGTTTCTCAGGGTGGCGCTGCAAGACGCCGGGATCGACGGTGCAGACAAACAGGCCAGGTTTGCGCGGTTGTTCCAGCAGCATCGGGCCTTGACACCGGAGTTTCTGGCGGTCCTGGAGCAGGCCCCCACTTTCGAGGTCGCAGAGGTTGCGGACCTGTGCGCCTCAAATCAACTGGCTGACTTGACGCGGGGAGACTTCTCCGTGGTCAGAATGATCAAGGAGGTGTTCAATGTCCGCCGGCCGGAGGATATCCGCACGCTCACCAAGCGCAGCACGCACGAACGAGTGGATCTGGTCCAGCGCAAGCACCAAGCGCGCGAAGTGACACTCCCGCTTGACCTCAAGGATCCGACCGGAACGGAGGTCCCGGAGGCAGAGATCTCCGCGAAGATGCTGGAGCGCCAGTTTCGCGAGGCGTTCCCCACAGCGGCTTTCGCCGGCGGGCTTGAGCGGGCGCTGGCCAATGAACAGGTTCGTGGCATCAGGCATGCCAAGGAACTGGGACGAATAATCGAAAAGCAAGCGGAGTTCGACCTGCTGCGCACATCGGTGGACGAGTTTCTGAGCGAACGCGAGGATGAGTTTGGTTCGCTCGCGAAGGATCCGTCCTTCCGGACCGAACTCAAGGCGGTCCAGCGTGTCTTCAGGCTGACCCTCACTTTCGAGGCGACCGATGCCTTGCTGGCCGACGGTCTGCACTCGGCAAAGATGGTCTACCGGCTTGGTGAGCGACGAATTCGTCCGCCGGTATGGTAAGGAGCAAGGGTTCACCCCGGAAGCTGCGCGCGCGGCTTGGAATCGCGCCGCCAACACCCATGCCGCCGGGTTGGCACAGTTCCTTCCGGAAGCGCTTCCGGAGTGGACCCGAACGCTCGGTGAAACCCAGACACACGCGGCGATGATGTTTGGCGGCGGCATGACCGCCGAAGCAACGTACGCCAGCCCGGACGGGGTGCAGGTCGACATCCAACTGCTGGCGGAAAGTCCGATGGCGGCGATGTTCGCGAATCCCGCGTTGACGGGGATGATGGGCCAGGTGCGCCGGATCAACCGAGTCAACTTTGCAGTTAGCCCGGATGGGGAGATTCAGGGCATGGTGGGCGGCGTACTGGTGCAGGTCTCGGGATCGGCAGCCGAGGTCGAGAAGATCGCCTATCTGGAGAAGATGGACCTGCGCGGGCTGGCCGCCTTCTAGGGAAAGACTGACATATGAACCATCGTTGTTACGAGTGGCGGGCATCCTGCCCGGAAATCGCTGTCGCGCTTCAGTGCTATGCTGAATCGGCCGCTCAGACAATCGGCCGCGCGAGCACTGTTACCAATACTGACGACGCGGGCTAATATGCCGTTGGGCCTAACGACATGACAGGCACCTTTTATTGCGGCAAATGCGGCGACCTTCTTTTCGATTCAGAGGGAGACACCCGTCGTTTCGTGGCCGCAGAGCACCAACCATGTCCGTCCTGCGGCGGCTCTGGCATTCGCGCCGAGGTTACCGTTGAGAAGAAGGTTACCTGTTTTGACCAAATGTCGATGAAGGCAAAAGATGCAAGGGGAACCAGCTCAACTATGAAGGTGGGCGGGAGCCTGAGCGTAGACGGAACGGTTGCTCATATCGAGCAAGTGGTTGATAAACGTGCAAGGACCTACAAGAAAAAGGTGACACTTACCGACGGCACTGTGGTTAAAGACGTCGAGGGCCCTCTTGACGATCAAAGCCTCCATGGTCCGCAGAAGAAAGATGATTAGGCCCAACAACGCGCACCGGCGGGACGGCCTCTACGCGGCCGCCCCTGAGCGCGAGCGTTATGCGGAAGCGCGGGATGAATTGGACGGTTGAAACCGCGATCAAATTTGGTTCGTGGGCTGCTTTGGGCGTGTCCGGAACGGTATTCGGACCGGTCGCTCAGGATGAGGGGCTGGGCGGCGGCTCAGGACCGCCAGCGGTCAGCGGGTGTCTCGACCCGCCCCGAAGGGGGCGGTCAGTGGGAATGGAGGGGTGGCTGGAGTCGGTCGCAAACCTGACGTCCGAAGTCGGTCTTAGGCATCGACATCCAGTCCTGCGCAGCCTGCGGCGGTGCGGTGCGGATCATCGCCTGTATCGAGGATCCCGACGTCATCGAGACGATCCTCACCCACATGGAGAAGAACACGACCGAAGCCAACGGCCCATGGCGGCCGCCTTGTCGGGCGCCGCCGCAATCTAGTTTGTTCGATTGACGGGATGATCCCGCCCTCAGGAGTGTGGCACGCATTCTGTGCGCCGGACCAAGGCGACACTCCTCTACCGGCGTACGAAAAACTTGCGCGCCGTGCAACTCCTGCTTGGTCACCGCAAACTTGAGAGTACCGTCAGATACCTTGGCGCCGAGGTGGATGACGCGCTCGAGAGGCCCGCGCGTACCGAGTGCTGATCCACCAACGCCGGTCGCCCTGTCAGCCAGTCGTGATCCTGCCGCCGATCCATTCACTGCTTGCGGCATGCCCTACGACGCGGCATTACCTAAATCGTCTCCACAGGCTCCGCGGCGAATATCCGCGGGTTTCCGTCAGAACCTACACGGATGGCTGGCCCATCGCCTTCCTTGCATTGGCCCTATATCCAGACGAGAAACGCGCGTTCTTTTGTTCTATGCTTTCGGTAAACGGTTCAGTCTGGGTTTCCACCCCGGCGGCTCGGCTGCACGATGGCTGGTTTCTAGCGTGTCAACCATGGAACGGCCCCGGTTGACCACCTCAATGTCTCCATAACATTGGTTCTGGGGAAGGTATCCATCGGACCCGAAAGCATCCCAGCGAGTTGAATAGGATTCAAGGAATCGAGACCTGGGTCCCGGGAACGTGACCGCGAAGTCCGGGCCAACGCTATAAAACGTTCATCTTACAACGAAATCACCGATGACGGTCAGGCGGAATAAAATGTCGTGTTGGCGCGGAATATGCCACTGTCCCGATCGAGGCGATTCCACTTATCGGAGTGATAAAAATGGTCTGGAAATGGATTAAGGAAAACATAATTGATACAGGGAATAGTATTGTCAACGGTATAATTAATTTGTTTAAGAATGATCCTAAATGCGGTATTTTCCTCACGAGTCCAAATTTTTGGCGGGTAGTAACCTTACTTGTATTGGCGAGAGAGCGCGGATTAATAACAAGCGGCCAAGACTGTCTGTCCAAGCGTCAATGGGCCTCCGAGAACTTGCCGGGCATGAGTCAGATCCCGTTAAGTACGCAGATGTTCCAGTGCGCATGTGATTTGCGCGTTTTCAGGAGATTTTAGTTCTGATCTAGTTCCGATCGCAGCAGCCGCTGCGGGTCTCTCAGTTGCTGAGAGGGAGCCATTGTATACAGCGATCTGGAGCGAGAGGCGCGGCCGAGACTATGCGATCTACGGATGGACGCGGGACGACTTTTGGTCTAAATATCTTGAGCTTCGCGAAAAAAGTATGCGATTACAAATTGTCCAGGCTCACATTTCGCGGTTTGGGGGGGGGGAGCAATGGACGGCAGTGTGGCGTCCGGGAACCTGGAGAGAAACTGCCGTTTTTGGATGGGAACGAAAGGATTTTTTGGCAAGGGATGCAGAGTTAAGGTCTGGGGATATGCGGTTACATCTTCTTCAAGCCTACCGTGCTCCTGATGGGAGGGAACTTTGGAACGCTGTTTGGCGGGGAAGCAAAGTCGAGGAATACGGTGTATTTGCCTGGAAGCGAGACGATTTCTTTGCAAAGGACACGGAACTACGTACAAAGACCTGGCGACTGCACTTGCTTCAAGCCTATATGCATCCTAATGGTGGCGAGCTGTGGAATGCGGTCTGGCGAAAAAGCGCTGTCGCCGAGGATCGTGTTTTCGGATGGACGTATAACGATTTTCGAGAAAAGTATGGGCAGCTATGGGAACAAGGTTGGCGCGTCCATTTACTACAAGCATACGTAGAGCAAGATCGGATATTATTTAATGGAGTTTTTAGGATAGGCAGGCATCAAGAGTTTGGTATTTATAACTGGGAGGGAAGCGATTTCGAAAGAAAGAGTGAAGAAATTCGAAAGGAAAGGAGGATGTGGCTTCAGAGCCTGTCTATTTATTGAGGCTCCTCGTCATCGGGAGTGGAAATTGATCAGTTGCTGACCCATGCTCGGCACCGTCGTCTGGAGCGCGATCCTTACCTGTCGCTCGCGAATCACGTTCGAGTGACAGCTCAGGGCCGACTACTGCCATCGGCGGTCATCGGGTGTCTCAACCCGACCCGAAGCGGGCAGCCAGCGTGCGCCGACGAGGGTCTGCTGCAATGTGAGGAGCCGCCACCCCTTGGCAACCCTCTTGCTCAGCGTTGATCTTGCCCTGGAGAGGCTGGATACGCGGGGTCCAATATCCCGCGTGAGCGCACCGTCCTGTCCTCGGAAGAAGGTCCTGCTACGGCAGGCGCAGCAGGCGTTCGCTGCGCCAAACCCTGACGATACGGACTGATTCCTGATCCCTCCGGTAGACGATTCGAACCGGTGGGCGGATCAGTTCGCGCAGAAAGGGTTGGCCGAACTCCGGAACCACACGCCCGGCATCGGGGTGGTCGGCAAGCACCTCGATTTGCTCGAGGATATCGCGGACCAACCGGTGGCCGACGTCGGGGACGTTCTGTTCAACATGCCAATCGATGATTCCATGCAAGTCGTCCAACGCCGATTCGGCGAGGTGGATGCTGGCCGCGGCCATACAGCTATGGCAACCCCAGTCTGTTTCTGGCCTCCGCCAGGGATACTTCGCGTCCCGTATCCAGATCCGCCAATCCCGCAACCACGGCCCGCATGAAGGCGCGTTCCTCCTCTGCCAGTTCGTAGTCGCTGATGGACTGAACGACCGCCACACCGCGGCCACGACTGGTGAGGAGCAGTGGGCGGCGTGCCTCGTTGACGTGTTTGATTACACGACCCGGGTTGACCTTGAGATCGGTCAAAGGAACCACGTCCTCGGAGAATTTCACGCGCATCAGGAGACGACTCCGTGCTGTTTCGACCAGACCAGAGTACCACTTAATCGACCTGACAACAGTGCGCGTTCAATCTGCACCGTCCCCTGCCCAGCCCCTGAAGACTGTCGATGCTAAACGCGCAGGAAGCTAGTCGTGGTCGCCCATCGAATCCCCGTCCCGAACCTGCTGTGACAGTGGAACGGACCGCGGTCGACCCCTTGCGGCCCCGTGTCGTGGGGCGCAGAGCCGACGTTCCCCACGGGTACGCTGACGACATCGAATCCTGCCCAATCTGTACCCGATGTCGATTCCCCCGATTTCCGTTCGTCTACAGTTCAAAGGGACTGGTTGACCGGTCCCGTGCGCCCCATCCAGCCACAGGAGATATCGTCATGGCCGCCAACCCAGTCGTCTGGTTCGAAATTCCGACGCAGGACATCGCCCGCGCCCGCGCGTTCTACCCAGCCGTGTTGGGCGTGACGCTCACGCGCGCCGATACCAGCGCCTTCGCGCCAACCGCCGAGGTTTGGATGTTTGCGATGGACGAAGAGCTGCCCGAGTGCGCCGGTGCGCTGGTGCAGGGGCCGGAGAACCCGGTCGGCCCCGGCGGCAGCATGGTCTACTTCGCCTGCGACGACTGTGGGGTCGAGGCCGAACGCGTCGCCGGCGCCGGCGGCTCGATCGAGACTCCAAAGGAAGCGATCGGAGAATACGGCTTCTGCGTCGTCGCGCGCGATCCGGACGGCAATCGCTTTGGCCTGCATTCGATGCGCTGAGGACACCCCCGATGAATTTCCTGCTGCTGATCCTCGAAGAACACAACGACCGCGACGCCCGCAGCGAAGCGGAAGGCCAGGCGCTGTACGCCGAAATGCTCGCCTTCGGCGCTGAACTCGACGCCCGTGGCCAGTTGCTCGCCAGCGAATCGCTGCGCCCCGACCGCCACGGTGTGCGCGTCCGCAGCCGCGAGGCCAAGACCCGCTTCATCGACGGTCCGTTCGTCGAATCCCGGGAGATGATCGGTGGGTTCTTCCTGATCGACTGCGCCGACCGCAACGAAGCCATCGAGTGGGCCGCGCGCTGCCCGGCTGCACGTTTCGCGACGGTCGAGGTGCGCGAATGCGCGCCCTGCCACCTGCGCTGAAGGCTGTGCCGTGATCGCTCCCGTCCGTCATCCGAACCCGGAGGAAATCTGTCATGTCTACTGGCACCACTGATCGCAGCGTCCGCCTTCATCGCATTCTGCGCGCGCCGCCCGAGCGCGTGTATCGCGCCTTTCTCGAACCCGACGCCTCGCGGAATTCTCCGACGCAACTCACGGCAGGCCCCCGCGCCAACCGCCCGAGTGACCAAGCCGCCCGCACGGCGCCCTGTACCCGCGATCAATCATTGGGACAAGGAGCAAGACGATGACCGAGATGCAGCAAAAGATCATCCCACACCTCTGGTTTGACCAGGAAGCCCGGGAAGCCGTCGGCTTCTATTGCTCGGTCTTTCCCGATTCCGGTATTGCGAACGTCACCACTTTGCATGACACACCGTCCGGAGATTGCGACGTGGTGTCGTTCAGCCTGCGGGGATACGCGTTCATGGCGATCAGCGCGGGACCCCTGTTCCGCTTCAACCCGTCGATTTCGTTCATGGTCAACTTCGATCCTGCACAAGACGACGACGCGGGAACACGTATCGACGAGGTCTGGGCGAGGCTCTCCGAGGGTGGGAAGGTATTGATGCCACTCGACCGGTATCCGTTCAGCGAGCGCTACGGCTGGATTCAGGACAGATTCGGGCTATCGTGGCAACTCGTTCTCACCAACCCGGAGGGCGAGGAACGGCCACCGATCATTCCGTCGCTGCTGTTTGTCGGGGATGTCTATGGCCACGCGGAGGCAGCCTCCGAGTTCTACCTCTCGCTGTTCGGGAATTCGCGCCGAGGGCAGATCGTTCGCTACCCCGCCGGCGCGGAGCCAGACCGGGAGGGCGCGGTGATGTTCACCGACTTCATGCTTGAGGACCAGTGGTTCGCCGCCATGGACAGCGCCCACAAGCACGATTTCGCCTTCAACGAGGCCATTTCGTTCGTGGTGAACTGTGCCGATCAGAACGAGATCGATGCGCTCTGGGAAAGGCTTTCGGCCGTCCCGGAGGCCGAAGAGTGCGGATGGCTCAAGGATCGATACGGGCTTTCCTGGCAGATCGTTCCTGAGGAACTATCCACCATGATGCAGGACCCGGATCAGGAGCGGGTGAACCGGGTGACCCAGGCCGTTCTCGAAATGAAGAAGTGCGATCTCGCTGCCCTGCGAGGTGCCTACGATGGCCGGTAGGCAGGCCAGCAACGCCGTTCGACGCCCGGCGCTGTTCTGGGGCGGTTTCGGAGTACAGGTGGAGCGGTGACCGGCAGCGACCACATCGATCCTCCCGGCGATTCCTCCCACGATCCGATTGGCGTGCACCAGCTCCGCCGCCGGATCGAGGCGATCTGGCGTCTGGATGCGGGCCGCATCGTTACGGCGCTCGTGCGCTGGACCGGCGACTTCCAGCGCGCCGAGGACGCCGCCCAGGACGCACTGATCGCCGCGCTGGAACACTGGCCAACGCGCGGGGTGCCCGAGCATCCGACGGCGTGGCTGCTGCGCACGGCGCGCAACCGTGCGATCGACCACCTGCGCCGCGAACACCGGGGCGACGCACTGATCGGCGACTACGGCCGCGAGATCGCCCGCAGCCATATCGCCCGCTCGACTCCACAGTTCAACGACGACGCCCGCCACGATGCGCTGGCCCTGCTGTTCATTGCCTGCCACCCGGTCCTCTCCGCCGACACCCGTTGCGCACTGGCCTTGCGCACCATCGGTGGGTTCAACAACGCCGCGCTGGCGCGCGCCTTTCTGGTTCCCGAAGCGACCATCGCGCAGCGTATCGTGCGCGGCAAGCGCAAGCTCGCCGAGGCGAACATCCGTTTCGAAAAACCGTCCGTCGCCGAATGCCGCGAGCGCCTCGGCTCGGTACGCGAGGTCATCTACCTGATTTTCACGGAGGGCCACGTGGCCAGCCAGCGCGACGACTGGATGCGGCCCGACCTTTGCCATGTGGCCCGGCGCATGGCGCGCGTATTGGCGCAGGCCGCTGCGGATGACGCCGAGACACAGGCGCTGCTCGCCTTGATCGAACTTCACGGTGCGAGGCTGGCCGCGCGCATGGACGAACACGGTCACCCGGTGCTGCTGAAGGATCAGGATCGCCGAAAATGGGATCGTGGCGGGATTCGCCGTGGCCTCGCCGCACTGGCGCGGGCCAACACGCTCGCCCTGGCCCAGGATTCCGGGCCGGATGCCGTGCCGGGGCCGTTTCGCCTGGAGGCCGCGATCGCCGCCTGTCATGCGACTGCGCCGACGTTCGCTGACACCGACTGGCGCCAGATTGCGGCGCACTACGCGACGTTGTTCGCGACCACCGGATCATTGGCCGCGCGTATCCACGAAGCCCAGGCGGCCGCCCAGTTCGACGATCCGGCTCGGGTGCTGGCCGCCCTAGACGACGCCGTCAACGCCCAGAAACTCGACAGCTACGTACCGTTGCACGCGGTGCGCGGCGACCTGCTGGAACGTTGTGGCAAGCGGGCGGCTGCTGCGACCGCGTTCCGACTGGCCGCCGAACATTCCGGTAACGGGGCCGAACAGCGCCTGCTGCTCGCCCGCGCGCGACGGGTAGGGGCGGGACCAGATTCACACAACGGTAGCCTGCCAGGGTGACCGACTCGATCGCGGGGGGCAAGCGCGCGCTCCGTAGATGACTCGGGTCGCCCCGGCGCAGCCGGCAAAAACATGGGCCCGGAAGTCCGCAACCCGCCGGTCTGCCGACACCTAATGGCAGCCGCACAGGACGGGGAAGGTGCCGCTGCACACTTGTGACATGGTTCTCGAGAAGCGACCACGCAACCTCACCTTCGTGGGCATCTACGCCGTCCGCGATGCCGTGGGGCTCCGACCAGCCTGAGCTGCCCCCCCATTCCGTGCGCACGTCGCACAAACGCAAAGCGGTTGGGCGTTACCCGCTGTCGATTTCTCCGACTCCCCTTCGTCTACTTGATAGGTCCGAGGCGAGCCGGCAAGGCGGTCGGTAGCCCGGGACTGCAGAGCTGGTTGAATGGAGACCTGAGATGAGAAGGATCATAGCGGCGCTGGTTGTGTCGGTGGACGGATTGATCGAGGGACCGAACGGAGATTTGGATTGGATAGAGACATGGGAGGATCCCTTTGATCTTCTCCCTCAGATCGACACGTGCATCCTGGGCCGCAGGATGTACCCAGGTTATGAGCAATACTGGCGGGCCATTCTTGCCGACCCCGCGGGCGTGTTGCCCCTGACCGGCCGGGTGGCTACGAAGGGCGAGATCGAGTATGCGCAGTTTGCCGAGCAGACACCCCATATCGTCCTGTCCCGGACATTGGACCGGGTCGATTGGAAGAACACGCGAATCGTTCGGGACGTGGAGGAAATCCGCAAGATGAAGCAACAGCCTGGCAAGGATATGCATGCCGTCGGCGGTGCGACCCTGGTTTCCAGCCTGATGAACGCAGGGATGGTCGATGAGATCCGGCTAGTCGTAACGCCCATTGTTCTGGGGGAAGGAAAGGCGCTATTCAAGGCCGTAAAAGAGCGTCATGCGCTGAAGTTCATTGAAGCCAAGCCGCTGAAATCGGGCATGGTTCGTCTGACCTACGTAACGTAGCCCGGCTTCTCGATGCCGCCCAACAATGGCCTGCTAGGGACGGCGCGGCGCGCTGCCGTTGAGTCTGAGCGTGGGCGGCCGATCCGGGAGGACAGCACGCGTCCTCGGGACGCGGTCTCCACTTCTCCAGAGGAATAACGCAATGTCGAAGGTTGTAGCAATCATGTCCATGTCGATCGACGGTTATGTTGCCGACCTCAACGATGGCGTGGCCGAAGTGTTCGACTGGTACTTCCACTCGGGAGACATCGAGCTCGCGACAGGAGGGTCTGACCCCATGACATTCAAGGTGTCCGGGCCGAGCGCCCAGCACCTTCGCGATCTCTGGGCCGAACTGGGTTCCGTTCTCACCGGTCGACGCACGTTCGAGATCGCCCAAGGCTGGAACGGAAATCACACCTGGGGGCCAGCATTCGTACTTACTCACCAGATCCCCGACGGATGGCCCCGACCCAACTCAACGGTCCACTTCGTGACTGACGGCGTCGAAAGCGCCGTGAGCCAAGCCAAAGCCGCCGCTGGCGGAAAGTCGGTTGGCGTCCATGGGGCGGACGTTATCCAGCAGTTGCTGAATGCTGGACTCCTCGATGAACTCTCCATCGACATTGGGGCGGTTCTTCTTGGTTCGGGAGTCCGACTCTTCGACCACCTCGCCGGCGGGCCAGCCCTTCTCGGCAACCCGACAGTGACCGCAGGCGTCGGGGTTACACACTTGCGGTACCCAGTACGCAAGGCGTAGCCCAACCCCCTTTCCTCGCACACAGGATTACGAGGAGCCTTTTATTGTTGCGGCGTCGCTTTCACCAAGAGAGCTGCGCGTGTTGGCGGCGTTATGCCGGCGCGGGATAGGTGGGGCGGTTGAATCCGTGAGGGAATGTCGTTCGTTGGCTGCTTTGGGTGCCCGGAGTTTGGACTAGCCGCTTAGCATTAAGGGCTGGCTGGCCGTTCAGGGCCGTTATGCAAAGTCCTCGATTATGGAAAGTGGGTGCCGCGGTAGCGACTCGGAGCGCGGCAGGAAGCGGGATCGGCGGCAGTAGGTCGGCGGAGAGCTTGACATAATTTTGGGGGTCTTCTGGAAGGGTAGTTGAACCTCGGGAGACCCTCATGAGCAGAGATATTGAATGGCCTGACTCGGCCGATCGTCCGCCGGCGTATCGATCCGCCATGTCGACGAAGAACTGGAGCACTACGACACGTACCTCCGGGACCTGCGTGGGCTGTCGCCGGGTAGTCGGCAGGGCAGCCTGGGTGTGGTGCGCCCACTCTTGCGGCAGAAGTTTGGAGATGGCGGCGTCGACATGGCCCGACTGCAACCAGACGATGTGCGCCAGTTTCTGGCCGACCAACTGGCCGCACGTCGAACGCCTTCCAACGCATCCCGTTTGGCCGCGGGGCTGCGCAGCTATCTCCGTTATCGAAGCATGTGCGGCGATGCCGTCAGTCCAGTCCACTGGCCGCTGTCATTTCGTCACCCGCGCACTGGAAGCTCGCGGTTTTGCCGCGTGTGTTGACGGTGGAAGAGGTCGAGCAGCTCCTGAGCTCCTTCAGGTTTGCCCCACGGTGGCCGAAGCGCGGGTATGCCATGGTTCGCTGCGCGCTGGATTTGGGGTTGCGGTCTGGAGAGATCGCCTGCCTGAAGATCGACGCCATTGACTGGCAGGCTGGGATGGTAACACTGAGGGGCACGAAGTCGTTTCGGCAGGACATTCTTCCCCTGCCGGTCGAGACCGGGCAAGCGCTTGCGGACTATCTGCAGCACGAGCGTCCTCCGAGCGCGAGTTCGGCTATCTTTGTCAGCCCTCAAGCGCCACGCGGTGGGCCCTGTACGGCGAACGCGGTGCGGAAGATCATCATGCGAGCGTATCGGCGATCCGGGATCCCACATTCGGGGTCGCATGCACTTCGACACTATCTACCCTTCCTGACTATGTCTTGTGAAGCGCGCGCGGCCTGCCGTAGCGCGATTCCGTTGGTTGCGCCGCCCAGATGCCGCGCGCTCACCCGACATAGTTGGGCGGGGTCTACAGCCTGTTGAGAAAGTCCACGAACTGCAGGACTTGGCGGGAATTCACCTCGCCGAGTACCCGGTGGTATCCAGCGATGCAGCAAACCGGCCCAGATACGGAGCAACCGGCTCTTCCGGAGCTCGTGATAGGACGACTTGGCTGTTGATGACGACCCTCATGGCGGACCTCCTTGCCCCAGCGGGGCTGTGCGAAGGGTCCAAGACTATGTCGAGCATCTCACGCGCAAGTCCGCTCAACACGCGGCCGGCGGCCGTGTGCAAGACATAGTCAGGAAGGGTAGATAGTGTCGACTATGTCGCTGAAGACATAGTCGGCATACCACAGCCATGCACCTCTTGCAGGCCGGTGTCGACATCAGCGTCATCGCTCTCTGGCTGGGCCACGAGAGCCCGGTGCCGACCCATCAATACGTCGAGGCCGACCTGGCCATGAAGGAACGTGCCTTGGCCAGGATCCACGAACCCGACGCCAGAATCCAACGCTACCGGGCCCCTGACTCACTCATCGACTTCCTCAAGACCCTGTGATTATGAAAAGGCCACCCCGTACGCCAGCCGCTCTGCTCCAGCGGTTGGCGCGCGGTGTCTCCCGCCACTTTCCATAATCGAGGACTTTGCATAACGACCCAGACCGGGCCGTCGCCGGGGATGCCGGAGTGCCCCCTTTCCAACCGAGAGTAGACCGTCACGGCGTATCGTCTTCATAGACAGCAGGTGCGAACCCGCCGTCCCGGCCCCATCGCCCAAGCGCACCGGCCTTCGGGTTGGTCCGAGGATTCGGTATCGGCATCGACGCCGAGGTATGCTCCGCCGGCAGACCCTGCGCTTAGCCCGCGCCGGAGTACGAGTACGAGTCGGGTAGCAGGGCGACGTTGCCGCCGCCCCGCCCCCTAAGAACCGTGCTTGCAACTTTCATCGCACACGGCTCCAGCCTTGATAAGGCGCCGTGAGGCACCCGGCCGTGAGGGAGAATGGTGGTCGTTGTCACCGGACATTGGCCAACCCATCGTGGCTCGGATACGCGCGGTTTGCCGCGCGCCGTTGCCGGAAATAATCCGCGTCCTGCGGATCGTACGGGTTGGTTCCGGAACGCACGAGCACATGCCGCCGAATGGGGATGTAGCCGAGCGAGACCAGAGTGTGACAGCCGTCGTTGAAGATCCACCGCCGCGAGCCTTGGCGGGGGAAGTATCGTTTCCGGATCCACTCGTGGTTCTTCTGTGGATGCCGGCGACGCGCCCAGTTCCAGGTCAGGCGCCAGATGCGTTGGTCGAGTCCCAGAAGGACCGCTTTGCTGGCCACGTTCCGGTAATAGTTTCCCCACCCCCGGAGAACGGGGTTGAGGGTTCGGATGATCTCCGACTGCGGCCATTGCTGGCCGGTTTGGAGGATCGTCTTCACTTTCCCGTGAATGTGGCTGATGCTGGCACGTGACGGCTTGATCAGAAGCTTTCCACCGTACTTGCGGAAGCGGAACCCGAGGAAGTCGAACCCGTCGTCGATATGGACGATGCGGGTCTTTTCCGGAGCGAGGACCAGTCCGCGTTCGTGCAGAAATTCCGTGACCAATGGCGTGACATCGTTTTCGAGGATCGCCCGGCTTTCGCCGGTGATCACGAAGTCATCCGCGAACCGGATCAGGTTGACCTTGCCGCGCCGCTTGAAGCGGGCGCGGATGCGGCCTTCCAATCCGTCCAGAACCATGTTCGCGACCGTCGGGGAAATGATGCCCCCTTGGGCCGTGCCCCGTTCCGTGGGGAAGATGCGTCTCTGCTCCATGAACCCGGATTTCAGCCATGC
Organism: Thioalkalivibrio nitratireducens DSM 14787; assembly: GCF_000321415.2. Taxonomy (NCBI): domain Bacteria; kingdom Pseudomonadati; phylum Pseudomonadota; class Gammaproteobacteria; order Chromatiales; family Ectothiorhodospiraceae; genus Thioalkalivibrio; species Thioalkalivibrio nitratireducens. The sequence continues at coordinate 3,640,902 of NC_019902.2, read as the reverse complement.
CCGGAGTCGTCCTTGATCGGTTGGGGTGTGCTCGATGAGCCAGTCGTGATCGAAGGCATCGAAGCACGCCCGGATGTCCCCTTCCAGAATCCATTCCGCGCTGGAACGTTTCGCCAGTGACAGGAAGCATCGCTGCATCGCGTCCTTTGGGGTTCGTTCTTTCCGGAAGCCGTAAGAGCACGAATCCGCGAGGGTTTCCGACACCGGGTCCAGTGCCAGCAGATCGAGAGCCTGTTCGGCCCGGTCCGATTGCGCCGGGATACCGAGGGCTCTTTTCTTTCCATTCTTCTTGGGGATGTAGATCCGTCTGACGGGCAGGGGCCGATAGTCTGGATGGTGTAACGCTTGGGCTTGCTGCCACTTCTGAGCTGGAGTTTTCAGGACGATGCCGTCGATCCCAGCCGTATTCTTCCCTTGATTGGAGGTCACCCGCCGAACGGCCAATAACTTGGCCCCGAGCGACCTCCGAAGCAGGCGCTGTAGCGACCGAACCCGGTGCCACCGGCCTGCGCGCACCGCCTTCACGATACGGGCTTGTAATCGGCTGACGTTCCGACGTACCGTGTCCCAGTTGATCCGGTTCCACGGTAGCGGGGCGTCCAGAGGGCCTTCAATGAAGCCGATGGCGTTCATCGTCTAAGAAACCCTCGGGTGTAGCCTTTCCTCGGCCTTTCTCGTGATCCAAGACCCGCCGGAAGTGGGCGCTCTTTCGAGTGGGGCAAAGTCGGAACCCCTATCCGCCCGGTTACGGGGCGGCATTCGCTTTCTCCGGCATCCTTTACCCCCGCGAGCACCGGCGACCCTCGCGGGTCACGTTCCACGGTCCCTGTGGGCTCGTTGGGGCTTACCACGTTCCACACGCTTACCACTCCTGCGAGGTGTAGGCTCCGTCTTTCCGCCGGCAGTGCGATGTCAGCGCGGGGCGACACTAGAACGACCCGACCGGACTGCGTACCTTTTGGTTCATGCCTAGACAGCCCCTTTGGCATGTTGGACATAACGACGGTTGAACGACGGTTCACCTGGGTTAGCCGTGCCTCGCACCCCTAGCTCCTGATCGCCTTGGGGCTGGCAGTCATCACCTGGCCTCGCGGTTTGGTGACCCGTCCGAGGACGGCGGCTACGTTGTCTCGGGAGCTCCGCACCCCGGGGTTACCCCCAGCGCACGTCCCGATAGGGGACTGATGGCTGAACATCAGATCTATCTCCATGATAAATAAGCGTGCGACTTCGTGTCGCACCCAGCGGGTGTCCTGGTAAAGCAGCCCCCCTGGGCTGCCGGCCCCGCCGTTGCCCGCTTTCCACAACCCAACCCATCGCCCACCGGAAAAACCGTCTCGCCACCCCTTGGCGGGCCGATTTCGGCCGGATGGGCTGCCGACGCTGCTCCGACGGGGCTTCGTTGCGACTTGACAGGCCCCCGGGGCGAAGGGATATTGCGGCGAAGGCGGTTGGATTTCCTATCCTTCTTTCAACGCGCTGGCGGGAGGCGGCAGCTTTCTGACGCTGCCGGCATTGGTCTTCGTGGGTGTCCCGCCGGTTGCGGCGAACGCGACCGGAACGGCCGCGCTGCTGCCCGGCTACATCGCCAGCGCATGGAGTTACCGCGACCTGATGCGGGCGCCGGTGGGCCTGTCGCTGGCCGCGGTCCTCGTGCTCGGGACGGTCGGTGGGGCTGCCGGCGCGGCGCTGCTTCTGGCCACCAGCGACGCCGCGTTCCGGGGCATCATCCCATGGCTGCTGCTGTTCGCGACCCTGTTGTTTGCGCTCGGTCCCGCGCTGCAGCGGTGGCTGCCGCGGGGCAGCGGCGCGGGGGGTGCCCGCGCGCGGGCCGGAGTCGTGGCCGTATGCGCGTACGGCGGCTACTTCAACGGCGGCATGGGCATCGTGATGCTGGCGCTGTTCCGGCTGCTGGGCGTCGACGATCTGCGCATCGCCAACGGCCTCAAGAACCTGCTGTCGGCGGTGCTCACACTGATCGCGGTGTCGGTCTACGCGGTCGGCGGGATCATCGACTGGGCCGCGGTGTGGCCGATGGCGCTGGGCGCCACGGCGGGAGGGCTGGCCGGGGCAGGCGTCGGCCGCAGGCTGCCACCGCCGGTGCTGCGCAACCTGATCGTGGCCGTCGGTGCCATTACCACGCTGCTGTTCTTCCTTCACGGTTGACGGGGCCGGCGCGACGGCGCGGGTGATGGCCGCCGGCCGATGCAGGATCGGGGTTGCATCGCCGGGGGGCCTTGACTGCGACGGGTGATCTGAAATGCCGGTGTAGTCGAATCGCCATCAGTCGATCATTTTCCAGGGATAGGCTCGCGGGGTCTTTAACCCCCCTCCCTCTGACCCTGGAGAGACACGATGAGCAGGAACCTTGTACGCGGGCAACCGATCGATCATGGCGATGGCGACGAGCCCATGAGCAACCCGAGCCAGGCGCCCCACTTCCAGCAGATCCTGACCGCTCGCATGAACCGTCGGACAGTCCTGAAGGGCAGTCTCTCAGCGGCGATCGCCGGGCTGTTCGGTTCGGCCGCGCTCCAGGGCTGCGGATCCGGATCGAGTTCGGGTGCAGGCCGCGAGTCGCCGATGCTGCTCGGCTTTGAAGCCATCCCGGTCAGCGAGGACGACACGGTGCATGTGGCCCCTGGGTACAGCACTCAGGTGCTTGCCGAGTGGGGACGTTCGGTCAGCAACCCGGGGATCCTCTACGATCTGCCGCTGACCGGGGCACAGCAGGGCGATGCCATCGGATCGCACCACGACGGCATGCACTTTTTCCCGATCGAGGCCACGGATCCCTACGAGGGCAGTTCCACGGATGGCCTGCTGGTGATGAACCACGAGTATGTCGAACCGCGCTACATGCACGCGTCGGCGATCGGTCAGGAGTTGACCCGGAGTCAGGTTCCGACCTACATGGATGGGGGCTCGGTCCGGCGCGTGGCGGATGAAGTGCTGACGGAAATGAACGGCCACGGCGTCTCCGTGCTGCGCGTCCAGAAGCAGGTGAACGGAACCTGGGCCGTCGTGGCCGACGCGCGCAACCGCCGCGTGACGGCGCTGACGCCGATGGAAATTCGCGGGCCGGTGCGCGGCACCGATTTCGTGCGAACCAAATTCAGCCCCGACGGGACGATGACCCGCGGCACCATCAACAACTGCGCGCACGGCGTGACTCCCTGGAACACCTACCTGACCTGTGAGGAGAACTGGGCCGGGTACTTCCGCAACCGGGACAACAGTGGCGACGATCAACCGCGCGAGCACCAGCGCTACGGCGTGCGCGCTGGCATCAGTCGCTACGGCTGGGAGCTGGCCGATGCCGATCCGGCCAGCAACCAGGAGGCCTACGCGCGGTTCAATGCCGCCCCGCTCGCTGCCTCGGCAAGCGACGATTATCGCAACGAGCCGAACGCCTTCGGCTGGGTCGTCGAAATCGATCCGTTCGGTCCGTCCAGCGTCCCGATCAAGCGCACCCACCTTGGCCGCTTCGCCCACGAGGGCGTAGTGTTCCAGCCGGCAGTGGAAGGGCAGCCCGTCGTGCTCTACTCCGGTGACGACGCGCGCAACGAGTACATCTACAAGTTCGTCTCCGCCCAGCCATATCACCGCGCCACTGCCGGCGGCCATCTGCTCGATTCGGGGACGCTGTATGTGGCCAGGTTCCACGAGGACGGTACCGGCGAATGGCTGCCGCTGATCTGGGGTCAGGGTCTGTTGGTTCCTCAGCCGATCAACCAGGGCGAGGATCCGGACTGCACCTGTTTCCACAGCCAGGCCGATGTGCTGGTCAACACCCGCCTTGCCGCGGACCGGGTCGGTGCGACTCCGATGGATCGTCCGGAATGGGGGGCGGTGGATCCCAACAGCGGTGAGGTCTACTTTACGTTGACCAACAACACGAGCCGCAGCGAAGGCCAGACCGACTCGGCCAACCCCCGCGGCCCGAACCCCCACGGCCACATCATTCGCTGGCGCGAGGACGACAACAACCCCGCGGCCACTACCTTTACCTGGGATATCTTCGCGATGGCAGGGGATGCTTCGGGTGATCCGATTTCCGGTGGCGTGGATGGCGCGGGCAACCCGTTGACCGGAGACAACATCTTCAGCTCGCCCGATGGCCTCTGGATCGATCCGGACAGCCGTATCTGGATCCAGATGGACATGAGCGAGTCGGTCATGAACGTCAGCCCGGTCTATGCCATGATGGGCAATAACGGCATGCTGGCCGCGAACCCGTTCACCGGCGAGATCCGCCGCTTCCTGACCGGCAGCCTGGGCCAGGAAATCACCGGCGTGATTTCGACGTCGGATCAGCGCACCCTGTTCATCAACCAGCAGCATCCGGGTGCGACGGTCTCGGCCGCTGATTTCGCCAGCGGCGATATTGCGGGCAAGGGCAACTGGCCGCTCGGCGGCAATCACTACGGCCGTTCGGCCACGGTCGTGATCACGAAGGATGACGGTGGCGTGATCGGTACCTGACCCCGCGTCGAGGTTCTGTTTTGGAAGCGCTGGCCATTGCGCGTTTCCTCAGCGACGTCATCCATCGAGGTGAAACAGGCGGCCCCGTGGGTATCATCGGGGCCGCTTTTTTTCGGTGCGCCCTGCCGGGCGCACTCACTTGTTGACGCGAGGGTGAGCGACTCGCCTAGTTCGCATCGTCGATATGTTGCTCAATTGCAACAAATGTTGTTTTTTTATCAAAACTTCTTAGGATCGTAACTTCAGAGCAACTCCGGACCTTCAGTCTACGGCCCTGTCGAGAACGTCATCGGTGCTTGACAGCGCCTCCCTCACAGACTGGAGAATTGAAAATGAATCGCAAGAAGATCCTTATTGGCATGTTGGCCGCGGGCTTGACTGTCCCCACTATCGTTGCCGCTGACTGGACGATCTATGGTCGTGCAAACGTGTCGGTCGATTTCCTGGACGATGGCAACGATTTCAGCGAAATCGACGTTGTGAGCCGTTCCAGCCGCCTGGGCTTCAAGGGTGAGCGTGAATGGAGCGATCAGTTCGTGGGGATCTTTCAGATCGAGCAGCAAATCGATTTCGACTCCAGTGAGGGCGAGACCTTCACGACCCGGGACACCTTCGTGGGCTTCAAGGGCTCGGACTGGGGCATGCTACGCGTTGGCCGCTTCGATACCCCATTCAAGCGCGCCCGTGGCCCGGTGAATTTCTTCGGGGACCAGGTCGGGGACCTTCGTAACATTACGCGTACGCGCCAGCATGGACGCTTCGATGAGCGCTTCCGCAACAGTCTCCACTACCGGACCCCCAGCCTCGGCGGTCTGAGATGGGATGTGCAATATTCCACTGACCGTGGCCAACAGGACACGCGTGCCGATGCGGATGACGGATTCAGCACGGCCCTTACCTTTAGGCAAGGTGGCTTCACGGGCGCGCTTGCGTATGAGCAACAACGCAATGACGCTAGTGATAACGTCGACGCGGTGCGCTTGGTGCTGGCGTATAAGGTCTCACCGACCTTCGAAATCGGCGCGCTGTATCAGAACACCGAAGCCGACGGTCGTGACGAGGCAGATGCCTTTGGTCTGGCGGCGCAATTCCAGTTCGCTCCGGACTGGTACATCCGTGGGCATGTCTTTCATCTGGACTCCGATGCACAGGATTCCGATGCAACGCTGTACGCTTTTGGACTTGAACGTCGCATAGACAGGGATCTGCGGATCCAGCTCAATCTGGGTGTGATGAACAACGATGACAACTCGGCGTTGAACCCCTGGATGCAGGGCGGCGGTCCGAGCCAAGGAAATCCCATTGGCGAGACTGCGACCGCATTGCAGCTGGGTATCCGCTACGACTTCTAGATCCTTACCCCTCCAACAGGTTTTGCGCACCGATCACAAAGTCTCCCAGGACTCGACATCGGTGGTTCCCGGGCGCATTCGCGCCCGGTTTTTTTGGTTGGTCACAGCGGGCTTTGCCCGCCCTGGGAGGGCGTTGTGGATGTGGCCCGCCAGCGCCCTCGCACATCCGCTCTCGCCTGAACTCTCGGCGCAATCAGTTCGGTTGGGGCCAGCTCTACCAGCCGATCGCGTCAGGCAGCCAGAGCGCGATGCCGGGAAACACGATCAGCAGCGCCAATGCGGCCAGCTGGATGATCACGAACGGGATTGCGCCGCGGTAGATCTCGGTGGTCCGGATGCCCGGGGGTGCAACCCCCTTCATGAAGATCAGCGACCAGCCGAAGGGTGGGGTGAGGAACGACGTCTGCAGGTTCATGGCGATCAGGATCGCGATCCAGACCATCGAGAATTCGGGGTAGCCGGCCAGAAAGGGGAGGAACAGCGGCACTGCGATGTAGGTGATCTGGATCCACTCGAGAAAGAAGCCGAGCAGGAAGATCAACAGCAGCATGAACAGCAGCGTGCCGTAGGCTCCGCCCGGCACCCAGTCGAACATTGCCTCGATCAGGAACTCGCCGTCGAGGCCGCGGAACGCCAGTGCGAACACCTGCGAGGCGCTCAGCACGAAAAACACCATCGCGGTGATGCGCACGGTCGACAGCACCGCGTCGCTGAACACCGGCCAGCTCAGCCGGCGCATGATCATCGCCACCACGATGGCCCCGACCGCGCCGACTGCCGCCGCCTCGGTCGGTGCGGCGATGCCCGCGATGATCGACCCGAGCACCGCGGCAACCAGGATCCCGGGGGGAAGCACCGCGGTAAACAGATCCTTCCAGAGTTGCTCGCGGCTCATCTGCGCCCTTTCGGCCGCGTCGATCGCGGGCACGTCGGCGCTGGAAAGCCAGGCGAGCACCAGCAGGTAGACAACGTACAGCGTGGCCTGCATCAGTCCGGGGAATCAGCGCCGCGGCGAACAGGCTGCCGACCGACAGGTTCATCGTGTCGGCCAGCATCAGCAGCACCAAGCTCGGCGGGATGATCTGCCCGAGCGTGCCCGATGCGCAGATCGTGCCGCAGGCGGGCGGTGTTCGCGCGCAGGCGTTCGGGCACCGTCGCGCGCTTCCGGCTGCGTTCGGCCGCGGCGTGCAGCGACCGCAGCGCCAGGCGCACCGCGCGCGGGTCGTACTCCGGCCCCGTCGGGTCGACCCATTCGCCGAGACCGAGCGCCTCGGCCAGTGCGTCGTTCATCAGACCGTGCGCGGCAACGAACTCGCGGTGGCCGCCGAGCGGCACCAGCATTCGGAGCAGCCAGAGACGGACGATGGGGAGCAGGTCGCCTGGCGGTGCGGATGAGCGAGAAAGTCGGCGGCGGCGCATGGGGATCTCCTTCGGGGGTGGAGATCATTCTCCGGGTCGGTGCGTCAAAATGGTTCGCAGCGGGGACACCCCCTACGACTGCGATGCGACGCCCCATGCAAACCCGACACACTCTGACGTGAGACCCCGTGGGCAGGAGGCACAGCCACCCGCCCGGAGGGCAGAAATAACCGGCGCCGGAATGCCCGCTCAGGTCCAGAGCACGCGGGTAACCGCACACACCGGGAAGCCACCGAGGTACGCACGTATCCGGATTCGACTCTTCACGACCCGAACCGGTCGCCCGGCACGCGGCGACGAGGGGCCGCTATGGATCGGTTGCCAGCCTCTGGATTTCGCCATCTTCGGAATGCTCGTAGTTCTCTCCGGCATCAGCCCATAAGTGCAGCCCTCAGAACTCCTTGAAGGCTGGTCAGGTCAACGGGCAATTCAAGAGGACTACGCCCACAGAGGTGCTACGCGTGATCTCCAGCGCCATCAACGAATTTCGATCAGCGTCTCGCCGCCCTCCAGGGCGGCCAAAACCCGAGGCAATAGAATTTCCATGCGCGCCAGCAATTCCGACCGGCGAGTGTTGCCCATTCTGAGCCACACGACCCGTGGCGTCCCGGCACTGGAGGTGATTCGCCAGATGGCGAAGTCTTCATCCTTGGTGACAATCGTCACACTCTCTTGTGCTGCCCACTCCCAAATCACTCGATCCGGGGATTCTGCCATCCCGAGGTCGGCGACGTGGTCGGCTGGACAGCCCTGGGCGCTCAGCCACCGAGCAAGGGCCGGCGGCAGTTGCGCGTCCACCAGAAAGCGCATCAGGCAACAACGGACAGCACAGGATGGTCACTCTGGCGGGCGGCGTACTCCAGAACGGCAACAATGTCTTCCGGTTCAAGATAGGGGTAATCCTGAAGCACCTCCTCGTGTGAGGCGCCGGAAGCCAGAAGGTCCAGGACACCGAATGCGTAGACCCCGCAGGCATGGGCGTCCTCCGCAGACGTCGGGATCGATCGTGATTCGGTGCAATTCGCTCACTTGAGTCACCATCATGTCCATCTCCACCTCAGAGTAGAAGATCACCGTGGCGGGGACAAGCGCCACCGCTGCCACCATCACCGGCTCCTGGGGCGGCCGGCAGCGTGCCGGTTACGAGCCTCTGGCTCACAGTAGCCAATGGCGACTCAGGGTCGAGATCCCAGCCCCACAAACATGGCACTGGCAGAAGCCGACCCTTACCCGTCCCCCAGGCTGCGGCAGCGAGCCACCGCAATCTGATCGAAAGCGGTCACCCATACACAGACAGTTGCACGCGCAAGGGTGGCCTGCCCGCTACAACGCGAGACCTGCCCCCTTGCGTGGGGACCCGGTGCTGCGCGCGCAGGCCAAGCCCGCCGAGTGCCGGCCGCTGCTGGCAGAGGCTGGAGCTGGTAGTCAAGAGCCACGCGGGACCGATACGGCACACGACGTGACTCTTCTTGCCGTTCGCAGGCGTGTAAAACTGACATTGTTCATGATGGGACAGCCTATGAGCAGGCCGCCGATGTGTATGGAGTCTGAAACCCCGCTATTGTGGGCGGGGATAACCAAATCTTCTGGCTGAGTGTGGATTCGATGGCGGATCACGGTGAATTGGCCGCATTGCAGGTCGAGAACGCCCGACTGATTGCGTTGCTGGAAGCCCACGGCATTGAATGGCGTTTGCCGTGGGCACCCATTACAGCGGTTCGAGAGCCAGAATCGTCCAAATTTTCCACCGCTGAAAAAGTCGCACTGTTCCGGCGCCTATTCCGTGGGCGCACGGACGTCTACCCCATCCGTTGGGAGAGCAAGACCAGCGACAAGGCCGGGTACGCGCCCGCCTGCGCGAATGAGTGGCGAGCTGGGGTCTGCGAAAAGCCACGCATCAAGTGCGGAAACTGCAGCAATCGTTTGTTGATCCCACTTTCCGATGCCGTAATCTACGACCATCTGGCCGGTGAGCACACGGTCGGCGTCTATCCACTGCTGGAAGACGACACCTGCTACTTCTTGGCGGCCGATTTTGACGAAGCCGATTGGCGCGATGATGCCCGCGCCTTCGTGCAGTCTTGCGAAGAACTGGGTGTGCCGACTGCGTTGGAGATTTCCAGATCAGGCGACGGTGCGCACGCGTGGGTGTTCTTCGCCAGTCGCGTCGCAGCACGCGATGCTCGGCGCTTGGGCACGGCCATCATCAGCCACACCTGCTCGCGCACCCGACAACTGAAGCTGAAGTCCTATGACCGGCTATTCCCGAATCAAGACACGATGCCCAAGGGCGGGTTCGGCAACCTGATCGCCCTGCCACTGCAGAAGCAACCTCGCGAAAACGGCTGCAGCGTATTCGTCGATGCCGATCTGCGCCCGTATGCCAATCAATGGGGCTTTCTGGCGGGCATCCAACTGATGGCGGCGCACGACATCGAACCCACGATCCTGCGGGCCACCGGTGGCATTCATCCATTGGACGTCACCTTCATCGACGATGAGGACTTGGCCACGCCGTGGAAGCGGGGTTCGTCTCCCAAGAAGCTGGGGGGCACTATGCCCACCTCGCTGACCGTGACGCTGGCCAATCTCGTCTACTTCGAAAAGGCCCAACTGCCGCAGGTACTGGCCAACCGCCTGGTCCGTCTGGCCGCCTTCCAGAACCCCGAGTTCTACAAGGCCCAGGCCATGCGGATATCGGTGTGGGATAAACCGCGCGTGATTGGCTGCGCGGAGAACTATCCGCAGCATATCGCCTTACCACGTGGCTGCCTCGACGCCGCATTAGACCTCCTGCGTGAGAACAGCATTTCCTGTGATCTCCGCGACGAGCGCTTTGGTGGTGAAGCCATTGCAGTGAGTTTCCTCGGAACCCTGCGACTCGATCAGGAGGCTGCCGTCTCGGCCATGCTGCAGCATGATACCGGCGTGCTGTGCGCTCCGATCGCCTTTGGCAAGACAGTCACCGCCGCCGCGATGGTCGCGCGCCGGGGCGTCAACACGCTGGTGCTGGTGCACCGCACCGAGCTGCTCAAGCAGTGGCAGGCGCGCCTGCAGGTTTTTCTAGGCCAGGGCAAGGGGGTGGTCGGTACCATCAGCGGCGGGAAGGCCAAACCCGCCGGCAAGATCGACATAGCCGTGATGCAGTCGCTATCCCGGCAGGGCGAGGTCAACTCCTTGGTTGAAAACTATGGCCAAGTCATTGTGGATGAGTGTCACCACGTTGGCGCCGTCTCCTTCGATGCCATCCTGAAGCGAACGAAGGCGAAGTATGTGCTCGGCCTTACCGCAACACCCATCCGCCGAGATGGGCAACAGCCGATCATCTTCATGCAATGTGGGCCGATTCGATACACCGCCGCCCAACCACTTGGAGCGCCTCACGACCTGAAGGTTCTTCCACACTCACGGTGCACCCGGATCGAACTGCCGGCCACGGCCGGTATTCAGGACGTGTTCCGGTATCTTGCTAACGATCAGGCGCGGACTGATGCCATTGCAATTGTAATCAAAGAAGCGTTTGAGCAGGGTCGTAAGGTGTTGGTGTTAACCGAGCGCACCGACCACCTAGCCGCAATTATGGCTGCTTTGGCGTGTCAAATCCCTGAACCGTTCATGCTGCACGGCCGGATGTCAAAGAAACAGCGGGCCGCCCTCATCGCCGATCTGAACGCACTGCCTCCCGATGCACCGCGCGTCCTTTTGGCTACCGGAAAACTGGTCGGGGAGGGATTTGACCACCCACCGCTCGATACACTGGTGCTGGCCATGCCAGTTTCCTGGAAGGGTACGTTGCAGCAATACGCTGGGCGCCTCCACCGGGAGCACGCCAGCAAGACGGACGTGCGGATTATCGACGTCGTGGATACCGGCCACCCGGCGGTGCTGCGGATGTGGGACAAGCGCCAGCGGGGGTACCGGGCAATGGGTTACCGAATTGCTGCGGAGGCCGTTGTGTCATGAGCCGACGATTACGACCGACTTTGCTCCGTGCCTTGCGCCAATTCGCAGGGCCGGACTGAAGGCGGCGTCGAGTCTTAGAGCTTCAACGGCGAAGCGCGTTGCGGTGCCCCTGCAAGGGCATATTTCCTTCCCTCACAGCCCGGCATGCGTCTGACTCCTCAGCCAACGATCCTCGCCATCGATGCGGCATGGACTGCTGCGCGGCGCAGCGGCGTGGCCTTCGTCCAGCAGCGAGGAGGCTGTTGGCACTGCATCGTGCTCGACTGGTCCGCCAGTCGTTTTCCGGGAACTCAGCAGCCGCTGGTGCGCCGGCCACTCGCCGACCCTGGCACGCCCGGGCCGCTGGGCGCTCGAATCTCAGACGCGCTGTCCGCGGCTGGTTTCGAGCTGGCGACGCCGGCAACGCCATCGCCCGTTGGTCGGCAGTTCCTCGAGGTGTACCCGCATCCGGCTCTGTTGTCGTTGCTCACGCGTTCGCAACGGGTGCCGTAGAAAGTCAGCAAGTCCAGGAAATACTGGCTAGGCGAACCGGTGCCGGGTCGGATCCGGAACCTGCTGATCGAGTTCACCGCCATTCGCGACGCGCTGGCCCAGGTGTTCGAGGGGCTGAGTCTCGAGCTTCCGGAGCCGACCATCATCAAGAGCCTATCGGCGCTGAAGCGGTACGAGGATGCACTGGATGCGCTTGTCTGCGCGCGGGTAGGCGTCGAGTGCCGTGCGGGACGCACCGTGGCCCTCGGCGGTGACGATACGGCGATCTGGTGTCCAGGGGACGTCGTGTGAGTTCGCGATGAGGCACAACTCACTGGCTGAAGCCGCCCCTGAGCGACCGCCGAGCCATTGCTCACGAACGACTCCCCACTGGTGCGCTGCGGACGGCCGGAAACCTCCATCGCGGGCATCGTTTTCGACGGCCGGCGCGGCAAGAGGGGTGATATCAGAGCCGGGAAGTTCTGAGAAAGGTAGCCTGACCCATGAAAACCCCGCCTCCGGAAACCTCGGGGTGGTTCACCCCCGGCTGGCGAGGCATGCACGCTTCTGAATCGTGGGCAGGACCCGATTTCGCCAAATGCTGCGCGGGGCATGGCGCGAAGCTTGGTACCTGACCTACCGAAGCCTTGGCAGAGACAAAACGCGCGACAGCACTCTTTTTGGACATCGCAATTCGTGTACTGAAAGTACCCATAATCGTGCAAGTCCGAAGCAGACTTGCCGTAATCTTCGATTCTTCTCCATCATGTGTACCATGAGTGCACAAAAATCGGACACGCTGAAGAGCGTCTTGGAAGCTGTTCCCGCCGGCTTTGTGGTGGATGCGCGCTGGCTGGAGAACCACGGCGTCAGCCGGTTCCTCACCCGGAAATACGTAGATCGCGGCTGGCTGGAGCGGCTGGAGCGCGGTGTCTTCCGTCGCCCCTCGCCGCAGTCAGTCCCTCCGGACTGGAAGAGCTGCATCCTATCTCTCCAGAAAATCATGGGTTACCAAGTCCATGTCGGCGGCATGTCCGCCCTTGACCTCCAGGGTTACCGCCACTATCTCCCGCTGGGCGCGCATCCGCCCGTGTGGATCTACGGCAGCGACACACCAACGTGGCTGTCGCGCCTCACCCTCGACGCACCGCTCATAAGCCGCCCCCTGTCCCTGTTCGATGACCCGTCGCTCGGTCTGACGGAATACAGCAACGGCAATGCCCCGACTCTGCCCTGGGGCTGGACGCTCCGAATATCCTCGCCGGAGCGCGCGATCCTCGAAGCACTTGACGAACTGCCCGCGCATGAGAGTTTTCATAACCTCGACATGGTTTTCGAGGGGCTGGCGACGATGCGGCCTCGCCAGCTCGCGGCGCTGCTGCAGAGCTGCCGCACGATCAAGCTCAGACGTCTGTTCTTCGTTTTCGCCGACCGCCACAAACATGCCTGGCGCGAGCGCCTTGACCCCGACGACTTCAACCTCGGTACGGGTGACCGCGCCCTGATCACGGGCGGCAAGATCCATCCGCGCTACCGCATCATGGTCCCCCCGGAATTCGTCGACGCCTCAACGGGAGATACCGATGGCCCGTGACGTCTATGGTGCACAGGTAGCGCTTTTGATGCGTCTGCTGCCCTTCATCGAGGCGGAACCCGTGTTCGCGCTCAAGGGCGGCACTGCCATCAACCTGTTCTACCGCGACATGCCGCGCCTGTCGGTAGATATCGACCTGACCTACCTGCCGGTCAAAGACCGAGCGGAAAGTCTGAGGGAGATCAACGAGACGCTCGACAGGATCATGAAGGCGGCCAACGCCGGCATTCCGCGTCTCCGCGCGCAACGCATCGAAGGCGGCGGTGGCGGCGCCACCCGTATCCGAGCCCGGCTCGACGGCGCCGAAGTCAAGATTGAAATCTCACCTGTCATGCGCGGCGTCGTGCACGATCCTGAACGCCGCGCCGTATCCCCAACGGTCGAAGATGAATTCGGCTATGCCGCCGTCCAGGTCGTGTCATTTGAGGATTTGTTCGGTGGCAAACTCCATGCGGCGGTCGATCGCCAGCACCCGCGCGACCTGTTCGACATCAAGCTGCTCTACGAACACGAAGGGCTGACCGACGCGCTGTTCCGCACCTTCCTAGTCCTGCCCTATACCCACATCTAGTGCTGGACAAACGCCTGCCGGCCGGGTACCGTGCCGGGCATGTGGGAGCAGAGCCAGATCAAGCGCACGTTGAGCGCGCCGGCGAACCTGGCTCGGGTGCAGGCGCTGATCCGGGAAGCGCCGGAACTGCACCGCACCGCGCTGGCGGATCAGATCTGTACCACCTGGGGCTTCTTCGATGCGCGTGGGCGGCCGCAGCGGGCGGGCTGCTTGAAGGCGCTGCGGGCGCTGGAGCGCGCGGGCCGGATTACGCTGCCGCCTGCGTGCAGCAGCCCGGGGCGCGGGGGCCAGGGCCGGCGCCTGGGGGTGGCGGTGCCGGCACCCCAGGGAGTGGGCCGCGAGGTCACCGAGCTGGAGGGCCTGGCGCTGGTACGGGTGGACACGGCCGAGCACCGGGCGCTCTGGAATGAGCTGATGGCGCGCGAGCACCCGCGCGGCATGGGGCCGCTGGTGGGCGCGCAGCTGCGGTATCTGGTGGGTTCGGCGCAGGGCTGGCTGGGGGCGCTGGGGTTTGCGGCGTCGGCGTTGCAGTTGGCCGCACGCGATGCCTGGATCGGCTGGGATCCGGCGCTGCGGGAACGCCACCGACACCGTGTGGTGGGACTGAACCGGTTCCTGTTGCGTCCGGGCGTTTCCTGCCGGAACCTCGCGTCGTGGACGCTGGGTCGGGCGTTGCGGCGGCTGGGGGCTGACTTCGAGGCCTGCCATGGGTATCGTCCCTGGCTGGTGGAGACCTTCATCGAGCCTCCGCACACCGGGGTCAGCCTGCGGGCGTCGAACTGGCGTTTTGTGGGCGAGACCGGCGGGCGGGGGCGCCAGGACCGGGGCCACGCCGCGGCCGAGACCCGCAAGGCGATCTATCTCTATGAACTCGAACCCGATTGGCGCGCACGCTTGGGGTGGGTCCGGCACCGGCACGGGGCGACACACCGCTGGAACCCGCCGAGGGTCTGGATGCGCAGCAGTGGGCTGAACACGAGTTCGGGGGTGCGCCCTTGGGGGACAAGCGATTGACGAAACGGCTGGTGGACAGCGCCCGGCGCCAGGGGGAGGATCCGCTGCGCGCCTTTACCGCGGTGGCCCGCGACGACTGGGCGGCGGTGAAGGGCTACTACCGGCTGATCGACCAGCCGGAGGACTCCGACGTGACGCCGGAGCATATCCTGGCGCCGCATCGGGCGTGCACGCAGCGCCGGATGCAGGCGCAGGCAACGGTGCTGTGCCTGCAGGATGGCACCGATCTGAACTTCACCACCCGCCCGCAGACGCGCGGCGTCGGGGTCATCGGCCGCAACCAAACCGGTGCCGAGAGTCTGGGGCTGCATCTGCACTCGACGCTGGCGGTCAACGCCGACGGGCTGCCGCTGGGCGTGCTGCAAGCGCAGTTCGAGGCGCCGCAGCCGCGGGGCGACGCGGAACCGGCGCAGGAAGAGAAAAAGAGCTTCCGCTGGATCGCCGGTCTGCGCGATGCAGCGGCACTGGCGGCGACCCTCCCCAATACCCGGGTGATCAGTGTCGCCGACCGGGAGGCCGATGCGTTCGAGCTCTATGTCGAGCAGCAGCGTCACCCCGCGGTGGAGCTGGTGATCCGCGCCCAGCACAACCGCCGGCTTGCCGACGGGCGGCGCCTGTTCGAGGTCGCCCGGGCGACGGCGAGCCGCGGCTCGGTCGAACTCCCGGTCGATGGCCAGAGCCTGCGCACCAAGACCAGCAAGCGCCCCGAGCGCCTGGGCCGAGCGGCACGGACCGCGGAACTGGAACTGCGCTACACCCCGATCACGCTCCGTGGCACACCCGCCGATGCCGATCAGCCGGTCACCCTGGAACTGACCGTGGTGCACGCGCTGGAACGGGATCCGCCGAAAGGGGAAAAGCCGCTTGAGTGGTTCGTGCTCACCACCCTGACCGTCGCCTCGGCCGAACAGGCCGCCGAGATTCTGCGCTGGTACCGCCTGCGCTGGCGCATCGAGGACTGGCACCGGGTGCTGAAATCGGGTTGCAAGATCGACGAACTCGGCCATCACAGCGTCGAGCGCCTGGAACGCGCCATCGCGATCCGGCTGGTCATCGCCTGGCGGGTGATGCTGATGACCCTGCTGGGACGGGAGGCCCCGGAGCTGCCACCGGAACTGCTGTTCTCGGACGTCGAATTGCGGGTGCTCGGCGACTACGCCCAGTCCCGGCGCCGGCCTCGCCCCAGCAGCCTCCGGGCAGCTGTCCGCGAAGTCGCCATCCTCGGTGGGTACACCAACCGCAATCACGATCCGCCGCCTGGCCACCAGCTGATGTGGCACGGCTACGCCAAACTCACCACCATGTCCTTTGCCTACGCTTTACGAGATGAAATCGAATGACACCGCCCCGTATCGACTGGTCTGCGCAACTTGTGGGTAAAGGGCAGGCCTAGTCCGTAAGCTCTTCGCTTCACCGGGGTTGAAACGTTTCATGGTTCCGACCTTGCCCGATGCGTTGCGCCATTGCGTTAGATACTCCGGTGAGCGGGGATCCCGTTTGTACCCTTGTTCGCACTGGTATACCTGAGCCCGTATCTGGTCACGTCGCTTCTTTGGCATCGATGGCTTGGCGGCGTTGACGTTGAGACCCGTCACCTCCATCCGGCTTCGTCCAGTCGCTATCTTGTGCTTCGCTCTCTTGGGCGCGAACTCGCCAGACGCGAGCATGCCATAGATGCCCGAAATGATATTGGTCAGTTGTGTCTTACTTAGCGGATATGGCGCAGAGACGGTAACGTCGTCCATGAAGCGGCTGTAGGCGAGCCCCTGGCGATGAAGGCGTGCCACGAAATCCGGTTCCCGTCTCCATAGAGCGAGGTTGGCCAGGTAGCCGCTGGTTTTCCAACCCTGGGGTAAGGCGCCCTCATAGATGGTAAGCCGGGTCAGTAGTTCTGCGACGTCCGGATGGAAGTTGAAAAGCCGCTGCCAGATCTCCTGCACTACCTCTGCGGTAGTGCTGGGGAAGAAGTCCTGGATGTCCTCGCTGATCAGGATTTTTTTCTTGGCGTGAAGGGCGGCGTGCCTGGAGTAGTCGCGGGTGGTCAGCTTGTCTGAGATGCCGCCAAGGAGGTAACCGGGATAGTCCACCTGTCTAAGGAGGCGGTTCTTGATACGCTCGTGAACGACCTTCAGCGCTTTACGCGCGTCATGGGTGGGGCGGGGCGTGCCGTCCTTTTTCCTGAGGACCTTGCCCGGCTTCCACAGAGAAGGGACGTTTTCGGAAAGCGCGATTAACTCAGACGGGGTTGTCGAGAGGATGCTGGCCAGTGCCTTGACATGCGCAATGGGACCAACCTTAGAACAGGTTTTGTTGCTTTCTGGTGCCATCCATAAGTTCCAGAATTCCAGTTGAAATGGTATCAAGCTGGTCTTGGTTCAGCTCGGGTATTTCTTCTTTTTCTGCCGCTATGAAAACAAGTACGGAAAGCGGGGTCTTAAGTGCCTTGGAGATGGACTCGATGGTCGCGATGCTAGGATCGCGCTTATTCTTCTCGATCAGGCACAGATGGGATACCGATACGTCCGACAGCTCAGCCAGCTTGGACTGAGTGAGGCCGCGCAGTTTTCGACAGGATTTTATGGCCGCGCCAAGATTCATCGTCGTATCAGTCTCGAATTAGAAAAGGGGTTCGCTGTGCTTATCTGGACAGGAGTTGGAGGAGGGCGACGATACTGGGGAGTTTTTCAAGCACCTTACCGAGCGCCGACAGCACGGCGTGCTTCATGCCGGCGTCACGGTAGCCAGTGTCGATGAATCCCTGTATCAGTTCGATCGCCTCGTCCAGTTGTTCAGTAGCACTGGTGTCCGCTGCATCGTGCATCGATGCTTTCACGTCCAATAGGACGATCAGCACCTTCTTCAAAGGCTCTTCGTTCATCACGAAATCTCCTGTGTTGATGATTCCAAACGGTGCAAATCGCACCAGTCGCCAACACGATCAGACCGATTGGAATGCAGCAAACACCACGAACCCAATTTCCAGCCGAAGGCCCAGTCGCCCCAGTGGTTCGGGAGCGCCGGTCGCCTGCCACGCGGTTACGGGCAGATGACGCCTTGGAAGGACGTTGACACCAACGTCGGCTACTTCGCGATCGAAGCGGCCCGGTTCAAGCCTGATCTCAGGAGGAGTCTGTTAAAGAGCACACGGAGTGGTAGCACTCCGCCATGGGGAGAATAGTACACGATTATTTGCTGTGTGCAAACGTTTTGCCCAGGGCAAATATTTTTGGGGCAAACAGGGGGCGCACCACGATTTGGGCCCCCGCCCGGGACGGCCTTGCCGGCGCTTGTCCCCTCCCGCCGGCTTCCCGGACAGCCGACGCCGTTGCCATGCCGCTGACGGCACAGCCCAAAGGAGGTCATCGTGGGGTTACCCCGTCTCGTCCAACAGCCGCCGCTGCGGTGGCGCGCGGGAGGGCGGCTGCCTCGGGGCTTAGGGCGCCGACGCTTTCGCATCCGGGTGGGCGAGGATTGTCTGAATCACTACGGGACCTCGATGCAGGCAATGACCCGTTTCACTCTGCAGCAGGTCCGGCAGGCGTGATATCGACCTCAGAAACCGGCTCCGAACGTCAGGTTTACGTCCCACTCTAGCCTTTTCACCATCCACGCTGACTGCCCGCTCAGGGCCGTGAAGGGCCACCGGGGTTGCGGGGTCGGGCATTCAGCAGTGAAGCGCGCCCCGCGTGCGCACGGGCCGTCTGGGCGCCAACACGGAGATCGACAACCGGTTAAACCTGCCCGAGTGCCGGTGGTTACGCCGGGATATCCGGATCGGGTCGTCCCGAAGCCGGGTCATGAAGCGGATCCGAAGAATCGCACCCTGATCAACCGGTACAACCAGCGGCCGGCCTGTCTGGATCACGCCCACCGGGTTCTGGAGGAAGCGGTGGCCGCGGCCTACGGATGGACCGATTGCACGCCCGATAAGCCGGGGCCGGAGATTCTGTCCCGGCTGCTGGCGCTGAACCTCGAGCGATCGGGCGACCAGTGGTAGCCATCCGGCGCTGATAATCGGGCGTTGGCTGATCCTGCGGGACCGGCCCGAGTAACCGGCTGCCGCCAGTCCCGCCGAGCCTAACGACCCCGGTCGCTGGGCCGGGGTTTTTTCGTGGGTGGGGGTTGGTGGTGCCACCGCCAGAGCCGCGGACTTCTCGAAAGTGCTTACATGGTGCTTACACGGGAACCCCAGTATCTGGCTGGAGGTTTCGGTGGGCAATGTAAGGCATTGAAAATATTGGTGGGCCCGGCAGGACTCGAACCTGCAACCAAGAGATTATGAGTCTCCTGCTCTGACCATTGAGCTACAGGCCCGGAACGCGATACGGCCCCCACCCCCGGCGCGGACCACCGGGAGCGGAGCGGTGCTTACTCGATGTCCATGTAGGTGCGTAGTAGCTCCGCGCGGGTCGGGTGGCGCAGTTTGCGCAGGGCCTTTGCCTCGATCTGCCGGATGCGCTCGCGGGTCACATCGAACTGCTTGCCGACCTCTTCCAGCGTGTGGTCGGTGTTCATGTCGATGCCGAAGCGCATGCGCAGTACCTTGGCTTCGCGCGGGGTCAGCGTGGCCAGGATCTCGCGTGTTGCCTCGGAGAGCTTCGCGCGGGCCGCCGATTCGACCGGGGTCATCACCTTCTCGTCCTCGATGAAGTCGCCCAGATGCGAATCCTCGTCGTCGCCAATCGGCGTCTCCATCGAGATCGGTTCCTTGGAGATCTTCATCACCTTGCGGATTTTGTCCTCGGGCATTTCCATGCGCTCGGCGAGTTCCTCGGGGGTTGCCTCGCGTCCCATCTCCTGCAGCATCTGCCGGGAGACGCGGTTCAGCTTGTTGATGGTCTCGATCATGTGCACCGGGATCCGTATGGTGCGCGCCTGGTCCGCGATCGAGCGGGTAATCGCCTGCCGGATCCACCAGGTCGCGTAGGTCGAGAACTTGTAGCCGCGCCGGTATTCGAACTTGTCCACCGCTTTCATCAGGCCGATGTTGCCCTCCTGGATCAGGTCCAGGAACTGCAGGCCGCGGTTGGTGTATTTCTTCGCAATCGAGATGACCAGGCGCAGGTTGGCTTCGACCATCTCCTTCTTCGCGCGTCGCGCCTTGGCCTCGCCGATCGACATCCGGCGGTTGATGTCCTTGATCTCGGCGATGCTGAGGTTCGCCTGCTTCTCGATCTCGAGCAGCTTCTTCTGCAGGCGCACGACCTCGTCGGCCACCTCGGCCAACTGCTCGGTATACTTCCCCTTGCCCTTCTGTGCCTGTTCGATCCAGTCGAGGTTGGTTTCGTTCTTCGGGAACGAGTCGAGAAAGGTTTTGCGTGGCATGCGTGCCTGCGCAACGACCAGTTGCATGATCTGCCGCTCGTAGCGCCGGATCTGGGCAATGGTCGCGTGGAGGTTCGACGTCAGTTCATCGACCACCCGCGGCACCAGCTTGAACTCCATGAAGTAGCGCGCGGTTTCCTCGCGTGCCCGGGCATACGCTTCGTAATCCTTGCGCTGGCACGCCTCCTGTGCGGCGTTGTGCAGTTCCGCCAGCCGCGCGAAGCGCACGCGCGCTTCTTCGGGATCCGGCCCCGTGTCCTCGACTTCCTCGTCGGAGTCGTCCGCGTCGGAGTCGTCCGAGTCTTCGTCGCTGGTTTGCGCCGTGGCGGTGGGTGGACTCTCGGTCGCCGTGCCTGGTTCGGCCAATCCACGCGCAACCGCCTCTCCATCTCCCGCTTCCGGGCTGATGAAGGATACGACCAGATCCGTCAGGCGGGTGTTGTTCTCGATCAGGCGCTGGTACTGCTCCAGCAGCTGGCTGATCGCACTCGGATGATGCGCGAGCGCGAACAGAACCTGCATCAGGCCCTCCTCGATCCGCTTGGCAATGCGGATTTCGCCCTCTCGGGTCAGCAGTTCTACTGTGCCCATCTCGCGCATGTACATGCGCACTGGGTCCGTGGTGCGGCCGAAATCGCTGTCCACGGCCGCGAGCGCGGCTACCGCGTCCTCGGCATCCTCGTCCGAGGAGACGCTGCCATCGGAGAGCAGCAGGGTGTCTGCGTCGGGGGCCTGTTCGTGCACCGCGATGCCCATGTCGTTGATCATCGCGATGATGTCTTCGATCTGGTCGGAGTCGATGATCGAGTCCGGAAGGTGGTCGTTCACCTCGGTGTACGTCAGGTAGCCCTGCTCCTTGCCCCTGGCAATGAGCTCTTTGAGCTGTGACTGTTGTTCTTCCCGATTCATCGCGTCTGTGCTCCGAGGTAAATCGTCCAAAATCGAATAAGACAGTATAGCAGAGAATACTGATTTTGCAGTTGCCGCGTCATGTGGTATGAGAACACTTGGGCTGCTATACCCTGGCGCCATCGGCGCTACACATCCGCCCTCACGCTCACGATCATCGCGATACGCGCCGCCCCGACAGGCGAGAATCGTTCGCGTAACGGGGCCGTTGCCTCTGCCCGGACCCCGCCAGCGGGAGGGGGTCAGCGCTGTGCTGCGCGCGATTTCCTCGTCAACGCGTCCACACCTGGATAGTTGGGGGAGACGCATGGTATTTCAAGCTTGTTCCCGTGGCCGACTGCCTCAGCCTGGCCGGTCGGCGCTGTCCCGCTGCACCAGCCATTGTTGGAGACGTCGCAACTCGGCCAGTTGTTCCGATTCCAGCGGGCGTCCCGTTGTGGCCAGTGCGCGGATGCGCGCCCGGCAATGTTCCTCGAACAGGCGTTCCGCGCTATCGAGCGCAATCCGGCGGGAAAGTTCCGGATCCTCGCCGTCCAGGGGCACGCCTGCGAGTGCCGCCAAACGCGGAAAGAACGTCTCGTCCCGGAAATGCTCGAGCAGTCGGGCGGTTGAAATCGCCGGGGACTCGCCGATCCGACGGATCATGGCCTCCAGGATCCCCGCGGCCCGGGTGTTGGTTCCGGCCAGGCGCCGGACCTCCGGTGCGTCCCAGCCCTGTTGCGGCAGCTGCAGGATCCGGGCCAGCAGTGCCGCCCACAGCTGTCTGGACCCCGACGCCGGTTCTGCCTGCTCCGGGCGGGTCTGGGGCGGCCGGGCGGCGGCGGGCGCGGACGGGTGCCCGCGGTCTTCGGGCCCGGCTGCCAGCATCGACTCGATCTGGTCGCGGTCGGTCTGCGTCCGTTCGGCCAGGAGTTCGAGCAGCTGGCGCTGGAAGAGCGGATCCTTCACCGTCCGGATCAGTGCGATGCCCGCGTGTGCACACTGGCTGCGGCCCTCGGCGGTCTCCAGCGGGTGGCGTTCCGAGAGCAGCTGCAGGAACGTCTCCGATAGCATCACGGCCGCGTCGAGGCGTTGCTGCCAGCCGGTCAGGCCTTCCCGGCGGACCAGGCTGTCCGGGTCATCGCCTTCAGGCAGGAACAGCACGCGTATCTCGCGCAGGCCCCGGATTACGGGCAATGCCTGCTCGATCGATCGCCAGGCCGCGCGCCGACCGGCGTCGTCACCGTCGAAACACAGAACCAGACGCGGTACCTGCCGGAACAGGAGGTCCAGGTGGTCGCGGGTCAGGGCCGTCCCCATGCAGGCCACGGCTCGCCGGAAGCCAGCGCGGGCCAGGCCGACCACGTCCATGTAACCCTCGGTCACGACCAGTTCGGACAGCCGCGTCTCGGCCTTGCGGGCCTCGAAGAGCCCGTAGACGGTATGCCCCTTGTGAAAGACCGCCGATTCAGGGCTGTTCAGGTATTTCGGCTCCCCCGCAGCGATCAGCCGCGCGCCGAAGCCGGTCACCCGGCCGCGGCGATCCCGGATCGGGAACATGATCCGTGCGCGGAAGCGGTCGCGCAGGCGGCCATCGTCGCGGCGCGAGACCAGGCCGGCGGCCACCAGGGTGTCGTTGTCGAAGCGCCCGCGCAGGGCTTGGGCAAGGCTGTTGCCATCCCCCGGTGCCCAGCCGAGCGCGTAATCCCGCGCGGTTGCGCCGTCGATGCCACGGCCCTCCAGATAGTCGATCGCTGCGCGGCTGGCTTTCAACTGTTCGCGGTAGAACGTTGCGGCTGCCTCCAGCGCATCCAGCAGATGGCGGGTGGGGTCGCGGCCTGCCGGATCGGCATCGCGCGGGACCTCCAGGCCGGTCCATTCGGCGAGCTGACCGACCGCTTCGGGAAAGCTGAGGTTCTCGTGTTCCATCAGGAAGCTGATCGCGGTGCCGTGGGCCCCGCAGCCGAAGCAGTGATAGAACTGCTTGCGCGGAGACACATAGAACGAAGGCGTCTTCTCGCTGTGGAACGGGCAGCAGGCTGCAAACTCGCTGCCGGCCTTCTTCAGGGGCACGTAGCGCTGGATCAGCTCGACCACGTCGGTGCGTTCGAGCAAATCGTCGATAAAAGCCTGTGGAATCAGTCCTGCCATGGCTGTCGGGGGTTCGTCGCTACGCTCTGGAGGGGCATCAGTAAGGCCCGCCCATGATCGCACGGTCCAGCACCCGTTGGGGGTGTCGGATGCACCGGCCCAACCGCTGACCTGGGGTACGGCTTCGCCCCGGCGGCAGACCTCGCCTATACCCCTCAGCTCGGGCGGCCGGACACGGTCGCGGCCCCAGGGAATGCAGTTCCGGGCCTCGTTCCCCATCACCCACGCTGCGGGCGGCGGGCCCTGGCAGGGGCGCGGCATCGATGTTGGACTTGCCGCGGCCTCCCCCCTATACTCCGCCGCGCTGCATACCCGTGCTGGCGCTTCGTCCGGCGCGCGGGTATCGGCAAGCACGTTTCGGGTGCCCCGGTGAGCGAACCGGGGTTAAACGGGAAACAGGTGCCGGAACCACGCGTTCCGAAGGCCTGTGCTGCCCCCGCAACGGTAAGCGTCTGGCTCCCGCATCACACGGCCACTGTCCACCTCGGGGATGGGAAGGCGATGCGGGACGGCCTGAAGATTCAGGCAACGGCGCGAGCCCGGATACCGGCCCGAACGACATCCACGAAACCATCACCGAATGCGTGCGGGCGGCGCGCAGGAGCCATGATCATGAAAATCCGCAGACTTCCGGTCGCCACCGTGCTGGCCGGCGTAACCTTCATTTCTCCCGTCCACCTGGCGCTGGCCACCGAACTCGAACCGATCATCGTGACGGCCACGCGCACTGCGCAGACCGTGGACGAATCGCTGTCGGCAGTCACCGTGATCGAGCGCGAGGAAATCGAGCGCCTGCAGCCGGCGCAATTCGTCGACCTGCTGCGCAATCGCGCCGGCATCAGCGTGGCGGACACCGGCCCGTTCGGAAAGGCGACCGGCGTGTTCCTGCGCGGGACCAACTCCGACCACACCCTGTTGCTGGTCGATGGCGTGCGCATGGGATCGGCCACGATGGGGAGCGCGTCCTGGCAGTTCCTGCCACCATCGGAGATCGAGCGCATCGAGATCGTGCGCGGTCCCCGCGCCAGCACCTACGGCGCCGATGCGATCGGCGGCGTGATCCAGGTGTTCACCCGCAAGGGCGCGGAGGGCCCGGCGCGCTTCAACGCCTACAGCCGTATCGGCTCGTTCAACACCCGCGAAGCCGGTGTCGGGTTGCAGGGCGGCAACAGGAGCACGCGCTTCTCGCTGTCCGCCGACCATCAGCAAACCGATGGCATCAATGTGCGCGACGAGGTCGGCGACAACGACCGGGACGGCTTTCGCAACACCTCGCTGGCCAGCCAGTTGAGCCACCGGTTCGACAATGGGCTGGAACTGTTCGGCAATCTGCTGCGTTCGCAGGGGCGCACGGAATTCGACGGTTTCGAGGATGAAACCGACTTCGTGCATCAAGCGCTGCGCGCCGGCGTACGCGGCGACCTGGCCGAGACCTGGCACAGCGAACTGACGATCGGCCAGAGCCGCGACGAGAACGATAATTTCGGGCAGGGGCAGTTCTCCTCGCGTTTCGATACCCGCCGCGACATGGCCGACTGGCGCAATGACCTGCTGCTGGGGGAATCGCTGCTATGGACCGTCGGGCTCGACTGGCAGCAGGATCGCGTCGAGAGTACCGTCGACTTCGACGAGACTCGCCGCTACAACCGCGCTATCTACCAGGTCCTGCAGGCCGAACTGGGACGGCACGATCTGCAGGGCAGCCTGCGCCACGACGACAACGAGGCTTATGGCGGCAATACCACCGGGCAGGTGGCTTGGGGCTTCAGGCTGACCGAAAACCTGCAAAGCCGGGCCTCCTACGGCACGGCCTTCAAGGCGCCCACGTTCAACCAGCTGTACTGGCCCGGTGACGGCAATCCCGATCTCGATCCCGAGAAGTCCGAGACCCTCGAGGGCGGGCTGCGGTATGCGCACCAGGCGCTGTACTGGGAGGCGTCGCTCTTCCAGACCGATGTCCGCAACCTGATCAGCGGCTGGCCGCCTGCCAACATCGACAAGGCTCGAATCCGGGGCCTGGAATTCGAAACCGGTCTGCATCGCAGCGACTGGCACGCCGCAGCGGCGCTCACGCTTCTCGATGCCGAGGATCGCGATACTGGCAACGAGCTGGCGCGTCGTCCACGCGCCACCCTGAGGCTGGATCTCGACCGCCAAATGGGCGACTTCAGCGTCGGCGGCACCGTGATCGCGCGCGGCCGCAGCTTCGACTATGACTGGATGGGCAACGCCGAACGCCTGGCCGGCCACGCGCTGCTGAACCTGCGTGCGTCCTGGCAGCTGGCTCCGCAGTGGACCCTGCGTGCGACGGTGGACAACGTCACGGACAAGGACTACCAGACCGCAGCCGGCTTCAACCAGCCGGGTCGTGCGGCGTACCTGTCCGTCCACTTCCAGCAGTAGGGGGCCGGAATGCTCGGCAGACACCGATACCTTCCGCAGCTGCTGGTGGTGGTCGCACTGCTGCTCGGGGCCGGGCCGGCCCCGGCGGCGGCCGAGCCGGACTGCCCGCGCATGGTCAGCCAGTCGCCCTATATCACGCACACGCTGCGCTGGCTGGGCCTGGACCACTGCATCGTCGGCGCCAGCCGCTACGATCGCGGCGACTGGGCCGATACCGGCGGCATCCTGGACCCGGATATCGCCGCGATTCGCGCGCTGGCGCCGGACCTGGCGATCACCTCGCCCTGGACCGATCCCGACCTGTGGCGCACTCTCGAACCGGAGATCGCCCGGGCGATGATTGTGGACGGATTCGGCAGCATGGCCGGCATCGCCGACAACCTGCGCCGGATCGCCGAGGCCGCAAACCTGCCCGACCCCGATGGCATCGCCGCGGACTTTGATGCCCAATGGCGCGACGCCGCCGCCCAGGTGCGGGGCGAGCATGTGCGTGTGCTGCTGCTCGCGTCCTGCAGCGGGCAGCCGTATGCCTTCGGCAGGGGCAGCTGGCAGCACGAGGTGTTCACCACGGCTGGCTTCGACGTGATCAGTGCCGGCGATCGCGTGCACCACATCCCGGTTACCGACCGGAAGGACCGGCTCGCTGCACTGATCGATGCCGAACGCCCGGACGTGCTCTTCGTGTTCGCCAGCGAGAACGCCGAGGCCTGTCGTGTGATCAACGCCTCGCGCCGCGTCCCCGTCGTGCCGCTGCCCGGCGCGTTTTTCCACCACGCAGCCCCGGTCATCATCGAGGGACTGTACCGGCTGCGTGACCTGCGCGACGCCTGGCAGCCGCAGGACGGCAATCGTTTCACCTCACCGGAACAGGATCGACCGACATGACCCAAGACGACCGCGACCAGCGCCATCGCCAGCGCATGGAGCGCAAGAAGACCGTGATCGACGAGCAGATCAGCAAGGCCACCGACGAGCGCGGCCTGCTGCTCGTGCTCACCGGAAATGGCAAGGGCAAGTCCAGCTCCGCCTTCGGCATGGTGGCCCGCGCCCTGGGCCATGGCCTGAAGGTCGGTGTCTGCCAGTTCCTGAAAAGCCGCCGAGATACCGGCGAAGAAGCCTATTTCAACCGTGATCCGGGCGTCGCCTGGCATGTGCTCGGTGACGGTTTCACCTGGGATACCCAGGACCGCAGCCAGGATATCGCCACCGCCGAGCGCGGCTGGGCAGTCGCCGAGGCCATGCTGTCCGACTCCGGTTGTCAACTGGTGGTGCTGGACGAGCTGACCTACCTGCTGAGCTATCGCTACCTGGACAGCGACAAGGTACTCGAGGCCATTCGCCGGCGTCCGCCGATGCAGCATGTGGTCGTGACCGGCCGTGGCGCCTCCGACGCGCTGATCGAACTGGCCGATACCGTCACCGAGATGCGCGATGTCAAACATGCCTTTCGCGCCGGGGTCAAGGCGCAGCCGGGCGTCGATCTCTGATCCATGCTGCTGCTCTGGCTCTCGACTGTCGCGGCGGTGCTGCTCGATGGCCGGTGGGGTGAGCCGGGGCGGCTCCATCCGCTGGTCGGGTTCGGCCGGCTGGGCGGCTGGTTCGAAGCCCGGCTGAACCGCTCCGGGGCATCCCGACGGTTCCGGCAGGCCCGGGGCGGACTGGCGGTGGTGCTGCTGGTCGTGCCGGCCACGGCCCTGACCTTCTGGCTGGCCGGCCTGCCCATCATCGGGCCACTGTTCGGCATCCTGGTGCTGTACCTGGCACTGGGTCACCGCAGCCTGGCCGAGCATGCCCGGCCGGTAGCCGAGGCCCTGGCTCACGGCGACGAAGCCGCCGCCCGTCAACAGGCCGGCATGCTGGTCAGCCGTGACCTCGAGGCGATCGACCCGGCGCCTGCCACCATCGAATCGGTGCTGGAAAACGGCCACGATGCGGTCTTCGGCGCCTTGTTCTGGTTCGTGCTGCTGGGGCCCGCCGGCGCGGTGCTGTTCCGGCTGGGCAATACGCTGGATGCGCTCTGGGGCTATCGCACCTCCCGCTACCGCGACTTCGGACGGATCGCCGCCCGCCTCGACGATCTCCTGGGTTATCTGCCGGCCCGCCTGACGGCCCTGAGCTACGCCCTGGTCGGAAATACCCGCCAGGCCCTGCGCTGCTGGCGAACTCAGGGGGAGCGGTGGAAAAGCCCGAATGCCGGCCCGGTGATGGCCGCCGGGGCAGGGGCGTTGGGCCTGCAGCTCGGCGGGCCCGCGCGCTACCAGGGCCAATGGCAGCGGCGTGCCGATCTCGGCGAGGGCCGCCGGCCCGACGGACCCGACATCGAACGGGCGCTCGGGCTGGTCCGCCACGCCCTGCTGCTGTGGCTGGCGGCACTGACGTTCGCGACACTGCTGGTCGAGGTGGGCGGTCATGTCGGGAATGCCTGAGGCCACGCGTCTCCACCACGGCGGCAGACTGCGGGAGGCCGCGATCCGTTACCGCCTGGCACCGGAACGCTGGCTGGATCTGTCCACGGGCATCAATCCCAACGGCTGGCCGGTGCCGTCGATTCCGCCGGAATGCTGGTTGCGCCTGCCCGAGGACGAGGACGGGCTGATCGAGATCGCCGCCGGCTATTACGGCGCCGATCCCGGACATCTGCTGGCGGTGGCCGGCTCGCAGGCGGCCATTCAGACGCTGCCGCGGCTGCGGCCGGCCTGCCGGGTCGGGATCCCGATCCCCGGCTATGCCGAGCACGCCCATGCCTGGCGCGCCTGCGGTCACCAGATCCAGCCCCTGGCACCCGAAAACCCGGCCGACGCACTCGACCGGCTCGATGTCCTCCTGCTCATTCATCCCAACAATCCGACCGGTACCACCTACCGCCGCGAACACCTATTGGACTGGCAGGCGCGACTCGCCGAGCGCGGCGGCTGGCTGGTGGTGGACGAGGCGTTCATCGACGCCGACCCGCGCCAGAGCCTGGCGCCCGACACCGGCCGGCCGGGCCTGTTCGTACTGCGCTCGCTGGGCAAATTCTTCGGTCTGGCCGGCCTGCGCGTGGGGGTCGTAATGGGCGAGAAGCCTGTATTGCAACGACTCGATGCCTTGCTGGGCCCCTGGGACGTGTCCCATCCGGCCCGTCATGTCGCCCGCCTGGCCCTGGGCGACGAGGCCTGGCAGCGCGGCAATCGGCGGCGTCTGGCCGAGCAGGGCGCGCGCCTCGCCCGGCTTCTCGCGCAACACCAGCTCGCCCCGGCAGGCGGCACCGCGCTGTTTCAGTGGGTTTGCGATGAGCATGCGGTCGCGCTGCACGAGGCGCTGGCCTGCCGCGGGATCCTCACCCGGCGGTTCGATGCGCCATGCAGCCTGCGTTTCGGGCTGCCGCCCGACGAGGCGGGCTGGCGACGCCTGGCGACGGCGCTGGACGAGGTCGCCGCGCGTGCATGACGGGACTCGCCACGCAGGTGCCGCGGGCTCGCGTGCGGCGTTCCGTGCAGCCCAACGCAACACGGTGTCCGCGGGTGGCCCAACGAGCGGCGGCCACCTGATGATCCAGGGCACGCATTCGGATGCCGGCAAGAGCATGCTGGTAACCGCGCTGTGTCGCGCGCTGCATCGGCGCGGTCTGAAGGTGGCGCCGTTCAAACCCCAGAACATGGCGCTCAACAGCGCGGTCACCGTCGACGGCGGCGAGATCGGCCGCGCGCAGGCGGCCCAGGCCCGCGCCTGCGGTCTCGAACCGCACAGCGACATGAACCCGGTGCTGCTCAAGCCCACCACCGACCGGGCCGCGCAGGTCATCCTGCGCGGCCAGGCCATCGGCACGCTGGATGCGGTCGCCTACCACGACTACAAGCGTCGGGCCCGCGAGGCGGTACTCGCCGCCTGGGCCAGCCTGACCAGCCGGTTCGATCACCTGATCGTCGAAGGCGCGGGCTCGCCGGCCGAGATCAATCTGCGCGAGCACGACATCGCGAACATGGGTTTTGCCGAGGCGGTGGATTGCCCGGTGATCCTGCTGGCAGACATCGACCGCGGCGGCGTCTTTGCGCACGTCGTGGGCACGCTCGCCCTGCTATCCGGCAGCGAGCGGGAGCGCATCGTCGGGGTTGTGATCAATCGCTTCCGGGGCGATCGGTCGCTGCTGCAACCGGGGCTGGACTGGCTGGAGAACGAGACCGGCAAGCCGGTACTGGGCGTGCTGCCCTACCTGCAGGATCTCCACCTCGAGGCCGAGGATGCCCTGCCGGCGCGGAACAGCCCAGCCGATGCCGCCGCCGGCCCGACGCTGCGGGTCGCGGTGCCGGTACTGCCGCGCATCAGCAACCATACCGACCTCGATCCACTGCGCCTGCATCCGGCCGTCGAACTCGTCTGGGTACGGCCGGGCAGGCCCCTGCCACCGGCGGACCTGCTGATCCTGCTCGGCTCCAAGGCCGTTCGTGCCGATCTCGCGGCGTTGCGCGAACAGCGCTGGGACCGGGATCTGCTGCGTCATCTGCGCTATGGCGGCAAGCTGATCGGAATCTGTGGCGGCTACCAGATGCTGGGCCGGACGATCCGCGACCCCGAAGGCATCGAGGGCGTTCCAGGCTCCAGTCCGGGCCTGAACCTGCTGCCGCTGGACACCACGCTGACGCCGGAAAAGCGGCTTCGCCGTGTCCGGGGCAGGCTCGCGCTGCGCGATGCGCCCCTGGAAGGCTACGAGATCCATGCGGGCGTCACCACGGTGCTGGCGCCGGGTCAGCCGGCGGCCGAGCTGGCCCATGGGCCCGACGGGCTGATCAGCGCCGACGATCAGATTCTGGGCAGCTATGTCCACGGCCTTCTCGACCATCCGCAGGCCTGCGCCGCACTGCTCGACTGGGCCCGATCGCAGCCAACGGATCGGGCTCAGCCGATCGCCGGTACCGGGTGCGCGCCGGATATCCGCGCGGTGCGCGAGCGCGATCTGGAGCGGCTGGCCGACATGGCCGAGGCCCACCTGGACATGTCGACAATCCTTTCACTTCTGGAGGTCCGATGAGAACCCTGGTACTGGGCGGTGCCCGCAGCGGCAAGAGTGCCCTGGCCGAACGCATCGCCGCCGATTCCGGCCTGCCGGTGACGGTGATCGTGACCGCGGAGATCCACGATCCGGAGATGGCCGAACGCGTCGCCCGCCACCGCGCAGACCGCCCCGGGCACTGGCAGACGATCGAGGCGCCGCGTGCGCTGGCTGCGGCGCTCGAGGCGCATGCGCGCGAGGATCGGCTTCTGGTCATCGACTGCCTGACCCTCTGGTTGAGCAATCTGATGCTGGATCATGACACGCGCCGCGTCGATGTCGAACGCGACGCGCTGCTGGCGGTTCTGACCGATCTGCCCGGCCGGATCGTGTTCGTCGCCAACGAAGTCGGCCTGGGAATCGTGCCCGAGCATCCGCTTGCCCGGCAGTTTCGCGACCAGGCCGGGCGTCTCAACCAGGCGCTGGCGGCCCGTTGCGACGAGGTGTTGTTCGTCGCCGCCGGCTTGTCGCTGACGCTCAAGGGCCAGGGGGCGGGCTCATGAAACCCGCCGGCAAAGACCTCGAGGCCCTGGAAGCCGCGCGCCAGCGCCAGTGCCGCCTGACCAAGCCGCGCGGCGCGCTGGGTGAGCTCGAGCAGATCGCGATTCGGCTGGCCGGCATCCAGGGCCGTGAATGCCCTGAGATCCACCGTCCCTGGATCACGGTATTCGCTGGCGACCACGGGGTGGTGGCAGAAGGCGTCTCCGCATTCCCGCAGGCAGTGACGGGCCAGATGATCGTCAATTTCGCGCAGGGTGGCGCGGCCATCTCGGTACTGGCCGAGCAGACCGGTTCCCGGCTGGAAGTGGTCGATGTCGGCAGCCTGCTGCCCGACGGCGAGTACCTCGGCGTGCGCCGCGAGCGGGCTGGCCCCGGAACCGCCAACTTCACCCGGGAGCCGGCGATGACCGCAACCCAGCTGGGCCAGGCGCTGGCCAGCGGCGGGCGCGCGGTCCACCGTGCCCGGGAGGCCGGGGCAGACCTGTTCGTGGCCGGTGAAATGGGCATCGGCAATACCACGGCGGCCACCGCCTTGGCCTGCGCCCTGCTCGACCACCCCCCCGAGGTGCTGACCGGCCCCGGCACCGGCCTGGACGCACCCGGCGTGGCGCACAAGGCCGAGGTGATCCGACGTGCGCTGTTCCGGCACCGCGACGCGCTGACCGATCCCCGGGAAATCCTGCGCCACCTGGGCGGATTCGAGATCGCGGCGATGACCGGTGCCTATCTCGCCTGCGCGGAACGGCGCATGCCGGCGGTGATCGACGGGCTGATCAGCAGCGTCGCCGCGCTGATCGCCGAACGCATTTCCCCCGGTGCCAGCCAGTGCTGGCTGCTGGGTCACCGGTCCGCAGAACCCGCCCATCGCGATGTGCTCGATGCCCTTGGTGGCCGCCCGCTGCTGGACCTCGGCATGCGCCTGGGCGAGGGCTCCGGCGCTGCCGCCGCGATTCCCCTGATCCAAATGGCCTGTGCCCTGCATCGGGACATGGCGACTTTCGACGAAGCCGGCGTGGCCAGCGGCAGATGAACGTGACCCTGCTCCGCCATGGCGCGACCGCACGCCCCGGGATCTATGCCGGGCGGCTCGATGTGCCCCTTGCCGCGGCCGGCCGGGCGGCGATGTGGCAGGCCACCCGGGGGCTGCAGGTCCAGCGCGTCGTCAGTTCACCCCTGTCGCGCTGCCGGCTTTTCGCCGAGGCCCTCGCGGAGCGGCACGGTTTGGCCCTGACCGTCGAACCGGCGTGGCAGGAGATGGATTTCGGAGACTGGGAAGGCCGGACCGCAGCCGAGATTCTCGCGCAGGCACCCGAGACACTGGAGGCCTTCTGGCGCGACCCCGAGACCCACGCCCCGCCCGGCGGCGAAGGGCTGGCGGACCTGCGCCGCCGCGTGCTCTCCGCCTGGGAGCGCCGGCCGCGTGATGCCGACCTGCTGATCATCACCCATGGCGGACCGATGCGCCTGCTGTTCCAGCACCTGCTGGGCCTGCCCGGCGAGTCCCTGTGGCGGCTGGAACTGCACCCGGCGGCGAGAATCGATTTCGTGCTCGACGAAGGCGGGCCACGCCTGACGCAGTTCCATTTCGGGAAGGGGCATTGAACGATGGTCCGGGGTGCAGAACGGGCGGGGGGCTGCGGCTCGGAACCGCTGTTCGGAGCCGGTTGCAAGCCGCGCATGGCCCTGGTATCCGCCGTGTGTCTCCCGCGTCTGCGCGCGGTCGAGCGCTGGGCTATCGGCGTGCGTCGGGCGCAAGTGGCGCACCGCGGCCGGCGAGCGCGGCGATGAGCCCTCTGGTCCGCGAGGCCCGCCGGCTGGTGCTGGCGAGCCAGTTCCTGACCCGGCTGCCGGCCCCCCGGCTCCGGAGCATATCCGAAGCCGAACTGCTCGCGAGCACCCACTGGTTCCCGCTGGTGGGGCTGGTCATCGGCGCGCTGATGGCGGCGGCGGGGTTCGCGGGCAGCATGCTCGATCCCTGGCTGGGCGCGCTGGCCGTGCTGACGCTGGGTGTCTGGATCACCGGCGCCCTGCACCTGGACGGCCTGGCCGACGTGACCGATGGACTCGGCGCCGCCCACGGTCGTCCGGAGCGCCAACTGGAGGCGATGCGTGATCCGCACATCGGCAGCCTGGGGGCGGTCGCGATGGCGCTGCTGCTGGCTGGCAAGCTGGTGCTGCTGATGCTGTTGCTGCGCGAAGGCCAATGGCTGGCACTGCTGCTGGTACCCGCCTGGGCACGGCTGGGCACGCTGTACTGGGCGGCCACGGTGCCCCCGCTGGCCACAGGCATGGGCGAGCGCTTCGCGTGGCGCTCGCGGCGGCTGCCGATGCTGGCCTGGCTGATTCTGCTGGCGCCCCTGTCGTGGTGGCTGTCCCCCTGGCTGCTGCTCGCGCCCGGGGTCATGCTGGCCTGGGCGGCTTTCCTGCGCCACCGCGTCGGCGGCATGACCGGGGACGGTCTGGGCGCTGGCGTGGAACTGACCGAGGCGGCCCTGTTGCTGATTCTCGTCGTGGGGGCATTGTGGTGAGATTCGTCCGCAGGCTGGTCGTCGCTCTGCTGGTGTTGTGGGCGAGCCCGGCCGTGCTGGCGGCCGATCACTGTGCCACCGGGGTCGACGGCGACCGGCTCTGCCTGTCGGCACCGGCGCAGCGGGTCGTGAGCCTGGCGCCGCATCTTACCGAGATGCTGTTCGCGGTCGGTGCCGGCGAGCGGGTCGTCGGCGCGGTGGCCTATAGCGACTATCCCGAGGCCGCCCGGGAGATCCCGGAGATCGGCGGCTACCGCGGACTGGACCTGGAGCGCATCGTCCGCCTGAAGCCGGACCTGGTCGTGGCCTGGGCCGATGGCAATCCCCGCGCCGAACTCGAAAGGCTGGAGCGCTTGGGCCTGGCGGTCTTCGCGACCCCGGGGCGCAGCTTCGACGACGTGCCGAAGACCCTGCGCCAGTTGGGCCGGCTGACCGGTCGGGAGTCGCAGGCCGACGCCGCAGCGGCCGATTTCGTGACACGGCTGGAGTATTGGACCGCCCGCTACCGGCACCAGCCCCGGCTGAAGGGATTCTTCGAGATCTGGCCGAGCCCGCTGGTGACCGTCGGCCCCCGGCATTACATCAGCGAGGCGATGGGTCGCTGCGGTATCGACAATATCGTCACCGACGGACTGGGCGATACCCCGACCTGGAGCGAGGAAGCGGTGATCCGTGCAGCGCCGGATCTGATCATCACCTCGCCTCCGGCCCGCGACTTCGATCGCTGGCGTCGCTGGCAGGACCTCCCCGCTGCCCGGTTCGACGGCCTGCTCGTGCTGCCCGCCGACGTGCTGATGCGCGCGGGCCCGCGGCTGGTCGACGGCCTGCAGGCCCTGTGCGAGATGGCCGACCGGGTGCGGGAACGGCGGCCATGAACACCACGCGGCAGCGCCTGGTTGGTGTGCTCCTGCTCGCCTCCATCGCCGGGTGCCTGCTGGCGGTCAACCTGGTATGGGGGAGTTCCGGCTGGGTCTGGCCGCTGGGCCCCGACGCGGCACTGGAACGCGTGATCCTGGTGGAACTGCGCCTGCCGCGGGCATTGGCGGCGCTGGCCGCCGGCGGGCTGCTGGGACTGGCCGGTGCCCTGGTCCAGGTGCTGACCCGCAACCCGCTGGCCGACCCGTTCATCCTCGGCATCTCCGGCGGGGCCGCGGTCGGGGCCCTGCTGGCGATCCTGCTGGGCGGGCCGCTGCTGGCCCAGCATCTGGGCGCGGCGGCCGGTGCCTTTGCCGCATTGGCACTGGTGCTCGGCCTGGCGCGCGGCGAGCATGCCTGGACGGGCCACCGCCTGCTGCTGACGGGGGTCGTGCTGGCCTCGGCGCTGGGCGCCGTCGTCACCCTGCTGCTGGCGATCGCGCCGGACAGGGCCCTGCGCGGAATGCTGTTCTGGCTGATGGGGGACCTGTCCGTCGCACCGGGGCCGTGGATCGCGCTGGTCGGGCTGGCCGTGCTGGCCCTGCTGACCCTGCCGATGGCTCGCGATCTGAACATCCTGACGCGCGGCGAACTGGCAGCCGCCTCGCTGGGGGTCAGCGTCGGCAGCCTGCGCTATCTGGCCTATCTGGGCGCGGCGGTGGCGACCGCGCTGGCGGTGATCACGGCCGGTACCATTGGTTTCGTGGGCCTGTTGGCCCCCCACCTGGCGCGGCTGATCGTGGGCGCCGACCACAGGGCGGCGCTGCCGGCAGCCGTATTGCTCGGCGGCAGCCTGGTGTTGCTCGCCGACCTGATCGCGCGCGCGGTGATCGCGCCGCAGCAGCTGCCGGCCGGCTCCGTGCTGGCGCTGATCGGTGCGCCGATCTTCCTGTACCTGCTGCACCGGGCCCAGCGTCCATGACCGGGTCGGCCTGCCTGACCCTGCGCGACCTGGTGGTCGACATCCCGGGCCGCGCCGATTCGTCGCCGTTGGACCTGCATGTGTTCCCGGGTGAATGCTGGGCCATCCTGGGTCCCAACGGCACGGGCAAGACCACGCTGCTGCACACGCTGGCCGGGTTGAAGGCGCCGCGGGCCGGCGAGGTGCAGCTGTTCGGCCGGAGCATCGGCCAACTGCCCCGCCGCCTGGTGGCGCGCCGGCTTGGACTGGTGTTCCAGCAGCGCCAGGACGAGTTTCCCGCCACCGTGCTGGAACTGACGCTGATGGGACGGCATCCCTATCTTTCGCGCTGGCAGGTGGAGTCGCCGCAGGACGTGGAACTGGCGCGCCAGGCGCTGGCCCGGATCGGTCTCGCCGGCATGGAACAGCGGGCGGTGGCAACGCTCTCGGGAGGCGAACGCCAGCGGCTGGCGATCGCGACGGTGCTCGCCCAGGATCCGGCAGTGTTGCTGCTGGACGAACCGACCAACCACCTGGACCTGCACCACCAGATCGCGGTGCTGGATCTGATCCGCGAAAAGCAGCGGCAGGAGCGCGGCATCGTGCTCACGCTGCACGATGTCAATCTGGCGGTGCGTTACTGCAGCCACCTGCTGCTGCAGTATCCCAACGGCCAGGCCTGCTGGGGTCCGACCGCCGGGATGCTGGTGCCGGAGGCGCTCGAGAAACTCTACAACCAGCCGCTGACCCGCGGCGAGATCGACGGCTACCCGGTGTTCCTGCCGCGCCTCGCGCGCGGATCGGGCGCGATCTGAGGCGCGGCCCGGGTCGTCGCGGGCTTCCGGTCCCGATTTCCCGCGCACCCTCAGCGCTGGCTGTCCTGTACCGAGCCCAGCGAGCGGATCCAGGGCTGATCCGCACGTACCGCCGCGGGCAGATTGCGAAGCGCGTTCTCGGCCGCAGCCCGATCCGCGAAGCTTCCGGCCAGCGCGACCACGAAGTTGCGCCCGCCGGAACGGGTCTCGATGTAGCGGATCCCGGAGAGCTCGTACCTGGTCACGTAGTTCCGGGCCGCCGCGAGATCCGATGCCGCGACCAGCTGGATGGTGACATGGGATCGGTTCTGGCGGCCGAGCCATTCGCGGTCGGCGGCGAGGCCGGTGGGCTCTGCGGGTGGCGCAGGCACCACCTCGGGTCGCGGTTCCGGAGCGGTTTCCGGGACTGGTGCGGGGGTGGGCGGCGGAGCGGGTTCCGGGGTGGGTGCGGGTTCAGGTTCCGCAGTGGGTGCAGCTTCGGGAGTCGGCGCCGGCGCCGGTGGCTCTGCCTCGCGCGAGGGGAGCGCGGCGGTGGGGCGGTCGTCGAACGGCACGTCGATTACCCCGGGAGGCTGCGCCTGGCTGCCGACGGCATCGTCGCGCTCGGGCGTGGCGGCCCGAGGCGGGGTGGGCAGCGGCAGTTCCACCGTGCTGCCCTCCGGCGGCGCCGGGGTGACGAAGATATGGCGGGCGAACGGTGCCAGGATCAGGATCGCCACGACCAGCGCCACCGCGGGAACGAACCAGCTGCGGTTCCAGAACGGTACTGCGGCATCCCGGCGCCCGCGTTCGGACTCGCGCCGGTAGGACCGCGGACCCCGATCGTCGTCCGCGCGCAGGGGCGTGCCGGAGCCGGCCTCGTCGCCGGCGCGCGGCGGCGGGGCAGGGTCCGGGTGCCCGTACGCGGGAGCGCCAGATTCGGTTGCCCCGTCGGTGCGCGGCGGCACGGCGGGTTCGGGCTGCCCGTGCACCGGCGGGTCGGGCGCGGGCTCGTCCTCCCGGTCTGCCGCCAGGCCCCGGGCCTGCGGCTGCGGGGGCGCGTCGGCAGGGAACGGCTCGGAGGCGGCAGGTTTGTCGGCCGGCGCTGGGCCGGTTCCGGAGTCCGGTAGCCGGGGTTCGGTTTTCAACTCCGCATCGGCATCAGTTGCCAGACCGGACGCGGTGAAGGCGGCCGCGGCGGGCTCGGGCTGCGGGGAATCCGGCATCGACACGGGCAGGGTCGGCGCGGGTCGGCCGTCGCGTGTGCGGCAGTAGCGCTCCAGCCACTCGTTGGCGTGGGTGTTCAGCGCTCCGGGCAGCCCCCGGCTGCGGGCCTGCAGGTCGGCGATGTCGTCGTCGCTCAGGAGTGTGTCCGGATCCAGCCGGCCGGCCGCGCGCAGCCGGTGGCGCAGATAGGCGCCCGTTTGCTCGAGGCTGAACGGGCGCAGGCTGATCCGCACCACCTGGTCTTCATCCACCGGCCGCAGGTGCAGGCGGCGGCGCAGCAGCACCGGATCGCCGGTCAGGATCAGGCGTGGTCCGCGCCCCTCGGCGATCAGGATCTCGCTGCGCATGCGCAGCAGCTGGTCGACGATGTCGGTACCCAGGAGGTGGGCATCGTCGACCGCGATCACCGGATCCGAACCCTCGCGGATGCGTTCGGCCAGCAAGTCGGTCAGCGCCCGGTCGGGGTCGTCGTGCCCTGCTGCACGCAGGTGGTTGCGGATCGTGAAGTCGACCGCCTCGAACTTGGTGTTGGGGCGGGCGCGGAACGCGATCAGCTCGTAGTTGTCGGGCAGCACCCCGAGCAGGCGCATCAGCTGCATGCTCCGGCCGGATCCGCCCGGGCCAGTCAGCAGCAGGATCGCGCCCGGGGATGCCAGGGCGTCGCCGGCGGTGGCGATCATTTCCTCGAGGAGCACGTCGCTGTAGACGAATTCTTCGTTCGGAAGGGTGTCGAAGGGGGCATGTTCGAGCCCCAGTTCGGCGAGGCAGTCGGGGTGCAGGGCCATGGTCGCGGACTCAGATCAGGGTGCGCAGGTCGAAGATCCGGTGATGCTCGCGGATCGCGTGGCGGTCGGTCATGCCCGCGATGTAGTCCGCAATGCCTCGGGCGAAACCATGTTCGTCGCTGGCCGACAGCCGTTTCGCATGGGCCTGGAAATGCTCCGGCAACAGCTGGCGGTCTTCCATGAATGCGCTGAACAGGTCATGCACGATGCGTCGGGCCTTCACGGTCATCCGGTAGACTCGATGATGATGGTACAGGTTTTGCCGCAGAAAGCGCTTCAGTTCACGGTTCTGGTGCGCCATCTCGGGGCTGAAACGGATCAGCGGCTCCGGCTCGCGGCGCACCGCCTCCGGATCGTTCATGCCGGCGTCGAGGATCGCCGTCCGGCTGGTCACGATCAGGTCGGAGACCAGCGCATCGATCATGCGCCGGACCGTTTCGTGCTGAACACGCCGGTCGTCCAGTCCGGGGTACAGCGCGCGCACCTGATCGTGGCGCTCCCGGAACAGTTCGACCGCGCGCAGCTGGTCCATCGTCAGCAGGCCTGCACGCAGGCCGTCGTCGATGTCGTGATTGTTGTAGGCCACCTCGTCGGCGACGTTCGTCAGCTGCGCCTCCAGGCTCGGCTGGCCGCCGCACAGAAAGCGCTCGGCGACCGGACCGAGGCGCCGGGCATTCTCCTGCGAGCAGTGTTTCAGGATGCCCTCGCGCGTCTCGAAGGTCAGGTTCAAGCCGTCGAACCCCGCGTAGCGCTGTTCCAGCAGATCGACGATGCGCAGCGACTGCAGATTGTGCTCGAAACCGCCGCGGTCGCGCATGCACTGGTTCAATGCGTGCTGCCCGGCGTGTCCGAACGGGGTGTGCCCGAGGTCGTGCGACAGCGCGATCGCCTCGGTGAGATCCTCGTTCAGGCCCAGCGCCCGCGCGCTCGAGCGTGCAATCTGCGCGACTTCGAGCGAGTGCGTCAGGCGGTTGCGGAACAGGTCACCCTCGTGACTGACGAAGACCTGGGTCTTGTACTTCAGTCGCCGGAACGCGGTCGAATGCACGATACGGTCGCGGTCGCGCTGGAACTCGCTGCGGTAGGCAGGCGGTGGCTCCGGGTGCAGCCGTCCGCGCGAGCGTTCCGCCCTTGCGGCATAGGCTGCGAGCCGGGGCCCGTACTGCGTTTCTGTTTCGGGGTCAGCCGACACCGCGGTCGCGGACCTCGGAGTCGTGGACCTCGGATTGGGGCAGGGTCGCGTCGAGCGCGTCGGGCGGAAAATCGCCGGTGACCACGGCGGAACCGATCGCGTGCAGCAGCACCAGGCGCAGGCGGCCATCCATCACCTTCTTGTCGATCGCCATCAGCTCGTGGAAGCGTTCCGCGGTGAGTTCGGGCGGTGGCGACAGGGCCAGCCCCGCGCGCTCGATCAGCTTTTCGGCGCGTTCGCGTTCTGCTGGCTGCAGCCAGCCCATCTGCTCGGACATCCGCGCCGCCATCGCCATGCCGGTGCCGACCGCCTCGCCGTGGAGCCACTGTCCGTAGCCCATCCCGGCCTCGATCGCATGCCCGAAGGTGTGGCCCAGGTTCAGCAGCGCGCGCTGGCCGGACTCGCGCTCGTCGGCCGCGACCACCTCGGCCTTGCACGCGCAGGACCGGTAGATCGCCTCGGTGGTTACCTGTGAATCCAGTGCCAGCAGCGCCTCGATGTGGTTTTCCAGCCAGGCAAAGAAATCAACATCCTGGATCAGCCCGTACTTGATGATCTCGGCCACCCCGGCGCGCAGTTCGCGCAGCGGCAGCGTCGCCAGGGTGTCGGTGTCGATGATCACCGCACGCGGCTGGTGGAAGGCGCCGATCATGTTCTTGCCCAGCGGATGGTTCACGCCGGTCTTGCCGCCTACCGACGAATCGACCTGCGACAGCAACGTCGTCGGCACCTGGATGAAGTCGATGCCGCGCTGGTAGATCGCCGCGGCGAACCCGGCGATATCGCCGACCACCCCGCCGCCGAACGCGATCAGCGTGCTCCCGCGGTCCAGCCGGGCTTCGAGCATTCGGGTCAGGATCGACTCGACCGAAGCCAGCGTCTTGTACGCCTCGCCATCCGGGAGTTCGATCCAGGTGACGGCGTGGCCGTCGAGCAGCGCCCGCAGGCGATCGCCGTGCAGCGGGGCGACGGTCTCGTTGGTGACCACGACCAGGCGCTGCCCGCGCAGGTGGGGCGCCAGAAGATCCGGGCGCCCCAGCAGGCCGGAGCCGATGTGGATCGGGTAGCTGCGCGGGCCCAGTTCGACGTCGAGCGTTCTCATGGCGGCATCATACCGTGACCGGCGCGCGCGCCGTAAGCCGCGGCCGGATCCGGTCGGGCTTTTGCTTTGGATTGTGATGGACTACCATAACGGGTTCCGTTTGGCGCGCGGCATCCGCGCGCGCCCGGGTTCGACGTCCACTGTCCAGAATGGAGATTGTATGCCCCACGTTCGAGTACGCGAAAACGAGCCCTTTGAAGTCGCACTGCGGCGCTTCAAGCGCACCTGCGAGAAGGCGGGTGTGGTGTCCGAGGTCCGTCGCCGCGAGTTCTACGAAAAGCCGACCGCCGAGCGCAAGCGCAAGGCCGCGGCGGCCGTCAAGCGCCAGCTCAAGCGCAACTCCCGGGACGTGACCCGCCGCGTGCGGATGTACTGAACCCGTTCCAGGCAACCCCCCGATGCAGCTGAAGACCCGGATCGCTGAAGCGGTCAAGACCGCGATGCGCGCCCGCGACAGGGAGCGACTCGCCACCCTGCGGCTGATCCAGTCCGAGATCAAGCAGTTCGAGGTCGACGAGCGCCGCGAACCCGACGATCCGGCGGTACTCGCGATCCTGAATCGCATGCTGAAGCAGCGCCGCGACTCGATCGAGCAGTACCGCCAGGGCGGCCGCGAGGATCTCGCGCAGCGCGAAGAGGCGGAAGTTGCCGTGCTCCGTGAATTCCTGCCCGAGCCCCTGTCGCCCGCCGAGGTGGCAGCGCGGATCGACGAAGCCATCGCCGCGACCGGCGCGTCGGGGATCAAGGACATGGGGCGGGTGATGGCGGAGCTGAAGCCGCAACTGCTCGGGCGGGCCGATCTGGCCGAAGTCAGCCGCCACGTCCAGACCGCCCTGGCCCAACGCGGCGGCGGTCGACCCGGATAGGCGGGGCGGATCCGCTAACTTTCATGGCCAGCGGACACCCTGCAACATGAAAAGGCGAGCCACAGAAAGCGCGGACAGACACGGAAAAAAGGGTTTGAGCCGTTTCATCTTCCGTGACTTCCGTGTTCCTCCATGGCTCGATTTTCACGCTAACTGTCATGGCGCGGGCAGCCACCCCCGATGATGAAAGAGGCGTAGGGCGGAAGAGGCCGAAGGCCGTCATCCGCCAGCCGGCGTTGGGGATGCTGCGGGCGCCTGGGCACTGCGAACGCCATGTGGCGGATGACGCTGCGCTCTTCCGCCCTACGGGTCGCCAGGGACACGAGACAGGCCGTGACTTTCACGCTAATCACAGCAACCGGAAGATGAACCGATGACAACGCCGCTGGCCAACGACCGATTCCTCCGCGCCCTGTTCCGGGAGCCCGTGGACCGTACCCCGATCTGGATCATGCGGCAGGCCGGGCGCTACCTGCCGGAATACCGGGCGACGCGTTCGAAAGCCGGCAGCTTTCTGGATCTGTGCCAGACCCCGGAGCTCGCCTGCGAGGTGACCCTGCAGCCTTTGCGGCGGTTCCCGCTCGATGCCGCGATCCTGTTCTCGGATATTCTGACGGTGCCCGACGCGATGGGGCTGGGGCTGTACTTCGAGTCCGGCGAGGGGCCCGGTTTCCGGGAGCCGGTGCGTTCGCTGTCCGCGATTGAACGCCTGCCGATCCCCGACCCGGAACAGGAGCTGCGCTACGTGATGGACGCGGTCCGCCTGATCCGGCGCGAACTCGACGGCAGCGTACCGCTGATCGGGTTCTCCGGAAGTCCCTGGACCCTTGCGACCTACATGGTGGAGGGCGCGGGCTCGCGCGATTTCCCGGAAACCAAGCGCCTGCTCTACGGCGAGCCCCAGGCAATGCATGCATTGCTGCAGAAGGTCTCCACGGCCGTCACGGCCTACCTGAATGCGCAGATCCGGGCCGGGGCGCAGGCGGTGATGATCTTCGACACCTGGGGCGGCTCGCTGACACCGCGGCTGTACCGGGAGTTCTCGCTTGCCTACATGCAACGCATCGTCGCTGAACTTGACCGCGAGCGCGACGACCGGCGGGTGCCGGTGGTGCTGTTCACCAAGGGGGGCGGCGCGTGGCTGGAATGGCAGGCGGATGCCGGCGCCGACGCCCTCGGGCTCGACTGGACGATCGAGATCGGCGAGGCGGCGGCTCGCGTCGGCGACCGCGTGGCGCTGCAGGGCAACCTCGATCCCGCTGTGCTCTACGCCAGCGACCAGGTGGTCCGCACCGAGGCGCGGCGCGTCCTCGACGGCTTCGGCCGCTCGACGGGCCACGTATTCAACCTGGGGCACGGCATCCATCCGGGCATCGATCCGGATCGGGTCGCGACCCTGGTCGAGACGGTACACGCCTACCCGGTCTCCTGAGACCGGGGCATTCTCGCGTCGCGGCCTGCGCAGAGATGCCCCTTGCGCGGCGGGCCAGGCCGGCCCGTCAATCCGCCGAGGCCGGGTCGTTCGCCTCGCTCTCCGCGATCAGTTCCCGCACTCCGGCCAGTCCCAGCCGCCGCATCGGCCGGCCGTCGATCGGGGAGGGGGGCGCCTGGCGGATGCCGTCGGTCGGGAACACGGTCAGTTCGATCTCCGTGTCGTCGGGCCCGCGGAAGCTGAGGTAGGGCACGCGCAGGCCGGCCCCGCCGCCGCGGTACTGCCGTTCGCCGGTGTGGCAGGCAATGCCGCGATCACCCAGCCGGATGATGACCTCCTCGACCGTCTCCGCGAAACCGTGCAGGTTGATCACCGCCTGCGGCTGAAGTACCCCCAGCAGCAGCGGCCCCACCAGGCGCGGCTCGAACTCGGACAGGCGTTCCATCACCAGTGCCGCGGCGCGCAGCCGGTCTCGGTACTCGCGCCGGGTGTCCGCCGTCGCGAACAGCCGGCTGCGTTCGAGCAGCGCGCTCTCGACCTCGGTATTGGCGGGGAGGTCGCGCCGCGCGTCGACCCCCAGGTGCTCCGCGGCCTTGCGTTTGGCGAGGCCGTAGTCCCGCACCCCCTCCTCGAGGATGATTCGGGCGGCCTCCTCGGCCAGCAGTTGTCGGGTACGCGATTCCGGTGTGGCCATCGTCGTGCTCAGAAGATGAACTCGGGCTGGGCCCCGATTGTGGGCGCGGTTCCGTCTTCGGTCGCGGGTTCGGCCGGGTCCGGGGCCCAGGTGCCATGCTCGGGGATCTGCGCCGGCAGCAGCCATTCGCGTTGTCCGCGCGGGTCGTCGTCGCGCGCACGCTGTCCGGTCTCCGGCAGCAGGACTACCTCGACCAGATCGTCGGGCCGCGATACCGGGGCCTCGGGTCGCCCCGCCAGCGCCTGCTCCATGAACCCCATCCAGATCGGCAGCGCGGCCCGGCCGCCGCTTTCTCCGGAGCCGAGCTCCCGGTTGTCGTCGAAGCCGATCCACGCGGTCCCGA
The DNA here is from genome assembly GCF_000321415.2 of Thioalkalivibrio nitratireducens DSM 14787. Taxonomy (NCBI): domain Bacteria; kingdom Pseudomonadati; phylum Pseudomonadota; class Gammaproteobacteria; order Chromatiales; family Ectothiorhodospiraceae; genus Thioalkalivibrio; species Thioalkalivibrio nitratireducens. The sequence goes on along the minus strand of NC_019902.2, from coordinate 3,596,957 downwards.
CGATGTCGGCGTTGAAACCGGCGAACCAGGCATCCCGGTAGGAGTTCGTGGTGCCGGTCTTGCCGCCCAGGTCGGCGCGCCCCAGTTCCTGGGCTCGGCGGCCGGTGCCGGACCGGATCACGCCCTTCAGCATCTCGCTCATCTGCCAGGCCACACCCGGGTCCAGCATCGGTACCGGCTCTGCGAAACGAAGGGCGCCATGGCTCGTGGCCAGTTCCAGATTCTGGCCCGCGGGCTGCGCGCACGGCTCGGGGCAGGTGCGCGGCGTCGCCGCCTGGTACAGCAGGCTGCCGTCGCCGTCCTCGATGCGCCCGATCAGCCACGGCGTGGTCAGCTTGCCGCCGTTGGCAAACAGCGCGTAGGCGTTGTTCAGTTCCACCGGCGTCAGCGTGCCGGTGCCCAGCGCCATCGACAGGTTCCGGGGGTGCTGTTCCAGGTCCAGGCCGAACCGAACCAGATCGTCGTGCACCCCGTTCACCCCCAGGCTGTTCAGCAGCCGGATCGAGGCCAGGTTGCGCGAACTCGCCAACGCTTCGCGCATCGGCGTCGGGCCGCGGAAGCTGCGCGAATAGTTTTCCGGTCGCCATTCCGCGCCCAATGCCGGGTCGCTGAGCACCAGCGGCGCATCCACCAGGGTGCTGGTCGGGGGCATGCCCTGCTGCAGGGCCAGCGCATAGATGATCGGCTTGAACGCGGATCCGGGCTGGCGCTCGGCCTGCAGTGCACGGTCGAATCGATTCTCGAAGAAATCGAAACCGCCCGCGAGCGCGAGAATCGCGCCGTCCTGCGGTGCCTGGGCCACCAGTGCGCCGGAGACTTCGGGGCGCTGGCTCAGGCGCCAGCCATCGTCCCCGGTGCGTTCGATCCGGATCACGTCGCCGCGCCGGAACCGGTCGGATACTCGCCCCTGCTGCCTAATCGCCCAGCTCAGCGCGTCCCGGCCCAGCCGGATCGTGCCGCGTCCGAGCGCGTCCACCTCGAGGCCCTGGCCGTCCGCCTGCAGGACGATTGCGGGTACCAGCCTGCGGCCGCTGACGCCGAGGCCGCGCAGGGTTTCCATGCGCGCGCCGGCATCGGCGGTCACGGTCTCGTCGAGGCGCATCTCCGGGCCGCGGTACCCGTGGCGCCGGTCGTAGGCCACCAGGCCCTCGCGCAACGCGCGGTTCGCCGCCTCCTGGGCCTCGGGGTCGATCGTTGTGTAGACCTTCAGGCCGCGAGTATAGGCCTCGTCGCCCCACAGGTTCACCACGACCTGACGCGCGGTCTCGGCCACCCAGTGGGCATCGACCTCGACCGCTGTGACGTGGCGCTGTGACAGCACTGGCCGGGCGTGCGCCGCGGCGTGTTCCTCGGGCGTGATCAGCTCGAGATCCAGCATGCGCCGCAGCACGTAATTGCGCCGGATCGTCGCGCGCTCCGGGCTGGTCACCGGGTTGGTCGTCGACGGTGCCTTCGGCAGGCCGGCCAGGATCGCGATCTGGTCGAGTTCGAGTTCCTCCAGCGGTCGGTCAAAATAGACGCGCGCCGCCGCGGCAACCCCGTAGGCCCGCTGTCCGAGATAGATCTTGTTCAGATAGAGTTCGAGGATCTGTTCCTTCGAAAGCTCCCGTTCGATCTGCACCGCGAGGAAGATCTCGCGGATCTTGCGCTCGTAGGTGCGTTCACGGGTCAGAAAGAAGTTGCGGGCCAGCTGCATCGTGATCGTGCTGCCGCCCTGCGTGCGCTCGCCGGTGCTGAAAAGGTTGATCCCGGCGCGCAGCAGCCCGACCGGATCGACCCCGTGGTGGCGGTGGAATCGTTCGTCCTCGGCGGCCACGAAGGCCTGCAGCAGGCGCTCGGGCATGTCTTCGATCGGCACCGGCTCGCGCCGCTGCTCGGCGAATTCGCCGAGCAGCGTGCCGTCGTCGGTATAGATCCGAAGAGGCGTCTGAAGCCGGACTTCGCGCAGCGAATCGACCGCAGGAAGAGTGGGTGCATAGTAAAGATATAGACCGAACAGAGCCGCGGCGGCGGCGCTCGCGCCGCCTATTGCAAGGGCCAGCAGGGCCAGAATCACTCGAATGACAACGGGCATGATTTGGAGATTGCTTCGTTAGGGAATGTGCTGCGGATAAAGTCGCTTGCAGCGACCTCTTCGAGCGAACTATGATCCACTGAAAGATTAGGCGGATGGTAGAACCGTACCGTATTATAACCGGTACGATACGCGAATAACCGGGGGGCAGTGTGCTCGGTCTGGGGAAAAAGCACCAGGCTCTGCTCGGCGTCGACTTCAGCGCAGCATCAATCAAGGTGCTGGAACTGAGTCGCAGCGGCAGCGGCTACAAGGTGGAGGCGTTCGCGGTCGAGCCGTTGCCGGAAGGCGCCGTCGTCGACAAGGAATGCCGGGATACCGAGGCGATCGGGACAGCGCTGGTTCGTGCGATCAAGCGCTCAGGCACCCACCTTCGCCAATGCGCGATGGCCGTGCCCTCGTCCACGATCATTACCCGGACGCTGCGCCTGTCGAGCAAGCTCTCCGAGTCGGAACTCGAGGGGCAGGTGAGCGTCGAGGCCGACCAGTACATCCCCTATAACCTCGACGAGGTCAGCCTCGACTTCCAGGTGCTCGGGAAGAATGCTGGCAACCCGGAACTGACTGACGTGCTGGTAGTGGCCTCGCGCCGCGAACACGTCGAATCCAGAGTCGCGATTGCCGAGGCCGCCAGGCTGACCCCCGAAGTGGTTGATGTCGAGGCCTATGCGGTCGAACACGCCACCGGCCTGATGCTCGAACAGTTGCCGGACCGGGACGAGAAACCGATCGTTGCGGTCATCGACGTCGGATCGTCGGTCACCACTGTTTACGTGATCAGCCAGGAGCAGGGCGTGATCTACACGCGCGAGCAGGACTTCGGCGGCCGCCTGCTCACCGAGGAAATCATGCGCCGCTACGACATGGACATGCAGCAGGCGGGCAATGCCAAGATCCACGGGGATCTTCCGCCCGACTACGCCGCGGGCGTGCTCGAGCCCTTCAAGCAGAGCATGATGGACCAGGTGCAGCGCCTGCTGCAGTACTTCTACGTGACCCGCCCCCACGATTCGATCGACCAGATCTTCCTGGGCGGCGGCTGTGCCGCGATCCCGGGGATCGACGAAATGCTCGAGGAAGTCACCGGTACCCCGGTCGTGATCGCTAACCCGTTCCGGAAAATGCCCCTGGCGCGGCGCATCAATCAGCAGCGCTTCCTGAACGACGCGCCGGCCACCCTGACCGCCTGCGGGTTGGCACTGCGGGGGTTCGCGGGATGATCTATGTCAACCTGCTCCCCTGGCGGGAAAAGCGTCGCGCGCTGCGCCAGAAGCGGTTCTATGCGTTGGCCGGGGGCGCCGCGCTGGTGGGGATATTGCTGGTGTTCGCCGCGCACCTGTACATGAACGCACGCATTGAGCACCAGCAGAACCGGAACCAGTTGCTGCAGTCCGAGATCCGCACATTGGACCGGCAGATCGCCCGGATCCGGGAACTGGACCGCCAGCGTCAGAACCTGGTGGACCGGATCGAGGTGATCCAGACTCTCCAGGCGAGTCGGCCCGAGGCCGTGCACTTGTTCGATGAGTTGGTGCTGACCCTTCCGGAAGGCACCTTCTACCGCGAGCTGAGGCAGGAACGCAGCCGCCTGCGCATGGTCGGGCGCGCCGAATCGAACGCGCGGATATCCGCGCTGATGCGACGCGTCGACGCCTCGTCCTGGCTCAGCGACTCGACGCTGCAGATCATCGAGACACGGCAGGAAGGCCGCCTGCAGGTCCGCGACTTCCGGCTCGAGGCGACGCAGACCCGGCCGAGCGCCGATGCGGAGCAGGGAGAGGGGGCATCCTGATGGACCTCAAGTCGATCAATGAGATCGATTTCCGCAACCTTGGCGAGGCGCCGGTCGTCGTCAAAGTGGCCATCATCGCGCTGATTGTCGCGGTGCTGGCCGGGGCCGGGTTCTGGTACTTCATCAAGGACCAGGTCGAGACACTCGACCGCGAGGAGCGCCGGGAGGTGCAGCTGCGCGTCGAATTCGAAGAGAAACAGGAGCGCGCGGCCAACCTGGCAGCCTACGAGGAGCAGTTGGCCGAGATGGAGCGCATGTTCGCGTCGCTGGTGCAGCTGCTTCCCAGCACGGCGGAGATCCCCAGCCTGCTCGTGGACATCTCCCAGACCGCGCTGTCGGTGGGGCTCGAGATCGAGCTGTTCCAGCCAAGAGGCGAGGCCAACCGCACGTTCTACGCAGAGGTGCCGATCCAGTTGCGGGTGCGCGGCAACTACGAGCAACTCGCCGAGTTCGTCAGCGGTATCTCCGCGATGCCGCGCATCGTCACCGTGCACGACGCCTTCATCCGGCCTGGTTCGTCCGACGACGACCTGCTGATGGATGCCATCGCCCGGACCTACCGCTACCTGGAGGGAACCTGATGCGTCTGGCCGCGCGCGCCTGGCCCCTGCTGTTGGCCGTCGGGCTGGTGCTGCCGGTATTGTCGGGCTGTCAGCGCGACATGTCCGATCTGCACGAGTACATCGCCAAGATCAACGCCCGGCCCGGAGGGGATATCGAACCGATTCCAACCATCGACCCGCACGAACCGTACCTGTACCCGGGGCACGAGCGCTCGCCGTTCGACTCCTCGGTGATCGAACGGCCACTGCCACCCCCGCCGACCGGGGTCCCGGGAGAAGTCGACATCGATTTCGACCGCCCGCGCGAACCGCTGGAAAGTTTCCCGCTGGATTCGCTGCGCATGGTGGGCTCGCTGGAACAGGAGGGCGTGCGCTACGCGTTGGTGCGGACCCCGGACCGCACCATCCAGACCGTTCGGCCCGGCAATCACATGGGCCAGAACTTCGGACGCGTGGTCGAGATCACGACGCGGGAGATCCTCCTGATCGAGGTCGTACCGGACGCCTTCGGCGGCTACGTGGAACGCGAGAACACCATCTCGCTGTCGGAATGAGCACCCTGGGAGAACCCGCCATGCATTTCGAACCCCATCCGAATTCCGACGCCGGAAATGTTGCAGGCCATTGGCACCGGAGCCTGGCCCGCAGCGTGGCCGTCTGGCTCGCGGCCTTCTGCCTGCTGCTGGCAGGCCCGCTGCCGGCGCAGGAATTGCTCGACATCCGCGGCGCGAACCTGGGCGCCGAGCAGGTGCAGCTGAGCCTGCGCTTCTCGGAACCGCCGCCCGAAGCGCGCATCTTCGTGATCGACTCGCCCCCGCGCATCGCACTCGACCTGCCCGGCGTTTCGAACCACATGCGCGACCGCACCACCGAGATCAATATCGGGCCGCTGCTGTCGGCCACCGCAGTCGAGGCGGGCGACCGCACCCGCGTGATCCTGAACCTCGCGCGCAGCTCCGACTACCAGAGCCGGGTCGAGGGCAACGAACTCGTGCTGACCGTCGGGCGCGGCGCCGGTGAGGTGGATCGCGTTGCCCGGGCGCCGGAGGCACCGGCCGTGGCGCCCGAACGGGCGGCGCCGGCGGTGAGGCGCCTCCCGCCCGCCCGCCCGGCGTGCGCAGTGCCCGGCCGCCCGAGATCGTCGACGTCGACTTCCGCCGCGGCGAGGACGGCCAGGGGCGCGTGCTGGTCGAGCTGTCGCGCCCCGGAGTCACCGTCGACGTGCAGGAACAGGCCGGCCGGGTCGAGCTGGTGTTCCCGCGCGTGCGGATCGACGACCGCCTCGAGCGGCGGCTGGACGTGGTCGACTTCGCGACCCCGGTGACCCACATCGACACCCAGCGCGAGCGCGACGACCGCGTGCGCATGACCGTGTATGGCGCCGGCGAGTACGACGTCCTGTCGTACCAGACCGACCGTACCTACGTGCTCGAACTGGCCCCCCTGACCGAAGAGGAGCGCGAGGCGCTGCGCATTGAGCGCGAGGAGTTCGTCGGCGAGCGGCTGTCGCTGAACTTCCAGGACATCGAAGTCCGGTCGGTATTGCAGTTGCTGGCCGATTTCACCGACATCAACATCGTCGTCAGCGACAGCGTGACCGGCAACATCACGCTGCGCCTGAACAACGTGCCCTGGGACCAGGCGCTCGAGATCATCCTGCAGACCCGGGGGCTGGACAAGCGCGTCACCGGCAACGTGATGTACGTCGCGCCCACCCAGGAGATCGCGGCGCGCGAGCGGCTGATCCTCGAGGCCCAGCGCGACCGGCGCGAGCTCGAGCCGCTGCGTACCGAGTATATTCGGTTGAATTTTGCTCGAGCCGCTGATTTGCGGGATCTCATGCAGACGGGTAGAGGTGACCGGGATCAGCGCCTTGGTGTCCTTTCAGATCGTGGGAGCGTCGCAGTGGACGCAGGAACGAATACCCTGATCGTTCAAGATGTCTCGGACCAGATCGCTGATGTGCGTCGTCTCGTCGCTGAGCTTGATCAGCCCCTTCGTCAGGTATTGATTGAGACGCGTATCGTGATCGCGTCCGACACGTACCGGCGAGATCTTGGCGCCCGGTTCGGCGTCGCCGCAGGCACCCGGCAGGGTCGCTCCAATATCGGTTTGGGAAGCGGTATCGAAGACTCTTCTGGCATCGCGGAAGGCATAGCGGATGGAGAGCGTTTTCGGCCGGATTTCTTGAACGTGGCGTTACCGGCATTGGGGGGCGGTGCCCCCAGTGTGGGCCTGAGCATCCTGCGGCCCAACATCCTCCTCGACCTCGAACTGAGTGCGTTGCAGGCGGAGGGCCGCGGTGAGGTCGTATCCAACCCGAGGCTGATCACCGCAACCGGGACCACGGCTGTTATCAAGCAGGGGGCTGAGATTCCATTCGAAACGACGCGGGACGGTGACCGTCAGGTTGAGTTCAAGGATGCCCTTCTGATGACAGAAGTCACGCCGCGGATTACGCCGGATGGCAACGTCATTATGGACATCAAGGTTACCAGGGATGAGCCGGATTTCAGCCAAACAGTGTTGGGACAGCCTTTGATCAGCAAACGGGAGGTGGACACCCAAGTCATGGTCGCGAGCGGTGAGACCGTGGTCCTCGGTGGGGTGTACGAGATTTCGAGTGCCACTTCACGAAACATGGTCCCGTTTCTCGGCGAGGTGCCTTTTCTTGGGGCTTTCTTCCGGGAGCGAACAAATACTAACGAGAAGGCTGAACTCCTGATCTTCGTGACCCCGCGGGTACTCGACTAGCGTCGCATGACGAACCCGGAAACCGACATCAAGAACTCAGAGGGAACTTCGATGCTGCCTGTACGCGCCGTAGTGAGCGTTTTCTGGATCGTCCTGCTGTCGCGTGTCGTGGCCTTCTGCGGCATGGGCGGCGGTATTCGGGGAGATGGGGCATCGGTGTGTAGTCGTGGAAACGTTCCGCCGCCAGTGCCGGCCAATGCGTACAGCGAGGTGAACAAAGTGTTTGGAACCTTTGGGGAGCTGAAACGGTTTTGGTGGGGTGCCGCGCTTGTTGTGCTGGCTAGCTTCTCGCTTTCGGCATGTGGAGGGGGGGGAGGCGCATCGCCTTTCATGGAAGCCCCCGTGGTATCGATCAACGTCACGGAAGTGACGGTTTCCCCGGGCGGCTCGGTTCGGATGGGGGTATTGCTCGACAGGCCCGCACCGAACCGAATCTCCATCGGACTGGTGGCTCCCGGGGCGGGCGATGACTTCGTGTTGCCAGCATCCGTTTCGGTCTCGGCCGGCAGCAGTTCGGCGCAGTTCACGGTGGAGGCAGCGGCCGATGCAATGGACAAGGCTGTGCAGATCGTGCTTTCGTCGGGTACCGGCTACACGCTGGGCGCCCCTACGGAAGCCACGGTGACGGCCAGTCCCGAACTGTTGCCTGAGGTGGAGTTGGCGGGAGGGAACACGGAACTGTTCCCCGGGGCCTCCACGGTCTATGCACTCCGTCTTCCGGCACCCGCAGCCGAAGATATTGCCGTCAATTTGCTAACGGTCGGTAACTCGGAACAGTTTTCCGTGCCCGGCGCGGTGATTATTCCGCGGGGGCAAAGTGCCGCGGCCTTCCGCGTGGAGGCGTCGCCGAGTGCACAGCTCGGAGCCAGTGTTGAGCTGAGTATTGCATCCGGCGCGCGCTACAACGTGGGAATACCCTCCAGCGCCACACTGACCATCGGTCCGGGGCTGGCCCCCGTGGCCCGGCTGGAGGGCGGCGCCAGCACTCTGGCCCCCGGCAGCGAGACCCGCTATGTCGTTGCGCTGAATCAGCCGGCGGCGACGGACATCACGCTGAACCTCGCAACCACCGGCGCCCTCGCGCAGTTCCAGGTGCCGGAAAACGTCGTGATCCCGGCCGGCCAGAGCGCTGCCGGCTTTTCGGTCGAGGCGATTCCGAACGCGCTGCTGGGCGCAGCGATCCAGATCAACCTCGTGGCCGGAGGCGGCTACACGGTGGGGACTCCGCTCAGTGCGAATGTCACGGTAGGTTCTGATCTGTTGCCGGAGGTCTCGCTGGTCGGCGGCGACAGTAGTCTCGCACCAGGGAGTGAGACGCGTTACGCGGTCGAACTGGACCAGCCGGCGCCCAGCGCCGTCACCGTGAACCTGGTACTGACCGGTGACAGCGGCGAGTTCACTGCCCCGGCATCGGTCGTCATACCCGCGGGCCGCAGTGCCGAGAGTTTTGTCGTGAGCGCATCCATGGACGCGCAGGTGGGAGCCTCCGTTCAGCTCACCATCGTTCCGGGTGCCACGTACCGGGTGGGAGCACCGAACAGCGCGACGATCTCAATCGTTGCCGATCAGCTTCCGGAAGCGACGCTTCTGGGCGGCAACGCCAACATCGCGCCAGGAGGCGGCGCGACCTACGTCGTCGAGCTGAGTCGCCCGGCACAACGCGAGTTGCCGGTGAACCTCGCCGTCTCGGGAGACACCGGCCAGTTCGGGTTCCCGAGCTCGGTAACCGTGCCCGCGGGTGCGAGCTCGGCCAGTTTCCAGGTCACGGGAAACGCGGACGCGCTGCTCGGGGCCAGCATCGAGATCAACTTGGTGGCTGGGCCTGGATACATCGTCGGCTCGCCGAGTTCTGGGAGCGTCACGATCGGCGAGGGCCTCGCGGTGGTGGCCTCGCTGGTCGGCGGCGACAGCACCCTGTCACCCGGTGCCCAGACGCAGTACGTGATCTTGTTGAACCAGCGTGCCGCGAGTTCCGTCACGGTGAACTTGACGACGTCCGGCGACAGTGGCCAGTTCGATGTTCCCGCCTCGGTCACGATACCGGCCGGTGCCAGTTCCGGAGCATTTTCGGTCTCGGCGTCCGACACCGCGACGGCCGGTGCCGCGGTCCAGATCAATCTTGCACCAGGTGAGGATTACACAATCGGCACACCCGCGACCGCGACCGTGACCGTCGGGACGCAAGTATTGCCGCAGGTGAGTTTGGTCGGGGGTAACGTGACGATCGCGCCCGGGGATTCCACCACCTATCTGTTGCTCCTCGACCAGCCGACTGCGACTGATATCAGCGTGAACCTCGCGGTGGCGGGTGCGACCGACCGCTTTACGGTCCCGGCAACGGTTCCCATCGACGCCGGCGAGAGTTCGGCGACGTTTCTCGTGGAAGCCGGGCCGGATGCGGAGGGTCAGTCGATCGAGATACTCTTGGCGGCCGGGGTGGGTTACACGGTGGGAGCGCCGTCCAGCGTGACCGTGACCGGCGGCCCGGCCGTGGGGCCGGTGGAGCCGGTGGGCAGCGTGGTCCTGCTGGCCAGCAGTCCGCAGCTGTCCTCGTCGGGGCAGGATACGGTCACGTTGACGGCATTCGTGCGCAACGCGAACAACGTGCTGATGGAGGGGGTGCCGGTCAGCTTTGCTGCGGACAACGACGGGACGCTGTTGGTGACCCGTGCGGTGACCGACGCCTCCGGTACGGCCCAGGCCGAGCTGTCCACCGCGGGCAACAAGACCAACCGCACGATCACCGCGACGGCGACCGCCGACGGCATCAGTGACAGCGTCGAGGTGCGCGTGGTCGGGACGACCATCGCGATCAGCGGTCCCAGCGTAGCCGGCGTCGGCGACAACGTGGAGCTGACCCTGACCCTACGCGACTCGGCCGGGACGGCAATCGGCGGTGTTCCGCTGTCCGTTTCGTTCCCGGACGGCAATATTCTGAGCGACCCGAACCCCGTGACCGCCGCCAACGGCCAAGCGACCGTGACGTTGGGGCTGACCACGGAGGGAGAGAACACGGTTACCGTGAGCGGCGCCGGGGCGCAGGCAACGGCGACCATCACCGTGTCACCGGATTCGCTCGTATTCGTGACCCCGGATCCACACGCGGAGATCCCGCTCGGCACCAGCGAGCCGGTGACGGTGCGGCTCGAGAGCAACGGCGTACCCACTTCAGGCGTCGAGGTTACCTTTGTCGCCACCCGGGGTGGCTTCATACCGTCGACGATGGTTACGGACGGCGCGGGAGAGGCGACGGTGTCGATCTCCGCCAACAACGCCGGGCCATCGGTGATCACGGCCACTGCCGCGACCGGAGCCAGCGCGCAACGGGAGATTCTGTTTGTCGCGACCGTCGCGGACTCGATCACGTTGCAGGCGGAACCCGCCGTCATCGGTACCAACCTGCCGGGCGAGACCAGCGAGCAGAGCGAGATTCTGGCGGTGGTCCGCGATCCCGACGGTAACCTGGTGAAGGGCAAGACGGTCAACTTCAACTTGACCGACATCACCGGCGGCACGATCTCGCCGGCCTCGGTTGTGACCGACGTGTTCGGCCGGGCGATTACAACGTATACGGCCGGCTCAACCGCGAGCGCCCAGAATGGGGTGCGCGTCGATGCGATGGTCGCGGACACGCCCTCGGTGAACGCCTTCGTCGAGCTGACCGTGGCCCAGAAGTCTTTGTTCATCACGCTGGGAACGGGGAACGTGATCGAGCGTGACGATGTCCGCTTCTTCAAGCCGTATGGCGTCCTGATTACCGATGCCGCCGGTAACCCTGTCCCGAACGCGGAAGTCACGATAGAAGTGTTTCCTGTTGCCTATCGCAAGGGATCTTGGCAGCGAACCCCACCTGCTCCATGGGAACTCGTCGATACGCTGGATCCGTCGAATCCATCGAACGTGCTCAACCTGGGACCCAGTCATCCGCTGGATGGACGGCTGGGCTGTCTGAACGAGGACTTCACAGACCGGAACGGCATCTTTGATCCCAGTAAGGACTTCAATGGAAACGGGGTGCTCGATCCCGGCAACGTGGTCACGGTGTCGGAAGCGAACCTGACCACCGATGCCACGGGGTTCGCGGATTTCGACGTGGTGTATTTCCAGGTCTTTGCCAACTGGGTGGACGTCGAGTTGACGGCCCGGGCGCTGGTTGCCGGCAGCGAAGCGACCAAGCGCGTGTATTTCGAGCTCCCGATTGCGGCGGCGGACCTCACTTCCGGTGCTGGTCCGGCCGGGAATCCCAGTCCGTTCGGAACCTCCGATAGCTGCGCGAACCCGCTATGAGGCGGGGCGGCCCGTCAGGTTCAGTGGTGTGAACCGCTGGATCTGATGGGGATCGGAAGGCCCAGCTGGGTATCGGCACTCGTGGTCGAGCTCCTGGGACTGGCCGTATTCGGCGCTGCGGCGATGCCATCGTGCATAGGGGCGCGGCTGTGGCTTTCCAACACGCTGTTCCCGGCGTAGGCTTGCGCGCCATGGAGAACGTGGTGTTGGTGGGTCCGATGGGGGCCGGGAAAAGCACGATCGCGCGCGGCCTGGCGGCCGTGCTGAAGCGCAGTTTCGTCGACGCGGACGCGGAGATCGAAAGGCGCACGGGGGTCGATATCCCGACGATCTTCGAGTTCGAAGGCGAGGAGGGCTTCCGCCAGCGCGAGACCGAGATGCTGCGGGAACTGCTCGAACGCGAGAACATCGTGCTCGCGACCGGCGGCGGGGTCGTGATGCGGCCGGAGAACCGCGAACTCCTGAAACAGCACTGCGTGCTCTACCTGCGCGTGCCGGTGGCCGAGCAGTTCCGGCGCACGCGCAAGAGCCGCCGCCGGCCGTTGCTGAACGCCGCGGGTGACCCGCGCCAGCGCCTCGAGGAACTGTTCCGGATCCGGGACCCGCTCTACCAGGAAGTCGCGACCATCGTGCTGCAGGGCCGCAACCAGCGCGTTCGCGACGCGGTCCGCGCGGCCTGCGAAGCGCTGCAGGCCCGGCGCCCCGATCTCTGTCCGTTACAGACGCGGCGGGACGAGCAGGCCTGACCCGCCCACCGAGAGCGGGCGTCCCGACGCCCCCGAGACGTCATCCATGGTCCGCACCGAGGGTTCGTAGTAGCGTGAGCGTGGAGAGAGAGCGGGATGAGCGAACCCGACAACCTGGCTCTCGGGCAGTTGCGTCTGATGGACGGCAAGCTTGATGACCTACGCGAGCGGGTGGAGCACCTCGAAACACGCATGACGGCGCAGGAGCAGCACCTCGCTTCGCTGGTCGTGTCGCCCCCCAGAGCCTTTGATCAACTGCAGTCCCTGCGGGCCAGAATCGATCGCATCGAACAGCGCTTGGAACTCATCGAACCGGAGTAGGCACGGCCGATACGGACGCGTAGGGCGGATGACGGCCTTCGACCTGTTTCGCCCTACGCTTCTCTCAGGTTCGGGGAACGCCGGTCGCACTGACCCGGTGGATCGCTCAGCGCTTCCCCGGGACAACGGTCCTATCCGGGGTGCGTTCAGTGCAGACCCGCGGATTCGAGCGCCGGCGGCGGCGACGGATCGGGCGCGCCGTGGTGCAGCACCATCTGCCATCCCTCGGCGGTCTGGCGGTAGGCGTTGGTGGCCAGGATCACGCCGCGGCGCTGCCCGTCGACGAACAACTGCTCGCGAACATGGTGCAGCACCAGCTGGCCGTGCCCGAGCACGACCACGTCGGTGGCGCGGATTACCACGTCCTGCATCGCGGCGAGAATCTCGGCCCAGCTCTCCAGCACCGCCTCGCGTCCCTGCAGCCGCTCGCCGCCGGGATGGACGCAGACGATGTCCGGGTCGTCGGCCCAGACGCTGGTCATCAGGGACATGCTGCCTGCCTCGAAGGCCTGGTAGAACGCCTGTTCTGCTGCCTGCGCCGATTCGTACCCCGCCATCGTTCACCCCGGACGTTGTGGCTTCCCTGCATTGTACGGCGACGGCTTCGAAATGCCGATGTTCCCGCTAGAATGCGCAGGACTCCCGGCTTGGAGCAGATATTGGCACGCATTCTCGTCACCGGCATCGTTACGCTCGATCACACGCTGGACGTGGCCGAGTACCCGCCGGAGGATGCCGAGATCCGTGCGCTCGCGAGCAGCAGCCAGCCAGGCGGCAACGCCGCCAATACCGCGACGCTGCTCACGCAGGCCGGTCACCGGGTCGAGCTGGCTGCGGTGGTCGCGCAAGGCCCGGAAGGGGACGGCCTGTTGCGGGCGCTGCAGCAACGCGGGGTGTATACCGACGCTTGCGTGCGTCGGCGCGGGCACACGCCGACCTCGCATATCCTGCGTTCGCGAGCCACCGGCAGCCGCACTATCGTGCACTACCGCGACCTGCCGGAGTTCGAAGCCGCGGATTTCCGGCGCCTGGAACTCTCCGGCTACGACTGGTTCCATTTCGAGGGCCGCAACCCGGTGGAACTGCCGGCGATGCTGCGCGCCGCGCGGGCAGCGGCGACCGACCAGCCGCTTTCGCTGGAACTGGAGAAGCCGCGCGACGGGCTGGCGGCGGCGCTGCCGCTGGCGGATGTCCTGATGTTTTCCCGGGGCTGGGTTACGGGCGGTGAGCCGGAACGTTTCATCGCCGAGGCCGCGCGCGAGCGCCCCGATGCGGTGCAGACGCTGACGTGGGGGCGACGCGGCGCGTGGTTGGCGCACCGTTCGGAGGTCACCCGGTGCCCGGCATCGCCTGGTGTCGTGGTCCGCGACAGCGTCGGCGCGGGCGACAGCTTCAACGCCGGCCTGATCCACGCGCTGGTTTCCGGCCAGCCGCCGGAACGCGCGCTGGCCGACGCGGTGCAGCTCGCGGAGCGCAAGCTCGCGCAAGCCGGACTGGACGGTCTGTTCGGGGGCGTGGAGCCGGGAGCGCCTTCCGACTGACGGTCAGGCGTGCCCGGCCGGGGTATCGGTCGCCGAGTGGAAGTATTCGCTGTCCCGGCTGAGTTCATCGACCAGTTCGCGCAATACCGCCAGGCGGCTCTCCGGGTCGCTGAACGGCGCGCAGGACTCGCAGAAGGCGTCGCCGCAGGGCTGCCGGCTGTACAGCCAGAAGTGGATGGCACCGGCCAGCAGGCCATCGGCGACCTCGTTGACATCCGGGGAATGGCCGTCCGAGGAGAGCGTGTTCGCCAGGTCGATGAGTTTCTGCGCCGCGTTGTTGTAGGTTTCTTCGGTGATGTCGTTCATCGCGGGCCTCGCATGCCGTGCGTCCAGGCGGGCATTTTACCGCGACTGGGCGCGTGGGGCCTGTTCCCCTATGCCACCCCGGAAGTCCACAGGCACAGGGGAATCCGGCGCTCGGCCGGCGACCGCCCGCCATGTGCACCGTGGAAAACCGGGCCGGGATCGTCGCCGGTGGGATCGACGAGGTAGCTGTCGTCGTCCGGAAGCAGCAGGTAGTCGCCCGCGCGAGCAATCAATTCGGGATGCTGCGCTCCGGGGCCGAAGGCATCGGCATCGATCCAGTCCTGCATCGATACGACCTCCACCCGGGGCCCGAAATGGTCCTGCAGGGCGCGCCGGAACTGGCGGTGCCGCCCGGACCGGACATGGGCCAGCGCTGCCCGCGGCTCGCCGGTCAGCGGGTGCCGCAGGCAGGCGCGGGCGGGACCGGCCGTGCGCAGGTCCAGGCGCCGGCTCACCGGGCGCATGCCGTGGTCGGTGCTGGTCAGCAGCAGGGTGTCGGTGCCCGCCAGCGCCTCGCGCAGCGCACGGTACACGGTGTCGATCTCGCCGAGGTGTGCGCGGACCTCGGCGCTGGCGGGCCCGTGTTCGTGCCCGAGATGGTCGAGGAGCGACCAGTACAGGTAGGTGTAATGCGGCGCCCTGGCGGTGGCCCGGACATGGGCGCCGATCAGCGCGGGCAGTTGTTCGAGGCGCTCGTACGCCAGCACCCGTGCCGTTCCGCTCATCAGCCGGTTGTAGGCAGAGTACGCGATCGCGGCTGGTGACACGAAGGTAGTGGCACGCTCCAGCCGGTCGGCCAGCAGCCGCGGGCGGATGCGTTCCCCCAGCCGCTGCCGGCTTAGTTCCACGGAGCGCCCGGCGGCATCGGTTTCCCGACCCGGCAGGACCGTGAGGGTCGCGTTGCCCGCCGGCAGGTACGTGCGCCACCCCAGCAGGCCGTGTTGTGCCGGGCTCAGGCCGGTCAGCACGCTGGTGATGGCGGTGGCCGTGGTGCTCGGGAACAGTGACTCGAGTTCCAGCCCGAGGTCGGCCCGCAGTGCGGGCGCGTGGGCCAGGTAGTCGAGCGCAAAGCCGTCGATCAACCAGAACACCACGTGGCGGTGGGCCGCGATCCGTTCCGGGGGCAGTGCCGCGAGCGCGGGTTCCGGGTTCAGCGGTTCCCGGCAGCCGAGACCCCGCTCGAGGCTCGCGAGCAAGTGGAGAAACCCGGGCGCAGGCGGGTTCCCCGGCGGTGCTGCCGCCGGGTGGCCGCTTGGGGCACTCAGGACTTGCCGCCTCCCAGGCAGGGCGGGGAGGCGGCCACCTTCCCGGCGCGTTCGAACCATTGGTCCGGGTCGAGCGTGTGCAGCGCCAGCGCGTGGATCCCACCGGCGAGCTCCTCGGCGAGCGCCTGGTTCACCAGCCGGTGGCGGGCCACGAGTTTCTGGCCGGCGAAGGCCTCGCTGACGATCGTGACCTTGAAATGCGACTCGGAACCCGGCGGCACGTTGTGCATGTGGCTCTCGTTCACCACTTCCAAATGTACCGGGTTGAATTGGCGTTCGAGTTTCTCGGTGATGCGCTGTTGCTGCGTCATGATGCGTTCGTTTCCGTGTGGACCGTACCAGGCAACAGCATGGCGCTCTCGCCGCCCGCACGCAATTTGTCCGCTGCCGCGGATGCACTTGGCGCTCGTCCACCGGGATCGCCGCTGGCAGGCCACCAGCGGGGCGATCCCGTTGACGTGAAAATACAGCCACGGAAGGCACGGACAAGGGGCGAAAGGCGTTCTTTGCCACGGATGCACACGGATGTTTTTTGGTTGAAACCCTATCCGTGTGCATCCGTGGCTAACCTTTTTCATCGTTCGGGGTGGCCCGGAGCCATGGCAGTTAGCGTGAAATGACAGCCACGGAAATCACGGAAGATAAAACGGATCAAATCTTATTTCCCTGTCTGTCCGTGCTTTCCGTGGCTCGCCTTTTCATCTTGCAGGGTGGCGGGGGGCCATGACAGTTAGCCGGTGCCGGTGCTTTGCTGCGCGGAGGCGACGTCGGGCAGGCCGTAGAAGGCCCGGGCGTTAGCGCTGGTCTGCGCGGCAAGGGCAGGCGGTGCGGTTTCCCGAAGCCGGGCGACGTGCTCGCCGACATGGGGCAGGAACGCGGGCTCGTTACGCCGGCCGTGCGGCAGCCCTTTCGGCAGCGTGCGCGGCAGCAGGTAGGGCGCGTCGGTTTCGAGCAGCAGCCGGTTGTCCGGAATCCGCGGAACCAGTTCCTGCAGATCTTGCCCGCGGCGCTCGTCGCAGACCCAGCCGGTAATGCCGATATGGCAGTCCATTTCCAGGTAGCGGTCCAGCGCGGCCGCGTCGCTGGTGAAACAGTGCACGACCGCCGCCGGCAGCCGGTCCCGGTAGCGCTGCAGAATGTCGCCGAATTCGCGACTCGCCTCGCGCTCGTGCAGGAAGACCGGAAACCCGAGGTCGACGGCCAGCTCCAGCTGTGCCTCGAATGCCCGGCGCTGCTGGGCCGGCGTCGAGTGGTTGCGGTAGTAGTCGAGCCCCATCTCGCCCATGGCAACGACCAGCGGGTGCGAGGCGTCTTCCTCGAAGCGGTACGCGGTCTGCTCGCGCCACTGGCTGGCGTGATGCGGGTGTACGCCGAGCGTCGCGCGCATCCGCTCCGGGTATTGTTCCGCGAGTTCGATGCAGCGGCGGCTCTCGGTCTCGTCCGCGCCGGTGACCAGCAGCCAGCGGACGCCGGCCTCTGCCGCCCGTTCGATCACCGCGACCCGGTCGCGCTTGAAGCTCTCGTGCGTGAGATTCACACAGATGTCGATCCATTCCATCCCGCTATGCTAACCCGCGCGCGGTGCCGCCGACACCACCTCGGGGCGCCGCGCGTGGGTGCGTCGTTCCGGCCCGGCGCGCGGGTCCCGGGCCACGGAAAGGTCGAACGCCGGCGCATCGCGTTGCATCATGTGCCCCGGAATGCGCGAGCGCCGCGGGCGACCTGCCGCGGGCCCGCAGGAGTCGCTGCCGGGAACCCCGGGGGCGCAGCGTTGCCCATTACCACTATCCGCGATGATCCGCGTTGACGACGAAGGAACCCGGCATGAAGGATGCGACACCCAGGATGATCCTGCTGAGCGACTACCAGCCGCCCGACTGGCGCGTCGAGGCATTGGAACTGCGGTTCGAACTCGATCCCGAGGATACGCGCGCGCACTCCCGGCTGCGGGTGCGCCGCCGGGACGGCAGTGCGCCCGGTGCGCCGCTCAGGCTCCATGGGCGGGATCTGCAGCGGCTGAGCATCGCGGTGAACGGCGCCGAGCCGTCCCCCGGCGGTTGCGTGGAGGACCGCGAAGGGCTGTTGCTGAGCGGGTTGCCCGACGTCGCCGAGATCGCGATCGAGACGCGCATCCGGCCCGATGCGAACACCGCACTGGAAGGCCTGTACGTGTCCGGCGGCAGCCTCTGCACCCAGTGCGAGCCCGAGGGTTTCCGGCGCATCACGTATTTCCCGGACCGGCCGGACGTGCTCACCCGCTACCGCGTGCGCCTGGAGGCCGATGCCGCGCGCTATCCGGTGCTGCTCGCCAACGGCAACCGCGTCGATGCCGGCAGCCTGCCTGAAGGCCGCCACTATGCGGTTTGGGAAGACCCGTTCCCGAAGCCCAGCTACCTGTTCGCGCTGGTCGCCGGCGATCTCGCCTGTGTCGCGGATCGGTTCACGACCCGGTCGGGTCGCGAGGTCGCGCTGGAGATCTACGTCGAGCACCACAACCGCGAGCGTTGCGCCCACGCGCTGGCCTCGCTGCAGCGCGCGATGCGCTACGACGAGGAGGCGTTCGGACGCGAGTACGACCTGGACGTCTACATGATCGTCGCGGTCGACGACTTCAACATGGGCGCGATGGAGAACAAGGGCCTGAATCTGTTCAACGCGAAATACGTGCTCGCGAGCCCAGACACCGCCACCGACGACGACTACGTGCACATCGAGAGCGTGATCGCGCACGAGTACTTCCACAACTGGTCGGGTAACCGCGTGACCTGCCGGGACTGGTTCCAGCTATCGCTGAAGGAAGGACTCACGGTCTTTCGCGACCAGGAGTTCACGACCGACTGCACCTTGTTCGGCGTGAAGCGCGTCGATGACGTTCAGCGTCTGCGCGCGTTTCAGTTCCCCGAGGACGCCGGTCCGCTGGCGCATCCGGTGCGGCCCGATCGCTACGCCGAGATCAACAACTTCTACACGATGACCGTGTACGAGAAGGGCGCCGAGCTGATCCGGATGCTGCGCACCCTGATCGGGCGCGACGCGTTCCGGCGCGGGCTGGACCGGTATTTCCAGCGCTTCGACGGCCAGGCGGTGACCACCGACGATTTCGTCACGGTGATGGCCGAGGTCTCGGGCCGTGACCTGGCGCAATTTCAGCGCTGGTACACGCAGGCGGGTACTCCGCAGGTGACCGCGCGCACGCGCTTTGACGCACAGGCCGGCGTGTTGCAGCTCGATCTCGCCCAGCGCACGCCCCCGACACCCGGGCAGCACGAGAAGGATCCGCTGCAGGTGCCGGTTCGCGTCGCGTTGCTCGGCCGTGACGGGCGGCGGCTGTCCGCGCGGCTGGGCGGTGCTCCCGAGGCCGCCGAGTGGGTGCTGGAGCTGACCGCGGGCGAGCAGTCGTTCCAGCTCCGGGGTCTTCGCGAGCCCCCGGCCGCGGTGTCCTGGCTGCGTGGATTCTCGGCGCCGGTGTTGCTGGAGGCAGGGCAGGGCACCGATGAACTCGCGCACCTGGTCGCGAACGATGACGATGCCTTCGCCCGCTGGGATGCGGCGCAGACGCTGCTGCGGCGGGCGGTGATCGCGCGCGTCGAGGACGCCGTGGACCCCACGCTGGAGGCGGCGCTGACCACGGCCATGGCGGCGTTGCTCGAGGATTCCGCGGTCGAACCGGTGCTGCTGGCGGCGCTGCTCGAGCTGCCTGCGCATCGCGAGTTGATGGAGAGCTTCGAACGGGCCGACCCGGTCGCCGTCGACCAGGCCCGTCGTGCGGTCGAACAGTCGCTGTTCGCGCCCTTGGCCGAGCGTCTCTCGGCCCGCGCTCCGGAGCGGGCCCGCTGGGACGACGGCGCGTTCACCGCCGAAGCGATGGGCGAGCGGCGCCTGTTGAACCGTCTGCTCGCGGTTCGGGTGGCCGCCGGCGCCGAGGGCGCGCTGCAAGAGGCGGCACGGCAGTACCATGAGGCTCGCAGCCAGACGCTGGCCATGGGCGCGCTGGCGGCGGTGAACGAGAGCGCGGAATGCGTGCGCGGCGAGCTGCTGGCGGATCTCGAGCATCGCTACCGCCACGATCCGCTGGTGCTGGACAAGTGGTTCGCGCTGGAGTCCGCAAGCCAGGTGGGCGATGGCTTCGCAAGGCTCGAGCGCCTGCTCGAGCATCCCGGGTTCCGCTGGTCCAACCCGAACCGGGTGCGCGCGGTGCTGGGGCCGTTCATGGCGCAGAACCACCGACACTTTCACCGGGTGGACGGGGCAGGTTACCAGCGCATCGCCGGCTACCTGGAGCGTCTCGACGCCCTGAACCCGCAGACGGCCGCGCGCCTCGTGATACCGCTGACGCGCTGGCGGCGCCTGGACGAAGCCCGCTCGGCGCGGATGCGGGCATCGCTCGAAGAGCTCGCCGGCAAGGGCCTTTCGAAAGACCTCGCCGACGTCGTCGAACGCGGCCTGGCGAGCTAGCGTGAAAGTCACCGCCTGTCTCGTGTCCCGGGCGACCTGTAGGGCGGAATAGCGCAGCGTCATCCGCCGTACGGCGTTCGCGCCTCCCCGGCGCCTGCGGCAATCCGGGCGCCAGCTGGCGGATGACGGCCTTCGGCCTTTTCCGCCCTACGCCTCTTTCATCATCGGGGGTGGCCGCTGGCCATGACAGTTAGCACTGCTTGCGAGCGGTCGGGGGCTCGGCCGGCCGCGCTTGAGTCGCGGGCATCGGCAGCTCGGGAGTCCTCACCGCAGCAGCATGTATAGTCCAGCGAGCATCAGCACGCCGGCGAACGCTCGGCGCAGCATCAGCACGGGCAGGTGGTGGGCGAGCCAGACGCCACCGCGCACGCTGATCGCGGCACCCAGTGCGATCCCGGCGACGGCCGGCAGGTACAGGTAGCCGAGGCTCCAGGCCGGTGCCTCCAGGGCGGGATCGAGCAGTGCCGGCAACAGGTAGACCAGGCTGCCGGCGATCGCGATCGGGATTCCCAGCGCGGCCGCCGAGCCGATCGCCTGGCGGATGGCCCGACCCTGGCGGAGCAGGAAGGGCGTGGTGAGCGTGCCGCCGGCGATGCCGATCAGAGCGGAGACGGCACCGATGCCGGTACCGGCTGCAAACCAGACCGCGCGTCCGGCCTCGGGTCGCGTCGGCGGGCGGACGGCTGCCAACAGCCACAGCGCGATCGCGATCTCGAATACGCCGAAGATGCGCGCGAGCGCGCGGCCGTCGATCTGGATCGCGAGCCAGGCGCCGAGCGTCGCGCCGACGACGATCGGCAGGAGCAGGCGGCGCACCGAGGGTACGTGTACGCCGCCCTTCAGGCAGTGTCCGCGGGCCGAGGCCATCGCGGTCGGCACGATCGCCCCGAGTGAAGTCCCGATCGCGGCCTGCACCACGAACTGGCTGTCGAAGCCCATCCAGGTGAACAGCCAGACCAGCGCCGGCACCAGCACCAGGCCGCCGCCGATGCCGAACATTCCGGCGGGAATGCCGGTCACCAGTCCCAGCAGCAGGAAGACGGCCAATAGAAACAGGGGACCGCTATCGATCAGCAAGGCACCCATCGAGTTCTATCGGCCCGGGCGTGGGGCGTGTGCATGGGGCCCCGCCCAGAGCCCCGGCCCCGTTTCGGGTGGAGGGCTTTTTCCCGCTCCCGCTTGCGGAAGAGGGGAGCGGGAGGCCCTCTCGGCTCGGTTCACCTCAGAGGCTTTTCAGTACCTCACGGGCCGCCGACACGGTCTGGTCGATGTCGGCGTCGCTGTGGGCGCTGGACAGGAAGCCGGCCTCGAAGGCGCTGGGCGCGAGGTAGACGCCCGCATCCAGCATCCCGTGGAAGAAGCGTTTGAACGCGGCCAGGTCGCACTGGGTCGCCTGGGCGTAGTCGGTCACGGTTTGGTCGGTGAAGAATAGGCCGAACATGCCGGGCACCTGGTTCGCGGTCATCGGCACGCCGGCTTCGCGCGCCGCGTCCAGGATGCCGGAGACGAGCCGCTGCGTCTTCGCCTCCAGCGCCTGGTGAAAGCCGGGTTGGCTCAGGATCTCGAGCGTCTGCAGGCCGGCGGTCATCGCGATCGGGTTGCCGGACAGCGTGCCGGCCTGGTAGACGGGACCGACCGGGGCCAGGTGCTCCATGATCTCGCGCCGGCCGCCGAAGGCCCCGACCGGCATCCCGCCACCGATGATCTTGCCCAGCGTCGTCATGTCCGGGGCGACGCCATACAGCGCCTGGGCGCAGCCGGCCGCGACCCGGAAGCCGGTCATCACCTCGTCGAAGATGAGCACGGCGCCGGACTGGTCGCAGACCTTGCGCAGGGTTTCGAGGAAACCGGGCTGCGGCGGGATGCAGTTCATGTTGCCCGCGATCGGTTCAACGATCACGCAGGCGGTCTCTTCGCCATGCTCGGCGAACCAGGCGCGCACGCCGTCGGCATCGTTGTAGTTCAGCGTGGTCGTGAGCATCGCCAGCGCGGCCGGTACCCCGGGAGAGGACGGCTGGCCCAGCGTCAGCGCGCCGGAGCCGGCCTTTACCAGCAGCGCGTCGCCGTGGCCGTGGTAGTTGCCCTCGAATTTCACGATCCGCTCGCGCCCGGTGAAGCCGCGGGCCAGGCGGATCGCGCTCATCGTCGCCTCGGTGCCGGAACTGGTCATGCGCACCATGTCGATCGACGGGACCAGATCGCAGACCATGTCCGCCATTGCGACTTCGAGGCTGGTCGGGCAGCCGAACGACAGGCCGCTCAGGCAGGCCTCGCGCACCGCGTCGATCACCTGCGGGTGCGCGTGTCCCGCGACCATCGGGCCCCAGGAGCCGATGTAGTCAATGTAGCGCTTGCCGTCGGCGTCGTACATGTAGGCGCCTTCGGCACGTTCCATGAATACCGGGGTGCCGCCGACACCCTTGAATGCGCGTACCGGCGAGTTCACCCCGCCGGGGATGTGGACCTGGGCGGCGGCGAAGAGGCGTTCGGATTCCTGCATGGTGGTTGTCCTGTTCTTGGGATGAGCGTTCGGCAAATGCGGGAGTGTAGTCCGCCGGCGCGGCAACACAAACCCGGAAAATCCCGCAGGGTGGCCCACCGCAGACCATCCAGCGCCGGATGGTCTGCATTCGGCCACGACCTACGGGGTGGTGTGGGCGGCGGTTTGGGCGAACAGCGCCTGCAGCGCGCGGGCGGCGGCCTCGGGGTTGGGGGCCTCCGAGATGGCCTGGATCACTGCGATCATGTCCGCACCGGCGGCGATTATTGGCGCCGCGTTGTCCGGGGTGATCCCACCGATTGCGCAGATCGGGGCGCTCAGTTCCCCGCGGGCCGCGCGCAGCAGACCGGGATTCGCCCGACGGGCGGCGGGCTTGGTCGGGGACGGGTAGACCGAGCCGAACGCGACGTAGTCCGCCCCGGCCGCAAGGGCCCGGCGCGCGCGGTCGAGGTCGTTGTAGCACGACGCCCCGATCACGCGGTTCGGCCCGAGTCGGGTCCGCGCGTCGGCAATGCCGGCGTCGTCCTCGCCCAGATGGACGCCATCGGCTCCGGCAGCCAGGCAGAGTTCGATGTCGTCGTTGATCAGCAACAGCGCGCCGGCTTTCCGGCAGAGCGCGAGCAGTTCCCGCGCCTCGGGAAGGCCAGCCATCCCGGTTCCGGACTTGTCGCGGTACTGGATGATCCGGGCGCCGCCCCGCAGCGCGGCAGCGACCAGCGCAATGCGTCCAGAGGCCCGGTCGGGGGTCACGAAGTAGAGGCCGCGCAAGCGCGGCCTCGTCGTAGGATCCGTCATCCGGCCTGTGGGCACAGGCGGTTCGGCACGTGCTGGCCGCGGCCCGGTGCATAGCCCGTCGCGATCGCTTCGGTCATGAATCCCTGGGCCTCGATGATCGCAGGTTCGAGGTCGCGTCCCCGGGCGAGGAAGGCCGCGATCGCGGCGGCCAGGGTGCAGCCCGAGCCGTGGAAGCTCGGTGGCAGCCGGGGCAGTTCGAAGCGGCGCATGTGCCCGTCCTCCCGGTAGAGCACGTTCACGATCGGCGGCAAAGACTGGCGGTTGGCCTCCGCGTCGGCCGGCGCGTCGCCGCCGGTGATTAGCACGTTGCGTGCGCCAAGGGCCCGCAGGGTCTCGCCCCAGCGCCTGGCGTCGTCGTGCCCGCTGAGGCGCGCCGCTTCCGGGGTGTTCGGGGTCACCACTGTCGCGCGCGGCAGCAGGCGTTCGCGGGTCAGGTCGACCACTGCCCGGGTCGCCAGTTCGCTGCCGCCGCCGGCCACCATCACCGGGTCGAGTACCACCGGGATGTGCGGATGGGCGGCCAGGATCGCGGCGACGGTCTCGACGTTCTCCGCCGAGCCGAGCATACCGATCTTGATCGCGGCTACCGGCAGATCGGCCAGCGTGATCTCGATCTGGTCGGCAAGCCGCCGGGCCGGCAGCACGTCGAAGTCTGCAACGTCGCGCGTGTCCTGCACCGTGATCGCGGTGATCGCGGTGGCACCGTGCACGCCGAGGCGGGTAAAGGTGGTCAGGTCGGCCTGGAGGCCAGCCCCTCCACCCGGGTCGGAGCCGGCGATGGTCAGGGCGATGGTCGGGCGGTGCATGTGGCGGGTTCCTCCCTGCAGGGCTGCGGTCCGGTCCCCTCCTATGGCTGGGGCCGGGCCGGTGCGCCGGTCCGGTCAGCCGGCCTGGGAACGCGGGACGACCACGGGCTGACGGAGCGAGATCTGCGGCCAGCCGTGACCGCGCGCGTGCTCGGCCAGCACCGGGTCGGCGTCCACCGCGACCGGTTCCCGAACCTGCTCGAGCAGCGGGATGTCGTTGCGAGAGTCGCTGTAAAAACTCGCCCGGGCGATGACGTCCTCGGGTTGTCCGCGCTTGTTCAGCCAGAGCTTCAGCCGCTCGACCTTGCCTTCCTGGAAGCAGGGGATACCGTCCAGTTCGCCGGTGTAGCGTCCTTCCCGGAACTCCGGCTCGGTTGCGAGCAGGTGTTCCACGCCGAGCATGTCCGCGATCGGGCGGGTGACGAAGCTGTTGGTCGCGGTGATGATCAGCAGCGTATCTCCGGCGCCGCGGTGCCGCTCCAGCAGTTCGCCGGCAGCGGGTGCGATCATCGGCTGGATCCGCTCGCGAAGGAATTCGTCGCGCCAGCGTTGCAGCTGCTCCAGCGGGTGGTGGGCCAGCGGGCGGAATACGAAGCGGCAGAACTCGTAGATGTCCAGCGTTCCGGCCAGGTATTGCGCATAGAAGTCATCGTTCGCGCGGGTGTAGCTCTCGGCATCCACCGCGCCCACCTCGGCGAGGAATTCTCCCCAGGCGTGATCGCTGTCGCCAGCGAGCAGCGTGTTGTCCAGGTCGAATATGGCGAGTTGCATGGCCTTGAGTGGATTCCGGTGTGGTCTCGACGGCTCAGGATTGTACGTGTCGGGGATCGGGCACGCGAGTGCGACCGTCCGGAGCCGCGGTTTCCTGGGGGTTTTGCCGATTCCCTGTGCCTGTGGAACAATGCGGGTAACGAAGATCCAGCTGGTTCATGCAAGTGATTGATTGTGATGGCTACCGACCCAACGTAGGCATCATCCTGTGTAACGGCGAGCAGCAGTTGTTCTGGGGCAAGCGCGTAGGCCAGGATGCCTGGCAGTTCCCGCAGGGCGGCATCCGGCAGGATGAGGCGCCCGAGGATGCGCTGTTCCGGGAATTGCGCGAGGAGACCGGCCTGCTGCCGGAGCATGTGCGCATCCTCGGGGTGACCCGCAACTGGCTGCGTTACCGGCTGCCGTCGCGCATGGTTCGGCGCAGGCACCGGCCGGTCTGCGTGGGGCAGAAACAGCGCTGGTTTCTGCTGCAGTTGACCGGGACCGACGCCGATTTCCGCCTCGATCTGGGCGAGCCGCCGGAGTTCGATGCCTGGCGCTGGATCGACTACTGGCGGCCGGTGCACGAGGTCGTTTATTTCAAGCGCGACGTCTACCGGCGCGCGCTGTGCGAGCTCGTGCCGCTGATGTTTCCCGAACTTGCGCGTGACCCCGGATGCCCGCGTACGGCGGCGCCGCGCCGGGTGGGTTCGTGACAACGGCAGCGACGCTGTCGATGCTGGGTGTGCTGCGCCGGGTGGTGCAGGAGGTCAATGGTGCCGCGGATTTCTTCGAGGCGCTGCACATCATCGTCACGAGGGTACGTGCGGCGCTGGATATCGACGTCTGCTCCATCTACCTGAAATCGCCCCGCAGCGGCCGGCTGGTGCTGATGGCTTCCGAGGGTCTGCGCGAGGAATCGGTCGGCGAGGTCGAGATGGACGTGTCCGAGGGCCTGGTGGGGCTGGTCGCGTCGCGCGCCGAGCCGATCAACCTGGAGAACGCCCCCGACCACCCGCGGTACCGGTATTTCCCGGAGACCGGCGAGGAGCGGTTCCTGTCCTTCCTGGGCGTTCCGATCATCCAGCAGCGCAAGCTGCTCGGGGTGCTGGTGGTGCAGCATCACGAGGCCCGCCGGTTCGACGATGAGCACGTATCTTTCCTGATCACGCTGGGCGCACAGCTCGCCGGCGCGATCACCCAGGCCGAGTTCACCGACGAGATCGCGAGCGAGACTCCGCAGATCAGCCACGTGAACGTCGAGGCCACCGGGATCGCCGGTGCACCCGGAGTCGCGATCGGTCGGGCGGTCGTGGCGTACCGGCTGGCACAGCTGGACTCGATCCCGGACCGGGAGGCCCGGGATATCGACCAGGAACTGGCACGCTTCACCGCGGCAGTGACGGCCACGCGCGGCGAGATCGAGGATCTGAAACGGCGCACGGAACAGGTGTTGCCGGCCGAGGAGCGGATCCTTTTCGATGCCTACCTGATGCTGCTCGGCTCCGACTCGCTGGTGCATCGAACCGAGGCCCGGATTCGGGCCGGGCAGTGGGCGGCCGGGGCGTTGCGCGACACCGTGCGCGAGAGCGTGCGCGTGTTCGAAGACATGGAGGATGCTTACCTGCGCGAGCGCGCCGCGGACATCCGCGACCTGGGCCGGAGGGTGCTGTCCCATTTGCTGCCCGACGAGGGCAGCGACCAGGAGTTCCCGGACGGCGGCATTCTGGTCGGCGAGGATCTCACGGCGTCCCATCTCGCAGAGGTTCCGATCGAGCGGCTCGGTGCGATCGTGTCGGCGCGCGGAACCGGTTCCTCGCATATCGCGATCCTGGCGCGGGCTCTGAGCGTACCCGCGGTGATGGGTGTGGCGGACCTTCCGGTCAGCCGTCTCGAGGATCGCGAGGTGCTGGTGGACGGCTACCGGGGCCGGCTGTATGTGAACCCCGGCCCTGAGCTGCGCGCGGAGTTCCGGCGCCTGGTGCGCGAGGAGCGTGAACTCGAGGAGGGGTTGCGCGAGCTTGCGCTGGAGCCTGCTGCCACCCGCGACGGACGGGCCGTCCCGGTGCTCGCGAACAGCGGCCTGCTGGCAGACATCAAGCCCTCATTGAATTCCGGGGCCGAGGGCGTCGGGCTGTATCGCACCGAGGTGCCGTTCATGATCCGCGACCGGTTCCCCGGTGAGGAGGAGCAGGTCGAGATCTACCGGCAGATCCTCGCGTCCTTCGATCCGATGCCGGTCACGCTGCGCACGCTGGATGTGGGCGGAGACAAGGCGCTGCCCTATTTCCCGGTGCAGGAGGACAACCCTTTCCTGGGCTGGCGCGGGATCCGCCTGACCCTGGACCATCCCGAGATCTTCCTGACCCAGCTGCGGGCGATGCTGAAGGCGAGCCGGGAGCACCCGAACCTCCAGATCCTGTTCCCGATGATCACCACGCTGGAGGAGCTAAAGGAGGCGCTGGTCCTGCTCAACCGCGCGCGGGACGAGCTCCTCGACGAGGGCTTCCTGATTCCGATGCCGCGGGTCGGGGCGATGGTCGAGGTGCCGGCCGCGGTGTATCTGGTCGAGACGCTGGCGCGCCGGGTTGACTTCCTGTCGGTGGGTACCAACGACCTCGTTCAGTACCTGCTCGCGGTCGACCGGAACAACGCTCGGGTCGCCAACCTGTACGACACCCTGCATCCCGCATCGATCCGGGCGCTCGAGCTGATCGCCGAGGGTGCTCGCCGTGCCGGGAAGCCAGTCAGCGTTTGCGGCGAGATGGCTTCGGATCCGGCCGCGATCATCCTGCTGCTCGGCATGGGCATCGACAGTCTGAGCGTCAGCGTCTCGGCGATTGCGCGGGTCAAGTGGGTGATCCGCAGCTTCTCCACCGATCGGGCCGAGGCACTGCTTGCACAGTGCCGTTTGCTCGAGAACCCCGGTCAGATCCGATCGCTGCTCAACAACGCGCTGGTGCAGGCGGGCCTCGGGGGGCTGGTGCGGGCCGGCAAGAACTGATCCGCCCCGTACCAGCGGGGTGGGTATCTCAGGACCGCCAGCGTTCGAGCAGGCGCTCGATCCGGTCGAAGTCCGGGTGCCCGAGCGCGCGGTAGGCGACCCGCCCCTCCGGCGAGATCAGGATGGTGGTCGGGGTTCCGCGAATCGGGCCGAAGGCCTCGGCGGCCATGTCCTGCGTGTCGTGAATCACCACGTAGGGGATTCCGAGGTGCTCGACGACACCCCGGATCCGTTCGCGCCGGTCGTATCCGAGCGCGATCGCCAGCAGCGCGAGGCCACGGGCCTCGTGCCGTGCATGGAGGTCGATCAGCGTCGGGATTTCGTCGATGCAGGTCACGCAGGTGGTGGCCCAGAACGACAGCAGCACGGGGCGCCCCAGGAGCTCGGCGAGTTCCAGCGGATGGCCGTCGATGTCCTCGGCATGGTAGGCCGGTGCCGGTACCCACGCCTCTGCCGGTCCCGGTCGTGACAGCCAGATGGCCGACAGTCCCACGACCAGAAGCGCCGCCAGCACGGCGACCGATGCAAGCGTCACGCGCTTCACGCCTGTCTCCACGTCACGGTCCCTCCTTCCGCTCCTCCAGACCCGCGGACGGCCGTCGGGTTCCCGGGGCTAACTGTCATGCCGTCGGGCGCGAGGCACCCCTATTCATGAAAAGATCGTTAAGAATCATTGGTATGAGATTATTGGCCGGTGGATTTTCACGCTAACTTTCATGGCCAGAGGCCACCCATGAAAAATGAAAACGCGAGTCACGGAAAGCACGGACAGACACGGAAAAATGGTTTAATCCGTTTCATCTTCCGTGATTTCCGTGTTCGTCCGTGGCTGGATGTTCACGCTATCGGCAGGGCGCGTGAACGCCCGGGTGCTCCGAACGGGCGTGACAGGGTATCATCGCCGCCCACGAGACCAGATCCATGGGACATCGATGATTTCAGTCGGTATTGTCGGCGCGACGGGGTATACCGGGGTGGAGCTGCTGCGGCTGCTTGCGGACCACCCGGGGGTGCGCATTCGGGCCGTGACTTCACGCGGCGATGCGGGTACCGCGGTCGCCGGAATGTTCCCCAGCCTGCGCGGGAGGGTCGATCTGGATTTCGTCGAGCCGGCGCAGGCCCGTCTGGACCAATGCGACGCGGTGTTCTTTGCCACGCCGCATGGTGTTGCGCATGCGATGGCCGGGCCACTGCTCGACGCCGGTGTGCGCGTGATCGACCTTTCGGCGGATTTCCGGCTGCGCGATGCCGAACTCTGGGCGCGCTGGTACGGGCAGCCGCACGGTGCGCCGCAGTGGCTCGGCGAGGCGGTCTACGGGTTGCCGGAACTCAACCGCGAGCGGATCCGGTCGACCCGTCTGCTCGCGGTGCCCGGCTGCTATCCGACCGCGGTCAGTCTCGGCTTGCTGCCGTTGCTGCAGGCCGGCGCGATCGATCCCGACGACATCATCGCGGACGCGAAGAGCGGCGTCAGCGGGGCCGGCCGCAAGGCCCAGGTCGGCGGCCTGTTCGCGGAGGTCGGCGAGAACTTCAAGGCTTACGGGAGCGCCGGTCACCGGCACTGGCCCGAGATCCGGCAGACGCTGGCCGAGGTCGCCGGGCGCCCGGTCGGACTGGTGTTCCAGCCGCATCTCGTGCCGATGATCCGGGGGATTCATGCAACCCTGTACGTGCGCCCTGCCGGTACGGAGAGGGACTTCCAGGCGCTGTTCGAGGAGTTCTACCGGGATGAACCGTTCGTGGACGTGTTGGGCCCCGGAGCGCATCCGGAGACTGCATCGGTGCGCGGCACGAACGTATGCCGCATCGCGCTGGCGCGGCCGGTGGAATCGGGCCGGCTGGTGGCGCTCTCGGTGATCGACAACCTCGTCAAGGGCGCCGCCGGGCAGGCAGTGCAGGGCATGAACCTGATGTTCGGGATCCCGGAGGAGACCGGGCTGGGTGCGGCCCCGGTCTTCCCCTGATTCCGTCGGGTGTCGCTGGCCGCGGATAGCGTGTATTCTTGACTCTCGCCATCGGACTTCATAGCGTATGCTCAGAATGCATACAGGAGAGACCTGATCATGGCCGAAACGATGACCGCCAGCGCCGACGCCGACTTCGAGATGCCGAGTCCGCTGATCTTTACCGACGCGGCCGCAACCAAGGTGAAGAGCCTGATCGACGAGGAGGAAAACCCGAACCTGAAGCTGCGCGTGTTCGTCAGTGGCGGTGGCTGCTCGGGTTTCCAGTACGGGTTCACCTTCGACGAAACCGTTGGTGACGGTGACACCGTGGTCGAGAACGGCGGCGTAACCCTGCTGATCGATCCGATGAGCTTCCAGTACCTCGCGGGGGCCGAGATCGACTACACGGAAGGACTGGAAGGCGCCCAGTTCGTGATCCGCAACCCGAACGCGACCACCACCTGCGGCTGCGGCTCCAGCTTCTCGCCCTGATCCTCCCCCCCTCCCCCTCAATTCAGAGGCGAGATCCCAGGGGCCGGACCGGCTAACCGCTCGTCCGGCCCCTGCTGTTTGGGGGCGGCGGGAAAGTCGCGACCATGCCCGCGACCCGTGGGGGAGCGTGCCTTGCACGCGAACGCACCGCAGGCGCGCCCGGCGTGAATCCACACGGCTTGTCTCGGGGGCAACGTGTAGCGCGGAAGGGCGCAGCGTCATCCGCCTTGCGGCGTTCGCACCGCCCCGGTGCCCGCGGCAGGCCCGGCGTGGGTACGGCAGATGATGGCCCTCGGTCTCTTCCGCGCTGCGCTTCTTTCGCATGGCCGCGGGTGCTCGCCGCGCACCAGGGCATCTAGCGGACCGCTACAGGTGGCGGGGTACGGCCGGGGATGACGCAGCCGAGGATGCGCGGGCCGGATGCGCCGGTCACCTCCGGCAGGTTTCCGGCACGCGCGCCGATCGTCTGCCGCGCCAGCCACGCGAAGGCCGCGGCCTCCACCTGTTCCGCCGGCAGACCCAGCGCGCCGGTTTCGGTCACCGGGATGTCACCGAGCCGATGCTGCAGTTGCCGCACCAGCGTGGCGTTGCGGACCCCGCCGCCGCAGATCAGCACCTCGCTTGCGCGTTCGCGCGGGCGCCCGGCATGCACTGCATCGGCAATGGTACTGGCCGTCAGCTCGGTCAGCGTCGCTTGGACGTCGGCGGGCGCGAGCGGCCCGAGTCGTGCCAGCCGCGCTGCCAGCCAGTCCGGCGAAAAGTACTCCGGACCGGTGGTCTTCGGGGGCGGGGCCGCGAAGAACGGATCCTCCCGCAGCCCTTTGAGCAACTCCGGGTGGGTGCGGCCCTCGGCCGCCCAGCGCCCGCCGGCGTCGAAGAGCAGCCCCCGGTGTCTGCGAATCCAGGCGTCGAGCAGCGTGTTGCCCGGGCCGCAGTCGTAGCCGAGCACTGGCTGCCCGGGCCGCAGCCAGGTGATGTTGCTGATCCCGCCGATATTCACCACCGCTCGTGCCCGGGTGTCGTGACTGAAGCACGCGGCGTGCAGACCGCAGGCCAGCGGCGCGCCTTCGCCCCCGGCCGCGATGTCGCGGTGGCGGAACAGGGCCACGGTGTCGATGCCGGTGCGCTCGGCGATGCGGAACGGGTCGCCGATCTGCCAGGTGAACGCAGGGCTGGCGTCGGGGGCGTGATGCAGCGTCTGGCCGTGGCTGCCGATCGCCCGTACCTGTTCCCGGCTCACGGATGCCTCTCGCAGCAGTGCGATCGCGGCTTCGGCGAACACCTCGCCGATTTTCGCGTCCAGTTCGCCGAGTTCCCGGTAGCCAGCCCGCGCCGCCAGCGTAAGGCGCGTCAGTTCGGTGGCGACCGCGTCGGGGTAGGGGTGATGGCGGTGAGCGCGGACCTCCCAGCCGATCGGCCCTCGTGCGACGGCGAGGGCGGCCTCGATGCCGTCACGGCTCGTGCCGGAAATCAGGCCGAGGTAGAGTTCCGACACTAGTGGCTGCCGGCGCCCGGCGGGCCCTCCGCCAGCTGGGTCTCGCGCAGCGTGTCGATTGCGGCCAGCAGCGGTGCCGTTTCTTTCCGGAAAGCCTCGAGCTGCCCCTTCGGCAGGGGATCCCCGCGGGGCAGGTCAACGGTCACCGGGTTCACCGGCTCCCCGTGCAGGTGGAACTCGTAGTGAAGGTGGGGGCCGGTGGCGAGTCCGGTCATACCGACGTAACCGATGATCTCGCCCTGGCGCACACGCGAGCCGACCGACTGCCCCGAACGGAACCCGTTCATGTGTGCGTACAAGGTTTTGCGGTTATTGCCGTGGTCGATGACCACGGTCTTGCCGTAGCCACCCCGGTTTCCGCGATGCACGATCCGCCCGTTGCCGGCTGCGCGGATCGGGGTGCCGGTGGGGGCGGCATAGTCGACGCCCTGGTGCTGGCGTGTATAACCGAGGATCGGGTGGCGGCGCGGCCCGAAATGGGAACTGATCCTGCCCACGTCCACCGGGGTCCGGATGAAGGCCTGGCGCATGCTCTCGCCATCCGGCGTGAAGTAATCGGGACCCTGGCCCTCGGGTGCGTAGCGCAGCGCGCGCAGGGTGCGGCCGCGGTTCTGGAACTCGGCCGCGAGCACGGGTCCGTCGCGCAGGTATTCCCCGTCGCGGTAGATCCGCTCATAAATCACGCTCAGGCGGTCACCCTCGCGGATGTCCCAGGCGAAATCGATGTCCCAGCCGAAGACGTCGGCGATCTGCACCAGCGTGGCATCGGACAGGCCGGCCCGGGAACCGTCGAGGAACAGAGACTGTTCGATCAGCGCGTGGACCATCCGGCGCCGGGTTTCGACTTCGTGCGCGTGCCGGGTGGCGACGAACTCGCCATCGGTGGCATCCCGGGTGATCTCGACGAAGTGGTCCCCACGGGGTTCGTAGATTAGCGTTTCGAGTTGACCGTCTCGGGTTCCCGCGCGCAGTCGTTCGCCCGGATGCAGACGCTTCAGGTCCGCGGCGTCGCCCCCGATCGCGAGCACCGGCCGCAACTGGCTGTGGATGCCCAGTTCGCTGAAGATTCCGGAAAGGCTGTCGCCAGGGGCGACCACGTAATCTTCCCACGCCAGCCCATCGTCCATAGAGGCCGGTTCCGGCTCGGAACCCGCGATCTCGGGAGTCGGCGCCGCATCGGCGGCGATGCCCAGTGACAACGGTGCCGGCGCGTCGGGGACATGGGGGCGCGCGAGCTCGATGGGCGGTGCCTGCGCCGCTTCGGATGAACCGTGGTTGTGCTCGGCTTCGGGGAACATGTCCCTGGGCAGCTTGACCACGCCGGCCGGCGCTTCGCCGACCGTTGCCAGGGGTGCCGGCAGGGGCGCGATCTCGATCTGGGTTCTCTCGAGCGGCGCGCGAAGGGTATCATCCGCCGATTGCACTGGGGCCGACGCGGTCTGGGTGGGTTCGAGGTAGGCCGCGAAGCCCAGACCCAGGCCGCCGAGCATCAGGACGGAGACCAATAGTGGGATGCGCCTGTGACGCCGGGGTTCGCGGAAGCTGAGTCGGTTGGCACCGGTTTCCATGTAGATACGGCCACGACTGCGCAACATGCGATCCCCCTCCCCGGACACTGCCGCGACGATAGCCATGCCGGCGGCCGCAGTCAATCCACTCTTCCCGGTAGGGTGATGCGGGCGCCCGCACTTACGGTACAGCTTCAACTATAGAGACTAAATCATGGAACTGGAAGAGCAAATGGCGATCATCCGCCGCGGGGCTGACGAGATCCTCCTTGAGGGGGATCTGCGTACGCGCCTCGCCTCGGGGCGGCCCCTGCGCATCAAGGCCGGCTTCGACCCGACGGCCCCGGATCTGCACCTCGGACACACGGTGCTGCTTAACAAGCTCCGGCAGTTCCAGGATCTGGGGCATCACATCCTGTTCCTGATCGGCGATTTCACCGGGCGGATCGGGGATCCGACCGGCAAGAGCGCGACACGCCCGCCGCTGACCGAGGAAGATATCGTCGCGAACGCGGCCACCTATCGCGAGCAGGTGTTCCGGATCCTCGACCCCGAGCGCACCGAGGTGGTTTTCAACTCGGCCTGGATGGATGGGATCGGCGCGGCGGGCATGGTGCAACTGGCGGCCCGGCACACGGTGGCGCGCATGCTCGAGCGCGACGACTTCCACAAGCGCTATGTCGCTCAACAGCCGATCGCGATCCACGAGTTCCTATATCCGTTGATCCAGGGGTACGACTCGGTCGTGCTACGGGCGGACGTGGAACTCGGCGGGACGGACCAGAAGTTCAACCTGCTGGTGGGGCGCGAATTGCAGAAGCAATACGGTCAGCCATCCCAGGTGATTCTGACCATGCCGATCCTTGAGGGGCTGGACGGTGTGCAGAAGATGTCCAAATCACTGGGCAACTACATCGGCGTCCAGGAGCCGCCGAACGAAATGTTCGGCAAGATCATGTCGATCTCGGACGAACTGATGTGGCGCTACTACGAGCTCCTGAGCTGGCGCCCGCTCCCCGAGATTGCCGCGCTGCGCGCGGTAGCTGAATCCGGTGGC